>JAEUVR010000244.1 GCA_016786785.1 Chitinophagaceae bacterium
CTACAACCGGTACAGCGCCCCGATCTGGAAGATATTGTGATGTTCCTTATAGGATTTGTTCTTTGCGATACTGGTCATGCTCAATGCATATCGCACGCTAAAGCCGAGACCGGATTCCAGCCTGTACTCCGCCCCTAATAACCCGGATAGATCGAAAGACTTTATGTCTTTTTTCGCATCCCTGGTCTCTCCTTCAAACTTCAGTTTGGCGCTGGCCAAAAGCCCTAGTTGCGGCCCTATATAAAACCCGAAATGAGAATAATTATATTTCGCCAACAAGGGAATACTGATATAATTAAGCGTGGTTTTAGTCCTGCCATCAGGGGTTTTTGCCCCAAAATTCGAGAATAAAAGCTCCGGTTGAAAAGATATCTTTTCAGTAACATTCAATTCGGCGAATCCGCCAAAATGAAAGCCGATGATGCCGGTTCCCTTGATCGTCCTTCCCGAATACTTTATTTTGGCATCCGGAAAATTCAAGCCTGCTCTTACCCCAAACGCTACTGGAAGAGCTGGTTTTTGCGCTTTTACGCCTAGTACGAATAAAACCATTACAGGAACAAAAAATAATTTTCTCATCTAATTGTTTTTTACTTTTTAATAATGCTGATGCCATAGAAATGATATGCGGCCAGGGAGCGGCCGTCTACCATATATCGGGAAAATTGCCAGATGTCATCAATCGGAACGCAATATTTATATGAGCGACGCTTAATGGGACGCAGCTGTTCCCGGCTATTCTCTGCCGGCAAGCCCGCCCATAAACCGGATTGACCGCGAACGGGTTAGCGGCATAGTCAAAAAATATTAGTATATTAATTTGGTGGACTAATAAAAATCCATTTGCTTTGCATTCAAATTATAATATGCGCCAGATTATACCGCCTCGCTCCCGCTTCTTCTTTGACGCCCGATGTTGTCGGGTATAATTTTATCTCCCAAAACTTTCTTATTTCTTTAGAAAAAACTCCATTGTAAGCATATCCGCGCAAAGAATACCAACGGATGCTACAATCAATCATTTTCAATAAATAGTCTACTAAAATAGTATAGTAAATTAATTATCTCCAGAACAACGAACACATGAAACAGTTTATCGCACTTATAGGATCATTACTGCCTTTTTTAGCGCTCGCCCAGGTTTCGGGCCGCGTAGTCAACGAAAACAATGAGGGTATCCCATTCGTAAGCATATCCGTAAAAGGAACATCAGCGGGCACGGTAACCGACTCCTCCGGTTATTTTTCTCTTGTCGTCAGCGAAACAGAAGCATTTCCCCTGACGCTTACAGCTTCATCTGTAGGATACAATTCCAGGAGTATACAAATCAAAAACGCCATTATACACGATCTGCTGATACGGCTGGAAGCAGTATTTTACAGGGATACCATTGTCATCACTTCCCGACGCCGCAACGAAGTGTTGCAGGACGTGCCCATCCCCATCTCCGTGGTCAGCGGTACGCAGATAGAGGAATCAGGGGCATTTAATGTAAACCGGGTGAAGGAATTTGTGCCTTCCCTGCAACTATACACTTCCAATCCCCGCAATACCGGCGTGAATATCCGGGGACTTGGCTCTCCGTTCGGGCTGACAAACGACGGGCTTGATCCGGGCGTGGGAATTTATGTAGACGGCGTTTATTTTGCGCGTCCTGCAGCCGCCACGCTGGATTTCATTGATATTGAACGGGTGGAGGTATTACGAGGCCCCCAGGGGACTTTATTCGGAAAGAATACCACTTCCGGCGCCGTAAACATCACTACCCGCAAACCCAGTTTTAAGCCCGGAGGCAATTTCGAGGTAAGCTATGGCAATTATGGATTTGTACAGGCGAAAGCCTCGCTAACGGGCCCGCTCAGCCGCGCGCTCGCCGCCCGCTTATCGTTCTCCGGCACGCAACGCAACGGCGTAATTGAAAATACACGCACAGGCAAGGCAACCAATGATATCAATAATCTTGGCTTTAAATTCCAGTTGCTGTATAATATTTCCAGGAAGGCGGCCATAACGCTGTCGACCGACAACTCCTGGCAGCGCCCCGATGGTTATGCGCAGGTTGTAGCTGGAGTTGTACAAACCAAACGCGCCGCTTACCGCCAGTTTAACGCTATTATCTCCGACCTGAACTATACGCTGCCCAGCCTCAATCCGTTCGACCGGTTGATTGACCATGATACGCCCTGGAATTCGGGAAATGATCTCGGAGGCGCCTCAATAAATATCGACGCCAAGATCGGGCCGGGCACGCTCACTTCGACAACCGCCTGGCGCTACTGGAACTGGAACCCGTCGAACGACCGCGATTTTACCGGTCTGCAGGCGCTGTCAAAATCACAGAACCCCGCAAAACACAGAAACTGGTCGCAGGAAATCCGGTATGCCGGCGAACTTTCCGAGCGCCTGAGCGGCGTAGCAGGACTATTTCTTATTGACCAGGAAGTGAAGATCAATGGGACCGAAGAATCCGGTAATGCGCAATGGCGCTTTTCCAAGAGTTCAACCAGCTCCAACTGGGAAACGCCGGGACTGTTCGAAGGGTATGGCATCAACACAAAAGCGTCTATCAAGTCGTTAAGCGCTGCGGCGTTTGCAAACCTCGATTTTACCATCGCCGAAAAATGGCATATCCTCCCAGGCATTCGTTATAACTACGACCAGAAAAAAGTTGTGTACGACAGGAAAGCATATGGAGGCCTGCAGACAGATGATCCTAACCTGATCGCGCTGAAGAATAGCGTGTACTCCAGCCAGGCTTATACTGCGTATGCAGATGAAAGAAACCTCACTTATCAACTGACCCTGGCCTTCAAACCAAGCGCCAGGGTGAATGCTTTTGCCAGCTACTCAACCAGTTTTAAACCGGTTGGCGTAAACGTAGCGGGCCTCCCATCCAAGAACGGCGCCGCCGATACTTCTCTCGCCGTGATCAGACCGGAGTATACCAAGCATTATGAGATAGGCATCAAAACCATTCCAGTTAATGGATTTACCCTTAATTTATCCGTTTATAATTCGGATATCAAAGACTACCAGACCAATGTGCAGGCGGCTGAATTGGGGGTTAACCGCGGATATATTGCGAATGCCGATAAAGTGCGGGTGAATGGCGCAGAGCTCGACTTCAATTACAGGTCCAACTCCAGCTTCTCATTCTTCGGCGCTGTTTCCTACGCTACCGGGAAATATATCAAATTCACCAATGCGCCGCTGCCGCTGGAAGAAACCGGCCAGACCATCGAAGGCGTACAGGTCGCATTCAAAGATGTATCGGGAGGCAACCTGCCGGGCATCTCAAAATGGTCGGGAACGCTGGGCGGGGAATATAGCGTTCCTGCGGCATTTCTCGGAAAACCAGGCAGGTTCTTTATCGCGCTCGACGGCTTTTACCGCTCTTCTTTTTCTTCCAGCGCTTCGCCTTCGGCTTACCTGAACATTGACGGCTATGCCATAGTGAACGGAAGATCAGGGTTCAGATCCAATATAGGATTATCGGCCTTTATCTGGGGGCGGAACCTGCTGGACCAGGATTATTTTGAACAGCTTCTTGTGGCAGGCGGGAATGCCGGCCACTATGCAGGCGTACTAGGCGACCCGAGAACTTTCGGCGTAACGCTCCGGTATAATTTTAATGGAAAGAATTAATACAGCATAAAAATCATTGCGCACAGAGTAAGGCCCCAGGTCATGCAGCTACTAATGCGCTGATCCCGGCTCTTGCTCAAGCTGCAGGATAGACGCCAATATTCTTTGCGCAATGATTTTTTGCCCTGCGGCCGTCATGTGCACGCCGTCGGAAGCATAGATCTGGAACGCCTGCTGCAAAGGGGAGTAAATATCCACCACGATGAAACCATGTTTTTGCGCTATTTCCGTAAACTTTGGAATTAATACAGAAAGCCTTTCATTTCCTCCTTTATATTTTTCCTGTATTCCCTTCGTCCCTATGGGCGGAGGCGTCACAAATACAAACCGGGGTTTTGATCTTCTCAGGTATTGATTGGCCTTTATCCTGCCAATAAGCTTTTCAAAATTTGCAATAACCTCCTGCTGCTTCCCTGCAAACTCAGCCTTAGCGTCATTGGTCCCAAGGCAGAAAATAAAGTAATCATATTTGTTCCGGCCGATATTTTCTTTAGCGTTACCTATATACTGATCGATATTACGCAATGTGTTCAGCGCTTTCTCTCCTCCGTTATCAAATCCAATAGTATTTCCACTTTTAGAGATATTAAAAATATCAGACGCAGGCATGAGCAGTCTTAGCTGATCTACCCAACCGCCAGGCATCTGTCCGTTGGAATCGCCAAGAGTAAAAATATTGCGATTCAGCCCCGCCGCTTGCCCGTCGATCGGAACCAAAGAAAGCGCGTTGGGCAATTGTTCATGGCCGCCTTCAAATAGGGTCAGGCTGATATCGCCGTAATGCCTGTGCAAATAGATCGCCCTGTCGTTTATTTTCTCCTTTGGGTCGGCGGCGGGATTGTAGCGCCTGGTAACCAGGCTGATCGTTTCCTGCTCCGAAACGAGATCGCGATCCTGACGCGATCTTTCCATAATATCAGGCAACGATGAAGAACCGTATTTTAATTCTCCTACCAGACGATTATACATATTGATGGAATGGGTGATCGGCACAGATCCTGTATACCCGTCATGCACCCCCTCATATATGAACAGTCTCGAACCCTTACGCAATGCTATCGGAAACTTTTGCGCCAGCGGAGAACGCCGCAACGCTTCTTCCGCATTGAACACGCTATCAGATGAAACGGATCTCAACACATCGCCGGCGTATTTTTGCTTCCTGCCTATGGATTCCCAATAAAATGCTTCCACGTCGGAGATCGGCGCCCAGGCGGAGAAACTCTGTACCGGGTAAGTTACATTCATATAAGCCAGCAAAGTAGCCATCCCGCCGCCTGATACGCCGATAACATGCACATTTTGGGGATCGGCATTTGTGTATTTAACGGCAAACCGTATAGCATCATCAATATCGGCAACTACCAGCTTGCTGCCGGTAGCCGATGGCGTATTGTTCGGCCCGCGAAAATCAGGATGAATATAATTATATCCCCGCGCCAGGATTTCGCTAACCAGCGGGTCCTGCTGCGTATAATCGCCGCTCCAGGTATGAAGGCTTACAATTAAGGGCTGGGAGTTTTTATTTTTTGAGCGGTATACATATGCTTTTTGTTTTGCCCCATCTGCCGATGAAGGAATCCCGACAAGTTCCATTTCCGGGGGCCAACTTGATTTATTTGTATCATCCCATACGGGCGTTTGCTGAGCGTCGAGCTTACCCGCAAACCATATCGTTAATAACAAGACAAACAATGTCGATTTTTGTATAGTCATAATTAGGAGCGATTGTATATTTTATTTCCCCGATTGAGGTCGACCGGAATATTGAATATAAACTGCCGCCCTTGCACCGGACTACAAATATGAAAGAAAAGGGCCAAAAAGCAAAAAGACCTGAAACCAGGCCTTTCCGCTTATGAAAGAATAATGCATCATCAGCATTTGAAAGAATCATACAACGTTTGCAACAGGAATGCCTATTCTTCTTCCATATCTTCCTGTTCGGCTTCCCAATTAATATCGTTTTCAGCTATTTCCGACAGCTTGCTGTCCGCTTGCTTTTCTTCTTCCAGCGTCTTGGCTAAGATAGCCGCAACATCTTCCAGTCCCATCGTATGGGCAAGTTGAGCCAGGCCTCCATAAGCCGCAATCTCATAATGTTCTACTTTTTGAGAGGAGATAATGATGCCCACATCCCGCGTCATCGTTCCGCTTTCCGTTTCTTCTACGACGCTTTCCGCTTCTTTTACCAACCCTTCCATCGCATCGCATTTTTTGGCCTGGGCCTTTTTATCCAACATTTCAAAAACCTGCTCCAAACGGCTTACATGCTCTTCGGTTTGTCCGAGATGTTCTTCGATAGCGTCTTTTAACTCTTCTGTTGTAGCCGCTTTCTTCATTTTGGGCAACGCTTTGGTAAGATGCTTCTCCGCCCAATAAATATCTTTAAGGGCGTCCACAAAAAATTTTTCCAAATACGTATTACCCATACCTGCAGAAGCGTTGGTTCTGCTGGTTCTCATCTTGCCTGACGGCGCTTTTTTGGTACTTGGCATAATAATGATTTTTAGACGATAAACAATAGAATGAAATACACCAACGCTATGTTTTACAAATGACATGCCACCCCAAAATATCCGGTCTGCTTGCAGTTCCCGGCGCCATTTGCGTCTAATAAGTTTAGGTTTATGTTTTTCCCAACCCTTGTTTATCAATCTTTTTATTTTGCCTGCAGGCGACTAGAAAGCCAGTCTGCCATTGATAAATTTTCTTCGGGCGACTCGCGTAACAACAGGTTGTCCCCGCTCTTTCCGTATTCCTGCTCCATAGCGCCCAGCGACACTTTTTTGTTCAGCCCGTCGACCATGTTTTCAAGCAACAGGGGCCGGGGAGCGATGAATGCCGCTATTTCTCCAAGGTCCGTGGTTTCCAGGATGCCAGGAACAATTACGTCCTGTGGAATATGACAGAACCTGTCGTCCAGCGCAGACATAAAAGAAACCAGTCCCCCGCTGCCGGCAACAGCGGCAACGCCATCTTCATAAAAAGCGGTAAGCATGGCAAGGAAGGGGCCTAAAGGCTCGGCCTGGCGTTGAGGCACAGGACCGGGACGTTGTCCCGGACTCTGATCGAACCGGTAATCCGGCGCATTGGGATCGGAAAACGAGTCGCCCCATAAAGCTATTTTTTTGGAATCAATATCCGAACGTTTAGCCAGCCAGCGCATGATGGCCCGCGTATCTTTCAACCGTAGTCCCGTTAAGCTGGTTCCCAGCATCAGCTCCGTGGAAGAGTTGCCCATAATTCCAGGTAGCCGGGTTGTCCTGTCATTCAGCTCCCCATTGCCGCGCAGATCAGGCAAACATACAATAATGCCTTTTTTCAGCAAGGCGGATATTTCATTGGAACGCAGAGCAAGAAAGTTTTCCTTACCGCCTTCAGCCAGGGCGATCACAACAGGGCGTTGTTTGGAACCCGTTTTGGACTTAAGCAAAAACACAGGCAGCGTTATGCCAGGCTCCGTGATAATGGTTGAAGCTTCCAACGTAAAATCGGCATATTGTTTATCCCATAGCTTACGCGCCGTCGGCGAGCGGACAGGATCAATATCGCCAAGCTTCTGTTTAAGCGATTCCTTAATCGCTGTTTTGCGTTGCGCAGCATCAAGCCCTTGGCGCGCCGAACGGGAAGCTTCGAGGCGTTGAACTGCCATGTTCTTCAACAAGGATACTACAGTCTGGGGTTTGTATGCCCTTGCCACTTCCGGCGTCAGGCACATCAGTTCCTTCTCGGGTCGCACATTGTGATACTCCGTCCGCGCTATCGGGAACTGAAGCATCCGGTGTAAATTATCATCCACATGTTGGCGAAGATATACGCTGACCTGATTGGTCTCGCCTGCTCCGGGAAAAGCGCCGATGCCATTCACTTCTCCCAGGTTCTCCCTGGCGCCCGTCAGCTCGTAGACCTTTTTATAACGGGGCCAGGCCGACTCATTCTCCACTGTTTTCGGCCATTCCAGCTCAAAGGCAAAGATAAACGGGCGCGGCGCTCCGGCGGCGCATAAAAACCAGGGGAAAAACTGCTGACTAATACTGTTTGGCAGCGCGCGACTGGTCTCCCAATCCCCCCCTCCGGGATCGGCGGTTTCAAAATCATATTTACGGGGAAGTTCGGTATAGTGCGCTTCGGGGCTGGCATCGCCAAAATTAAAAGGCACGACAGCCGCAATGCGCGGATCGAGGTTAGCGGTCACCGCCGCAGGATCGCCGCCGCCCGCAACGGCCCCTACCAGGATAATTCGCTTGGCGTCTATATAGGGCTTTTTCTCCAGTACATCAATCCCCCGCATGATATCCCAGGCCATCCATTTAATAAGACTTTCGCCGGCCAGATAGAGCTGGTTGCCCGTAGCATATCTGCCAAAATAACTCTCGCGGGCCCAGCGCGGCTGACTCTGCGAACGTTCGCCGCCGCTGATCTGATCCATCACAAGTACGGCAACCCCTGCGCGCGCCCAGGTCATGCCCATATCCTGAAGCTCAGCCTGGGTTTTCGGCGCATGGTGAGCATGCACCAATACCACGGCGGGAATTTTACCGGAGGGTTTTTCCGGAAGATAGAGATTGGCCGTCACCAAAAAACTTGGGCGGCTTTCAAAGACGATATTTTCAATCACGAACCCGTCGCCATAATTTAATCGCCTGGTTACCGTGTCTTTTAATGGCGTACGCTCGGGCATGGGGCCTATCCAGTTCTCGAATGCGGCTATTCTTTTACTGCGAAAAGATTCCCAGTCTTTCAACGTGTTCACCTTGCGCCAGTCGAGCTTTTCCTTTTCAGCAAATGCCGACATCCGCGATTGAATGGAATTATCCCACATGGAAGTAACGCCCAAAGATTTCCGCTCTGATTCGCTCCAAACCCATTTGGGCAGGTCTGCTATCTCTTTAGCCAGCGGACTGGCGAGCGGGGCCGGCGCTTTATCTGCAAGATTCTTTGGTAAGTCAGTAGGCTTGTATTCAGGCGAAGGCTCCTGATTGGCGCCGGCTATAGTGTAGTGTCCGCGCACATTTTCCGCAGGCCAGTGCCAGGTAAGCTCGGGCATGTCCGGACGAGGAGCCCTCACGCGTTCCAACCACATAAAACCGTCGTCCTGGAACTGTTCCAATGGAAGCGCCAACTCTACCGTCCACCCGTTCTTATCAATGGCGGCGGCAACAAGCGCCCTCTTAGCCAAGTCAAGCGGCGCTCCAATAGGCGCGTTTAAAATTGTATTGCCCTGAATCACAGAGCCGCCTATTGCTGCTTTGCTCGTTACGGAATTGATCACATCATCGCCCATGCTTCCAATGTAATGCGAAGCGTTTTCAAAAACGCTTATTGCGCCAAACGCATTGACAGCAATCGTAAAAAAATCGCTTTTTTTCCTGGTTTTGGAATATATCTTAAACCGCCATGCCAGCAGGTCTTCCCGCTCCCAGGTCGGATTAATGCCTGTCGATCGAACCACCAGTCGATCAGACTCCGGAACCCGGGCGCTAAAACACAGATAATTCCCGCGTACTGCGCTGCGCGCTTCTCCTCCTTGTTCGTGTCCGGGTATATCCGGATTTACCAGCGGTATCACGACAGCAGAGCGCCAGAAAGCTTCATCAGGTTTGCCGTCGATAATCAGCGGCCCCGAGGCGGCGGGAACAGAAATATTTCCAACCTTTGACGGCGTACTATCAATCGCTTTAGCGGCGTATTCGTAGCGATTGATCCCTGCAGTCTTGGCGCCGGCAGCCTGAAAGCTTGCGGCAATAGCAAAAAGAATTACAAGATTTTTCATTGCAAACTTTTAAAGATTTGATAAGAACGCTTAGCGCTACCAGGCAATCATTGACGCCCTGATATGCCATTCGTGAATAACATCTATTGCTTCACTGATATCCTTATACGCAAATACCCCAGATCCTGAACCAATAAAGGATTTTATTGGTCTCAGATTGAGGTAATGAGGACAAGGTAGTTTTTATCTGGAAAAGATTACCTATTTCTCTTTAGAACGGCGCTGGCGTTTGACTTGAAACTACGGTTTAGCGTGTCCGGGTACGGGTATGCGGAAGATCGCATAAATATCCAGGGTCATTTTGCCAGCAGGCTACTAGAAAGCCAGTCAGTTATCGAGAGATTTTCTTCGGACGACTCCCGCAACAACAGATTGTCTCCGCTCCTACCGTATTCCTGCTCCATAACGCCCAGCGATACTTTTTTGTTAAGCCCGTCGACCATGTTTTCCAACAACAGGGGCCGGGGAGCGATGAATGCCGCTATTTCTCCAAGATCCGTCGTTTCCAGGATGCCCGGAACAATTACGTCCTGTGGAATATGGCAGAACCTGTCGTCCAGCGCCGACATAAAGGAAACCAATCCCCCGCTGCCAGCGACAGCGGCAACGCCATCTTCATAAAAAGCAGTAAGCATCGCCAGGAAGGGGCCTAAGGGCTCGGCCTGGCGTTGAGGCACAGGGCCGGGGCGTTGTCCGGGGCTCTGATCGAACTGGTAGTCCGGCGCATTGGGATCGGAAAACGAATCGCCCCATAAAGCTATTTTTTTGGAATCAATATCCGGACGTTTAGCCAGCCAACGCATGATGGTCCGCGTATCTTTCAAACGCAATCCCGTTAAACTGGTTCCGAGCATCAGTTCGCTTGCCGGTCTGTTCATGACCTCAGGGCCTCTTGTTGTCATATCATTTAATTCTCCATTACCGCGCAGATCAGGCAAACATACCGTAATGCCTTTTTTCAGCAGGGAGGATATTTCATTGGAACGCAGCGAAAGAAATTTTTCCTTGCCGCCTTCCGCAAGAGCGATCACAACAGGGCGTTGTTTGGAACCAGTTTTAGACTTGAGCAGGAAGACAGGCAGCGTTATGCCAGGTTCCGTTGTAACGGTTGAAGCCTCCAGGGTAAAATCGGCATATTGTTTATCCCATAATTTACTCGCCGTCGGCGAGCGGACAGGATCGATATCGCCCAGCTTCTGTTTAAGCGATTCCTTAATCGCTGTTTTGCGTTGCGCAGGAGCAAGCCCCTCACGCGCCGAACGGGAAACTTCGAGGCGTTCTACCGCCATGTTCTTTAACAAGGATACCACCGTCCGCGGTTTGTATGCCCTTGCCACTTCCGGCGTCAGGCACATCAGTTCCTTTTCCGGTCGCATATTATGATATTCGGTAGGGGCTATGGGGAACTGAAGCATCCGGTGCAAATTATCGTCCACGCGCTGGCGAAGATAAACGCTGATCTGGTTGGTCTCTCCGGCTCCGGGAAAGGGACCGATACCATCCACTTCTCCCAGGTTCTCTCTTGCGTCCGTCAGCTCGTAGACTTTTTTATAGCGAGCCCAGGCCGACTGATCCTCTATTGTTTTTGGCCATTCCAGCTCAAAGGCAAAGACAAAGGGGCGGGGCGCTCCGGCGGCGCATAAAAACCAGGGGAAAAACTGCTGGCTAATACTATTGGGCAGCGCACGACTGGTCTCCCAGTCGCCCCCTCCGGGATCGGCGGTTTCGAAATCATATTTCCGGGGAAGCTGGGTATAATGCGCTTCGGGGCTGGCATCGCCAAAACAAAAAGGCACGACAGCCGCAACGCGCGGGTCGAGGTTGGCGGTCACTGCCGCAGGATCGCCGCCGCCGGCGACGGCGCCCACCAAAGCAATACGCTTGGTATCAATATAGGGCCTGGTCTCCAGCAGATCGATGCCCCGCATGATATCCCAGGACATCCATTTAATAAGGCTTTCCCCGGCAAGATAAAGTTGATTGCCCGTAGCATATCTACCGAAATAACTCTCGCGGGCCCAGCGCGGCTGGCTCTGTGAACGTTCGCCGCCGTTGATCTGATCCATCACGAGTACGGCAACGCCTGCGCGCGCCCAGGTCATGCCCATATCCTGAAGCTCAAGCTGCGTTTTCGGCGCATGATGGGCATGTATCAATACAACGGCGGGAATTTTGCCGGTGGGTTTTTCCGGAAGATAGAGGTTGGCCGTCACCAAAAAATTTGGGCGGCTTTCAAAGACAATGTTTTCAATCACGAATCCATCGCCATAATTTAATCGCCTGGTTATGGTTTCTTTTAACGGCGTACGCTCAGGCATCGCGCCTATCCAGTTCTCGAATGCAGCTATTCTTTTACTGCGAAAGGCTTCCCAGTCTTTCAACGTATTCACTTTCCGCCAGTCCAGTTTTTCTTTTTCAGCAAATGCCGCCCTGCGCGATTGAATAGACTTATCCCACATAGCAGTAACGCCTAAAGACTTCCGCTCCGACTCCGTCCAAGCCCATTTTGGCAGTTCCGCTATCTCTTTAGCCAGCGAACCGGCAGGCGCTACCGGCTTTTCATCAACAAGATTCTTAGGCAACACCGTGGGCGTGTATGCAGGCGAAGACTCGCGATTGGCGCCAGTTATTTTGTAATGTCCGCGCACATTTTCCGCAGGCCAGTACCAGGAAAGTTCCGGCATGTCCGGGCGGGGCGCTCTCACGCGCTCCAGCGACATAAAACCAACTTCCGTGAACTGCTCCAATGGAAGCGCCAGTTCCA
>JAEUVR010000316.1 GCA_016786785.1 Chitinophagaceae bacterium
TTGGTAGGCGCGCCGGAACATCCTTTGCCCATCGCGCCGTTCAGCCTTATCCCGGCCCGGAAAAACTTCGCCGGATCAACGATCGGAAGCATTGCCGAAACCCAGGAAATGTTAGACTTCTGCGGCAAACACAATATCACGGCCGACATTGAACTCATCAACATACAGGACATCAACAACGCCTACGAAAGACTGTTAAAAGGCGACGTAAAATATCGCTTTGTGATTGATATGGCGAGTTTGAAAAAATAGACGAGCAGTTGTTGAATTTTTTATTTTTCAATAAAGAAACTGTCTCCCACTTCTCCGGTTGCGCTGACCCATCGGCCACCCAACCTGTTTGCAGAAAAATCGAGCAGCAGGGAGCCGCCTATATCGTTATTGTAATGGGCGGTTGCAGGATGAGGGATTCCCTTCTCATTATTATCGATCTGCCCGCCTGATCCCGCAACGATATAAACAATGCCCCTTTGGCTTTTGCTACCCGATACCGGATACCTGGCAATATGTTTCTCCGGGTCGAACGTGTTCGATGGACCGTAATGCCCAACCAGGGGATAGGTTCGTTCATATACATGACTGTGCCCTGCAACCACGAGGTCTACGCTATATCTCTCCAAAACAGGAACAAGGTTCTTTCTTAGCGCTATGAGGTCTTTTTCAATATCAGCATTATGCGATCCCGCTCCCGTATATGGGGGTCGATGTAGATAAACGACTGTCCAGGTACTGCGATTTTCCTCCAGGTCCTTCTTTAACCAGGTTACCTGATTGCTCAACGTATCTGACACGGTAAACCCATTCTCTGTTTCTTCTTCTGAATTTAGCGAAACGAGATGCACATTTCCGTAGTCAAAAGAATAGTAAGCCGATGTTTCCGAAGGAACGCCGCCGCCCTCTCCTTGCTTCGGAACTGTAAATAATTTGTAATAGGCAATTTCTGAAGCGCCATTTTCCCTTTTGTCCTTATAGTCGTGGTTACCCGGCGAAGGGTAGACAGGAGTATACTGAAAAAAAGATCTTCCGTATACTTCAAACACATTTTTCTGGTACTCATCGTCTCTACCCGCATCATAAGCATTATCGCCAAGCCATATCCATGCGTCAGGAAGATGATCGCCGGCGATAGAAAGCATAGCGCGATAACAATCATATTGATTTTTCGATCCGTTGCCAAAATCTCCCAAAGCCCATATCCGCACCGGCTCCTGAGACCCGCGTAGAGGCGCCGTGCGGAAGAACTGCGCCGAATCGACCGTTAGGCGCCTGTCCCGTGCAGAGGCTGTGCGGTAATAATACTTTGTGCCCGAGACCAGATCGTCCGCCTTGATCTCGTGTTCTGTTGAGCGAATTTTTTCTTTTATCTTTTTATCGAATCGCATGCCTTCGGCGCTCCATACCAGCAGTCCTTTTACCGCTTTATCCGTTCTCCACCGGATCACTGCCGACCGATCCGTAACGGCATTGAGATAGGGGCCTCTCGTGATGCGCTGAGCAAATGATTCAAGATGAACAAGCCCTGTTATTATCAGTATTGGCAAAAGCCTGATAGCATAAAAGATCATCATAGACAATTATTTATTTTTTATCGCCCGCTCGTACAACTCCGCTTGCAGATTGCTGATGGCTTTGGCCACCATATTGTAAACAGACCTTTTGGAAATAGCCATTCTATCGGCAATTTCAGGGTAGCTCATACCGGCATAAAATTTTAAAGACAAAGCCTGTCGTTGCCTTTTTGTAAGTTCTCCTACTGCGCGGACCAACTGACGGGATCGCAATGAACTGGTTTGCTCTATAATTATCTTTTCCTCCGCAGAATGAACAATCGTATCAGCAATACGCAACTGTTTCTCCCTGGATCGTTTCTCTCGCAGACGCCTAAGCAGTTTTCTATAAATAGCGCTCAGCAGGTAGGCTTTGACCGATCGGGGCGTCGAGAGGCTTAACCGGTTCTTCCATATTTCAGCAAACAGATCCTGAATACAATCTCTGATCATTTCTTTATCAGCGCATAGCCTGCGGCTTTTATTCAAAAGCAGGTTAAAATAGCGATGATAAAGAAGATCAAAGGCTTCAACGTTGCCCTGACGAAACGCTGTCCAGGCCAGTTGATCCTGGACAGCGCTTTTTGGATAATGCGGTATTTGTAAAATATCCTTTTCGCTCTGCATTCAATATTAATATAAAATAAGTAAGGGGGCGCGCTTTATTGCAAGGGCCCAATCAGGGAGAAGGATACCCGGGATTCTGAACCAGTTTGCCGTTTAACCTCAGATCCAGTTCAGGGATTGGGAAAAGATAATCGTCTTCTGTAAAGTTTTGCGCGTATGTTGGATTCTTTTCGCGAACAATACGCTTTCTTACCATATCAAACCAACGATCCATTTCAAAACAAAGCTCCAAACTCCTTTCCTGTATAACAGCCTCATCAAACGCTTCTTCCGTCATAGCGACGGCGAGATCCGGATAAGCGGGATTGGAAACATTTCCATTCGCTCTGTGCCTTACCAGGTTGATCGCATCGACTGCGTCCTGGGTAGGGCCGCCGTTCATTTTGTTTTTTGCTTCGGCATATATCAGCAATACGTCTGCAAACCTGATGATGGGAATATTCATAATGGATTTTCCTTTCGAAAAATCTTCTGCAGAAACATTAAGGTATTTTTGTATAAAGGGATAATTATCTGGCGACCAGGACGGATCAGTATAAGGAAGGCCGTTATACTCATAAAAAAGATAGGCTTTTTTTCGAGATTGAATAGGGAAATTCTGTTCAAAAGCAGGCTCTACCCTTCCTCCGCTCCATCCTCCTAAAAAATCGGGAGCATAAGTATGATGATCGGTAGCCCTGTCTACATCGTTCGCATTCAGGCTCCATATAATTTCAGGGCCGTATTTATGACTATCCTGAAAAACGTCATTGACGTCGGTTTCCAAGCGGTAGATGCCTGATTGCATTACTTCCGCAGCAAGAGCCGCAGCCTTTGCATAATTAGCGGTTTCATTCATCGGCGCGGTGGCCATGGTAAGATATGCTTTAGCCAAAAGGCTCTTAGCGGCGCCCTTGGTCGGTTTGCCGGGTTTACCGGACCAGCTATCGGGAAGCTTAGCGATAGCATCGGTAAAATCGGACTCGATCAATGCATATGTTTCAGCAATAGAAGACCGGCCAATTTGCTCCGTTACAGGATCAGGCGAGTCTTCGGTCAACAGCGGCACGCCGCCAAACATTCTTACCAGCATAAAATAATTGTAGGCCCTAAGGAATCTTCCCTGCCCCTCCAACTGGTTAATCACATCGCTGTTCACAGCAGTCAAATTTCCATTCTTGATAGCCTTCAAAGCCATATTGATGTTCAATAACGCTCCGTAATGCATTGCCCACGCATTATCTCCATGGGAGCTGGTAATATTGAGGTCTCCCCCATAATACTGGTCGTCATTAATAAAGATATCGTTCCCTGCGCCATTGTACCCTCCCCACTCATTATATAGCTCATTCATGGCCGCGGCATAAGCTGATTCTATCTGACCGGGAGTATTGTAATAGTTATCCGGAGTATTTATACTGATAGGGCGCTCTACTAGTTTTTTGCAACTGGAAACCGCCGCGCATAAGAAAAGGAAGAAAAAATATATTATCGAGCGAATAATTTGCTTTCTCATGTTAAGGAGTTTTAAAATGAAACATCAATACCGAACGTGTACACCTTGGAAGTAGGGTAATTGCTGAAATCTATTCCGATACGCGCATCGTTACCCTTAAAGGAGCTTACCTCTGGATCAAAGCCTGAATAGTTTGTAATCGTGATCAGGTTCATCCCGCTGAAATATAGCCTTACGCCGGAAATCCCTAGCTTTTTATATATGAACGGCGAAAGCGAATAGCTAAGATTGATGTTTTTCAAACGTATATACGAACCATTCTCGACGAAGTGACTGGTCTGGTTGACCTCATTTCCCGGGATAGCTATCTTATTAACGAGATTAGCGTTAATCCTTGTAAGTTCATCGGTAAAGGCAGGAATATCCGTATTCTGGTTTTCGGGCGTCCACCTGTCGAGCAGCCTTTTACTCTTGCCTTCGTACGTGGATTCCAACCTGATCTGCGGGGTATTGAATACATCGTTGCCTTGAACGCCCTGAATAAGAAATGTCAGGTCAAAATTTCTAAAGCTAAACCTGTTATTCCATCCAAATACATAGTCGGGCAGCGCATTGCCTATCACCATCCGATCGCCCGCATCGATAACTCCATCCTTATTATAATCGGTATATTTCGGATCGCCAGGCAATTGGCCGTAAGCAGCGGCCTCCGCAGCTTCCTTTACGCTCCAGATCCCTTCATATCCATATCCGTACATCTGCCCAAACGGTTCGCCTTTTTTCAGATAAAGAAGGCCGCCGTCTATGCCGAATCCGCCTAAGGTAGTGACATATTTTAAGTAAGGATTATCTCCGATATCCAGCGTCTTATTCCTGTTTGCCGAAATAGTAAATCCGGAATTCCATCTCAACGCTCCCGTAAAGATATCGCCGTTAATAGAGAAATCGATTCCCTTATTCTCAACTGATCCAACATTATCGATAACGCTGGCCAATCCGGTCATGGTCGCTAACTGACGCGGCATGAGCAAATCCCGGGTTGTTTTCATATAATAATCCAAAGATCCGTTCAGCCGGTTCCTGAACAGGGAAAAATCGAGCCCTATATTGGTTTGCGTAGTGCTCTCCCATTTGAGGTTAGGATTAGCAGCCGCAGTCACCCGAAAACCGATATCGGTAATATCTGTTCCATTATAAGGATAATTATACCCTGAACTTACTTTCGCAATAGTCTGGTAAGCAGAAATGGCCTGGTTACCGGTTATTCCCCAGCTTCCCCTGAGTTTCAGTTCCGAAAAAACATCAAGGTCCTGAATAAAAGATTCTGCGCCAAGGTTCCAGGCCAGGGACATGGAAGGGAAATAGCCCCATTTATTATGTTCGCCGAATACAGAAGATCCATCGGCCCTGAAACTGGCTGTAAACAGGTATTTATTTGCAAAAGCATAATGGATCCTACCGAGATAAGAATTGAGAACCCTTTCATAAGCGCTGGAAGCATTCACTGTATTCAAGGCTGCGCCCAGATCATATATCCTGGTCTCGTCAGACAGAAAATTTTCTGCAACGAGAGAAGCAATATTTCCCCGTTCATACTGCTGCTCCGCCACGCCGGTAACCGTAAAATGATGCGAACCGAATGTTTTATCGTAAGTTAAAATATTCGAATTCTGATAGCGCTTCGTGAACTCTGTATAGGATTCTCCATATCCATTCCTGGACAATCCATGTTTTGTTTTCCTGTTATAATAATCAAGGTTATTGACGTTGGTAAACAATCCTCCCAGGGAAACCCTGAACTTCAGCCCTTCAAGAATCTTGAAATCCAGGTAGGTATTAATATTATTCCGGACCGTATTGTTATCAAAATAGGGTTCAATAGCGTTTGCCAGAGGATTGCCCGCGCTGCTTGACCCATAATAGGGATGATTGGCATAACTGCCATCAGGATTGTACAGCTTTGCCGTTGGCGCCCAACGAAGCGCGGAACTCAGCGGATTACCCCTCCAGTCTACCTCAGGATTGCCGTCTCCCGCCAGGGTGGTATTGCCAGCCTCTTTCGAACCTGCCCAGTTCAGACCAAAAACTGCCCATTTATTTACGTTTGCCTCCAGGTTGGCGCGAAGGGTCAATCGTTTATAAGAAGATCCTTTCAGGATACCCGGCTGATCAAGATATCCGCCGGAAACAAGATACCGGACATTCTCCGATCCGCCGCTAATGGAGAGCTGGTGGTTTTGCACTACGGCAGTACGGTAAATCACATCAAGCCAATCGGTTCCTCCCGTTTTCTCAAATTCCTGAATTTCCGCTTCTGTAAAGATGGGCTCAGGGGGGATGCCCGATCCATTCTCCATAGCTGTCGCGGCATTCATTGTTCTGGCAAAATCGGCGGCATCCATAAAATCAAGCTTCTTCCGTAATTGCTGAACTCCTACGTTATAACCGTAATTAATAACCGGTTTTCCGGTTCTTCCCAATTTAGTAGTGATAAGAATGACGCCATTAGCGCCCTGCGATCCGTAAATCGCCGTAGCAGAAGCATCTTTAAGTATTTCTATGGATGCGATATCATTGGGATTGAGAGAATTGAGATTGCCCCCCTGCAGTCCGTCTATTACGATAAGCGCCCCGTTGCCTCCGTTAATAGAGTTCATCCCTCTGACGCGTATGATCGTATTTCCGCCGGGAGAACCATCTGTGTTCAACACATATATTCCGGATGCGCGACCTTGTAAGGCCTGATCTACGCGCTGAACCGGCAAATTCGTCAGGTCGGCTCCTTTTACAGAACTGATAGCGCCGGTGAGATCGCTTTTTTTCTGCGTGCCATAGCCTACCACTACCACTTCGTCTATAGCCGATTCCAGCGCAACAAGCCGCGCCTGTATGACCTGGTCTTTCGTAACGGCAATCTCGAAAGACTGGTAGCCAACATAAGAAATCGTCAACGTCCCGCCTTTTTCCGGCAAACTCAGCGAGAATCGGCCCTGGGCGTCGGTAACCGTCCCTAATGCCGTCCCTTTCAATTTAACCGAAGCGCCTACCAGGGGAACCCCGTCGGAAGAGCTAACAATACCCTCGACTACAATATTCGCAGCAACGGCAGCCTGCTGTTCCGTGGCCGCCTGCTGAGCAAGCTTTCGCGGTTTTACAACGATCGTTTTGTCAATAATAACATAATGTAACGGCAAATCAGCAAAGCATTTGTCAAGCATTTCGGTAAGACCCGAACGTTTTGTTTTGAGGGACACTCTCGGGATTTCTTTCAACAGGTTGGCATTGTAGAAAAATACATACCCGCTCTGTTTTTGGATCTCATTAAAAACTTCTCCCAAAGGAACATTCTTAAGGTTCAATGTGATTTCCTGAGAAAACCCCGACGCGCTCACATTGAGAGATGCCGAAAGCAAGATAATTGCAGTTAGCCTCATAATTCTCATAGTTAATGAAGCGGAGGCTGGATACAATTTTAGCCCGCGCTTGCAAGTCCAGTTAATTTTCATAACTTGAAACAGTTTTGGTTAAACAATAAGCGTACTTCCTTTATGTTTACCTGTTTGACCTTAAAGCTTTCCGGAGACGCTGCCACGTCTCCGGTTTTATTGTCAATCAAGGCAATTCCCTGTATCTTCAACCTATCGGTTTACATGCTATCCACAACGCTACTCAACAATCAACTTTCTATTCTCTAATCTGCATTGCACTCCTGCTTCTTTTAAAATTTCCAATACTTTCGACAATTTCGACTGTCTGCGTATGTAACCATTATAACGACCTCCTGATCGCTGTCCCGAAAAAATCACTTCCACATCATACCATCTGGCTATTTGACGCATGATAGAGGCTATATCATCTTCCCTGAATTGTATCATACCATTTTTCCAGGCAAGCGTTTTCTCCAGGTCCGCTTCCTTAACGCGCAGATCTTTTTTTTCTCTTTGCCATTCGGCTTCCTGACGGGGAGAAAGCAATACAGCGCGGTTCTCTCTTGTTACCCGCACAATGCCTGATTCCAATACGGCTTTAACGGACTTCTCATCATCGTACGCCATGACGTCAAACCGGGTGCCCAGCGCCTCTATCATCGCCCCGTCTTCCGTGATTACTTTAAAAGGGGATTTCGTATTTTTTTCTACATCGAAGTAAGCTTCTCCATTCAGATAGACGACCCTTTCTGTCGACGCAAATCGCGTGGGATAGCGAATGGAAGACGCGGCATTCAACCATACTTTACTACCGTCAGATAATAAGAGCTGATACTCTCCGCCTCGCGGGACAACAAGGGTATTAAATACAATTTCATCCGGGGCATTTTTATTCTTTTTATAAACGAGCCTGCCCGATTGCTGATCTATCACCGTGCCATCCGCTTCGGTCAATGAGCCTGTTGCAAGAGAATCTAATGCCAATGCCTTCCCATCGGCAAGTATCAGGCGCGCCTTACTCGCGCCCGGCGCGGGATCGAAAGAAACCGACTCAGCCGTGGAAATAGGCTCAGCCGCTTTCCGATCATTAAAATAAAAACGGAATAAGCCTATCCCTGCAACCGCGGCAATAATCATCGCAGCCGTTAGATAGCGCCAGGGCCTGAAATGCCGGATCGGGGAAATCAGCTTCTCTGCCGGTTCGTATGTATTGATATTTCCCTTATCCTTAAGCAGCGCCCATACCTCTTCTTTCATCTGAAGCAATTCGGCATCTGACGCTTCTTCAGCGCTTTTCCAGTCAAAAAACTGGTACCAATGCTCGACAAACGCCTTCTCTTCGGGAGAGCAGGCGCCCTCATTATATTTCCTGATCAGGTCTTTCAACTCTTCCATTCCTGCAAGCTTTATTATCCTTAACAGTTGAAAAATGAAAAAGTACCATTAAATCAGAAGAATTATTTTCCCGCGCTATTCAGAAATTTCCCGGTATAATGTAGAGAGAAGGAACAAAATGCTTAATTGCGGATCAATGGCATTTAAACCGCCCCGTATTCTTTGAAGAGCCCTGTAAAGCTGATTCTTAACGGTCTGAGGCGCCAGCCCCATCAATGCAGCGATCTCTGCATGAGTAAGGCGTTCTTCCCGGCTCAGGATGTATATCTGTCTCATCTGACCGGGCAGGCGCTCAACCTGTTGCGCTATAAATTGCCGCATTTCCTTGGTATACAAATTAGCCCATGCCTGGTTCTCAGATTCAACGGCCAAAAAACGCTGACGCGCAAGCGCTTTGAGGCGCGTTTCCTGATGACAATAATAATTCAATATTTTATTTCTCAAAGAAACATATAGGTACCCGCCCAGGGAATCATTGACTTTCACATTTAAGATATTATTCCAGAGCGATAAAAAAACCTCTTGCAGAATATCTTTAACATCTTCAGGCGAACCAACCCTTTTAATGGCGATCTTATACAAATCATGCCAGTACTTATCAAAAAGCACGCGAAAAGCCTCTTCATTTCCCTGCCGGGAAGCAGCAATCAGGTCTTTGTCTTGGAGAATTTCTACCATTGAACTCGTAAGCTACTAATTACATTTCTCTTATAAAAAAATAATCCTGTCCAATGAAGTTACTGTGAGCGTTTTATTTCGTCAGCGCCATAACAAGTAAACGCTTTAGCCCGCTCTGCAAATAGCTGTCTATGAAGCCGTCGCCGCCCTGCTTGCGAAGGGATTTCAGTAAACGCTGAATGGCGAAGGATATGAAGGAGAAAATAAATGTTCATGCGTATCAGGATCGCCAAGCGCCGGACCATGCCATACGCCTCCTCCAAAAGTGGATATAAAGATCTTATTGGGATTACGGGGATCGGGATCCACTCTTTTCCCCCATTTAAAATCATATCCTTTTATACGCGTCCAGCCGCCGCCGCGGTCCTCCGACCGATATGCTGCGCTATTGAAACCACAGGCATAGTATACTTTATTTATATTGTCTATTGTGATATCATGGATATGTTGATCTTGCAATACGCATGTCCATGATCTTCCGTCATTTTCTGATAAATATATTCCGCCTGAAGTATCGGAAGAAAAGCGCTCGGCCTGCGGCCTTCCCCATGCCGAAAGAATTAATCTCTTCGGATCGTCAGGATCAATCGCCATACTTACAGGTCCATTAACGCCCCGAGGAAGCGATAGCCGCTTCCAGGTTTCGGCGGCGTCGTCGGAACGATATACTGCGCCATCGCCGTCGTTGCCAAAACTACCGTCGGTATTCCGGCGACTGACAATCAGGAATAAGACATTGTCTGCCGCCCTTTTTATTATTCTCCAGACAAAAGGCTCCCTACCCGGAAGTCCGGCATTTTTCTTAGCCCATGTAAAACCATCATCAACAGACTTATACAATCCTTTTCCAAACACACAAGCATACAGGACCCTCTGACCCTTCGGAGAAGCGGGATCGATTAACAGATCGGTTACCGCGCCGGGGCCTATCGACGCGCCTACAGGCTTCCATGATCTACCGGCATCCAGCGTCAACAGTATGCCGCCGTCATAACCTGAAACGCCATTATTCTTAAACATTTTATCACGAGGCAGATCATGTACATTGCTCATTGTCGCCCATGCTTTTCCTTTAATCTCTTTATCAAATTTCAGGCAATAGGTAGTATTCACCCATTGCTCAGGAACGCCATTATCCTTAGTACAGCTTCTCCAGCTTTGTCCGTTGTCAATACTTTCCATCAATCCAATATCAGTTGTAGGTAAAAAAATATGCGCGCTATCGAAGGGATCCGTTACTACTCCATATCCCGTGGTAACATCAATGCCTGTGGTACTCCATCCGCCTTTCCCATCGGACCTGGTATAACATTGCGACCATGTCTGTCCGCCGTTAACCGTCCTGGCAACCCGTCCGTAGTCTGTAGTATAACAGATATCGGGATCCTGCGGCGATACGCCAAAACAAAAAGGGTTCTCGCCCCACATCGGATCAAAACGCTCGTCGATCCAGCCTCCTGTATAATTGGCGGCAGAAATATTTTTATATTTTGTCAGCAGATCTTTCCAGGAAAACTTCCATGTTTTTCCGTAATCCACGCTCTTGACAATGCCCATGGAAAAAGTGTCGGCGCCGATCAATAAGTTACTGAAGGAAAGATATATTGTTCCCGGATGGAAAGCGCTAACGCCTAAAGAACGCCATTCCGGCTGCTCACCGACATTTAATCCTAATCGGAGAATGCCCGATTGGCGGTTCTCCCATGTCTGGCCTTCATCTGAAGAATAATAAATGCCGGATATATCTCCGGAAGGATTATAATTTGACCTGCCGCTGATAGCATAAAGAATAAATCTCTTATGAACGCTGTCGTAACCTCCGGCGTATTGCGTTATATACTTAACTCCGGCAGGGCATTTGTTGGTTTTCCAGGCGCCGGCATGCCTCGCCTCGATCGAGTTGGCGCCCGCAAGCAGAATAGTACGGTCGTCATCGGGCGAGCCGGGTATAACAAAGATCTCTTTTACCCGGCCGGCCACATTCCTCTCTGTTTTCCAATGCAATCCACGATCCTGAGAAGTACAGAAAAAAGATGAATCGTCTTCGGCAATAACGGCATAAAGCCTATTTGTATTTTCAGGGTCTATGGCGAGCGCCTGCATAATTTTTCTTTTCCTGTCGCGCGTCACGATCGTTTCGTTCGCCTCATCTCCCCGGGAAACTATTTTTTCAATTTCCTGCGGAGAAGGATATATCATTTCCCAGCTTATACCCATATCGCAGGTCCGAAACAATCCTTTTGATATGGCATATACTATATTGGAATCTTTGGGATCATAGATGAAAGATTTAACAGGTCCCATGATGTTGAAGTTTTTCCAGGAACTTCCTCCATCCCGGGTAAGATATGATCCGGTCATATCACAGCTGATCATTATAACGGCCGGGTTATACGGACTGACAGTAGGACAATACGTGTTGCCGCCGCCGCCAGGTCCGATCGCCGTCCACCGCCCATTCTCCTTAACCGAATCGGCCGGTCGGTATTCAGTAGTAAGTTTTACCTGGGGCATATGTTGGCAGGCGGCAAGAAACCAAAGAAAAAAAAACGCAGTCGCCCTTGAGAAAATCAATAAAGAATTTTCCGTCAATGATCGTATCATATAGCTATTTATATCAGTATGTTTATAGGTATAGAGTCATAAAAACAGAAAAGTTCACCAAAATCCCGGCATTTTTTTCAGGGCCCTGCCATTCATGTAGAGAAATAAAAACAAAGCATTTGATAGGAGACAAAACGACGCTACCCCTGCCTTGCCAGTCACACAAAGAAACAAGACCCTATAAGGGATCTTCCGATTAAGAATACCCGTGAAATACCATGAAAATCAAAGCGGCCGCTCATGCGCTATCAGGCAATGCCGCTTAACTCTTTACAAACGGCCTGCCACAGATACGCGGCCATTAGAATATCGTTTTTTAAATAGGCCGGCAATCGTTTCCTTTGCAGACAATTAATGAATGTTATGACTTCCTCGCAAAGCTATTCGCTGGACGCCAAGCGCCAGGCTCGGTTTTTTGCCGTATTGAACCATTTCCATCCTCTTAACGACGATGTTAAAATATGGTTCGGGAAAAAATTAGTGCGCATTAAGGTTAGGAAAGGCGAGTTGCTTTTACGGGCCGGGAACGTCTGCCGTTTTGTATACTTTATAGATCAGGGAGCCATTCACGGATTTATCAAGGCAGGCGCAAAGCGTATCACCACCTGGATTTCCGTAGAAAACGAAATGGTTACTTCCATATCCAGCCTGGATATGGAAGCGCCTGCGCTGGAAAACATAGAAGCGATCGAGGACTGTTCGCTGTTCGCGCTAAAAAGCAGCGACCTGAAAGAGCTATATGAAATACACCCGTCATTCAATACGGTAGGACGCAAAATACTGCAGCAATATTACAGGGATGCCGAACGCAGGGCATTTCTGGCGAGGCATACCAATGCTTCCCTGAAATATGAGTTTTTCCTCCAGCATTACAGCCACCTGTCCAATCGCGTTCCGCTAAAGCTGATCGCTTCATTTCTGGGCATGGCGCTGGAAACGTTGAGCCGTATTCGCAGCAAAATCGCACATGCCAAATAACGCGCTGTAAGACGTCAAGCATCATATCAAATACATCAGGCCCCGCTTAGCATACGGCGCAAGCTTATTTCATTCGTCTCTAAAACTGAGGCGACTTTTTCGCAACGGCTATCCGAGGCGGTTTGGGAATAAGCATAACCATATAATGGCCCCTGCATCCAACTGCTTCGAATTTCATTCGCCCCGCTTATACATGTATCTAAAAATGCGCTTATCATAGATAGATTAAGGAAATAATATTCGGCGTCTACTTGTTTGATAATTGTCAAATAATTGGACATTAATGGCTTGCTGGCCTCGGCGCTTTGCATATCCTCAATGTTTTCACCGTTACATAGTCCAATAAACATTATCCATATAAGGCGCTCCTATAACCTAATATCCATGAAGCTCATTTTTATAGCATGTTTGCTATTTTATTATCTTATTACAAGGGGAGTAGCAAAAACAATACTTTTTTTTAAACCCCGTCTTTTTACCAAACGGCTCGGCCTGGTTTTCATGTTGGCTGGTTTTATTTCCCAGACCCTGGCGCAAACCATTATCAGTATTTCGCCGGACAAGGACCTTTACATAACGGCGGGGTCCATTTTCACCTTGGGCGGCCTCAGCCTGACCCCTTCTTCCGCTTTCACCATGCGGGATGTCCGCGTTGACAGAAGCGCTACGGTAAACCATACCCTGCCTACCGTATATGTTTCGGATGTCTACCATTTTAGCAATACCGGCGATCCTTTCAGCGGCCTTATACGATTTGCCTATAATGATGCGGACCTGAACGGGCTCGATGAATCCTCGCTGGCGGTGGCTATACATGATGGCAGCCGTTGGGACAAAGAAGACGTAGGCAGCCATGACGCTACAAATAATTACATCATCGCCGTTCCGGTTTCAGGCAAAGCAATAAGCGAGCTTACGCTAACCGAAGCTTTTGCAATATTGCCTCTTCATTGGGGACTGGCGAAGGCCAAACGCGTGGGGAACCAATTTCTGATAGAATGGGAGACCAGCCAGGAACAGGATATAAGTCATTTTTCGGTAGAAAAAAGCAGCGACGCCCGCAACTGGACAACGGTCATAACGCCGATACCCGCGCGAAATACTTTCGACAAACAGCATTATTCCGCTATCGATCCTGCTTATACGACACAGCAGGTATATTACCGTATCTGCGAGCGCAACCTGAACGGGCGGTCGTCCTATTCGGCGGTGATCATGATAGCCGGGCAAAAAGAGGAGCTGCAGCTACTGGCATATCCCAACCCGGCGCAACATAGCTTCATTTTAAGGCCGGCCCTGACAGGCGGGAATGAGATAAAGTCGCTGCAATTATTTGACGCCCATGGCAGGCTGGTTCGCGCATGGAAGAGCCCTCTGCAGGAATACGATATCAGCAGCCTGC
>JAEUVR010000340.1 GCA_016786785.1 Chitinophagaceae bacterium
GACATGCCGCGATGCAATAAAGGAAACAGGATTCTTTATTTCACATTCACGATAAACACCGAACAAACAAGAATAATTTAAGCCATTATGATCGATATAAAAGTTCCAACGGTAGGAGAGTCAATAAGCGAAGTTTCCTTGCTTAAATGGATTAAGAAAGACGGCGATTATGTTGAGCGCGATGAAGTATTGGCTGAGCTGGAAAGCGAAAAAGCGACTTTTGAAGTGAATGCAGAACAGGCGGGCCTGCTGAAAATTGTTGCGGCAGAGGGAGATACCCTCAATATCGGAGACTTGCTGGGACGGATAGACGAAACCGCGGAAAGGCCCGCCGGATCCGCTCCGCAGCCTGCTTCCCAGGAGCCCGAAAAACCTGACTCGCCCGCTGCATCGGCAAACGCCGCAGCCGGCCAGCCGGCCAAAGCCGAACAACGGGCCGATATCAAAGCTACTCCCGTTGCTTCGGCCATTATAGCCGATAAAAAACTGGATCCCAAATTCGTCACGCCTTCGGGATACCAGGGTAAAATATTAAAGCACGATGTATTGGACGCCCTCAGCAATCCGGGCAGAAAGCCCGGACAGGCTTTGTTCAGCCGGGAGGAGAAGAAAGAGAAGATGAGCAATCTACGGAAGACCATTTCCCGTCGACTGGTAGAAGCCAAGAATTCCACGGCTATGCTCACCACCTTTAATGAAGTGGACATGAGCCGCATCATGGAAACGCGGGCAAAATACAAGGATAAGTTTAAGGAAGCGCATGGCGTTAACCTCGGCTTCATGAGCTTTTTTACCAAAGCCTGCTGCTTTGCATTGCAGGAATGGCCTTCCGTGAACGCATATATAGATAAGGAAGAGATCATCTACCACGATTATTGCGATATCTCTATCGCGGTTTCCGCGCCCAAAGGCCTGGTGGTTCCTGTAATACGAAATGCGGAAAGTCTCGATATGGCTGAAATTGAAAAGAAGGTGATGGAACTTGCGGCTAAGGCGAGAGAGAATAAGCTCAGCCTGGAGGAAATGCAGGGCGGAACCTTTACCATCACCAATGGAGGCGTATTCGGCTCCCTGATGAGCACGCCGATCATTAATATTCCCCAGTCGGCGATCCTGGGTATGCACAAGATACAGGACAGGCCGATGGCGATCAACGGACAGGTGGTCATCAGGCCGATGATGTACCTTGCGTTGAGTTATGATCACCGCATTATCGACGGCCGCGAATCGGTGGGCTTCCTGGTAAGGGTGAAGGAATTACTGGAAAACCCCGAGTTATTATTGTTTGGCAAAGATCCCATTAAGAGCTTGCTGGATTTATAAGGATGATATTTTATGCTCATCTGCATGCCGCTGTACAACTCATCGCCGGATACGACGGCGGGCAGCCCTTTGCCGCTTACCTGAAATCGTTTTTTAAAACGCATAAGAAATACGGGTCGAAAGACCGGAAAAACATCGCCGCGCTTTGTTATGCCTGCTGGCGGCTTGGCAGGGCCTTGCCGGAGCTGAGCATTGAAGAAAGGATCAGGGCGGGCCTGTTTTTGTCTGCAGATAAAAAAACAACGTTGCTGGAATTCCTGCCGCCCTTATGGAATGAATTCCTGGAAACCAATCATTTTCCTGCCATCCACAGCAGGGTCGCTTATCTCCGCGATAGTTATCCCGGGTTTTTGCCTGAATCCATTTTTCCCTGCGTGGAAGAAATAAGCGAACAAGTCAATAAAGAACCGTTCATCCTCTCGCACCTGCAACAACCCGATCTTTTTATCCGGATGAGGCCGGGTCATGAGGCGCAGGCGCTTGCCCGGCTGAAGGAAAAACAAGTTCCTTTTGAACTGGTAACGCCCAATGCCGTCAGGCTTCCGAATGGTTTTCCGGTAGATGATATTGCCGCGGTTGATCGGGAAATTGTTGTACAGGACCTTAGCTCCCAACGAACCGGCGACCTGTTAATACAGGTTCGCGACCGGCTGCCGGCGCCGGCGAAAACGTGGGACTGCTGCGCAGGCGGCGGCGGCAAGTCTATCCTGGCGCATGATCTGCTGGGCTCTCTGGATATAACGGTAACAGATATACGTAAAAATAGTCTTTCGCGGTTAACGGAGCGATTTGCCCGCGCGGGTATTAAGAAGCCTCGTGCTTTTGTGATGGATCTTTCGGGTTTGCCCGGAGATGATCGTTCTTCAAGTAGCAGCGCTGGTGTTCCTCTTCAACCCAATGCAGGTGCGAATACCTCGACTATGAGATCGGATAAAGATGACGATCTTTCTTCGCAATTGTCTGCCGGATTGAAGCTCGCCTCCTTCGACCTTATCATTGTCGACGCGCCCTGCACCGGGTCGGGAACCTGGAGCAGGATCCCCGAACGGTTGTCGTTCTTTACCAGGGAGGAGATCGACCGGTATGCAGTCTTGCAGCGGCGCCTGGTGAAAGCGGTCCTGCCCTTCCTCAAAAAGCAGGGATACCTGTTGTACATTACCTGTTCTGTTTTCAGGAAAGAGAATGAGGAGGCGGCGCGGATCTTTCAATCCGAATATGGATTGGAGTTATTGGAAATGCGGATGATAGAAGGGTATGCCGAAAAGGCCGACGCCCTGTTTGCAGCTTTGTTTAAAACTTCGGCAACTCCAGGGTAGCCTTATTTTTTCCGTCATTATACCGCAGGTAATACATTCCCGAGCTCATAACAGGAATGGTCATGGGAATATAGTAATAATTATTTTCCAGCGTTTGGATCTTAAGGTTTTGCCATATCCGGCCGGAGAGGTCCACGATTTGTATGTTGGCGTTTCCGGAAGACGGCGCTTTCAGCAATAGCGTAAAGCCCGTTTTGACGGGCAATGGAAACGCCTTGATCCAACTGTCTTTAAGGATGCCCTGGGTTTTCGCTTCCCGTTTTTGCTGCAGCAGCGCGTAAGCGGCGCGGAAATTAGGAATGCCATATCCGTAACGTTCGTCGGGATTATTGTATTTGCTCGCGCTTTTCTCCACCGCTTCTTTAATGTCCATATTGGAAAATTCCCTGAAAGCCTGCCATAGGCAGGCGATGAGCCCCGCTATATTTGGAGTGGCAATCGAAGTGCCGTTCCCGGAGCCCGGCGTTCCGTTTACCGTGATATAGGAAGCCGCTTTACCTACCGAAACAATATTGGGTTTTAGCAATCCGGCGCCATTAGGGCCCCATGAACTGAACCCGGCAATTTGTCCCATCGCGTCTACTGCGCCAACGGTGATCACGCTGTCGCCGTCGGCGGGACACATCACGTATTTGTTTTCCGTTAGTGAAGTTCCTGAATTGCCGCAGGCGGCCATAACGATCATTCCCTTTTTGGCGGCAAGGTCTGCCGCATTGGTGATGAGCGCGGTATTGCCATTGCGTTGCGCATAACTATGATTGAGAGAGGGATCGTCGAAGCTGATATAACCGAGAGAGGAGGAGATCATATCGGCTCCCACGCTATCTGCTTTTTCCGCCGCGGAAGCCCATAACTGTTCTTCGGCGATACTTTCAGAGGTCACATCTTCCGTTCGGTATAAATAAAAACTTGCCTGGGGCGCGCTGCCTACCATAACGCCCGGAAGATCCGCGGCAATGGTGGAAAAGCAATGCAGCCCGTGCGAATGGTCTTCGTTAACGCTGTATTCGTTATTAACGAAATCGTATTCTCCCTTTATCCTGTTCTGCGCGCGCGTTTTTTCAAAAGCCGGGTTGGTCAGGTATCCCGAAAACCCTGCGTCGATGATGGCGATGCTTATTCCCTCGCCGCGAAAGCCCAGGTTATGAAGATATTCTCCTTCATGGATATGGATCTGGTCATAGCTTGCGCCATAATACGCGGCGTCGTCGGCTGTTCCGGAAGCCCTGGTTTTTGACGGCGGTTTATTTGGAGTAGAGCGGGGTTGCAGGTTATCCTGCGGCTCATCAAATTTTTTGTCCGGGTTTGCCGCTCCGTTGGCTCTTGTCGCAATAGGACGAATATCGGGGCCGATCACAAAAGGCAGGGCCATGATCTTGTTTAATGCGCCGGCGTCGGAGGTTTCCACCAATACCTGGTTAAGCCATTTGGAAACGCTCAGGATGGTTGCGCCGGGAATACCGGAAATACCGTTCAGGTAGCCGGGGTTTACCGGGAGATCTGTAGAATCGATCGGTATGTTTTGCCTGGCCCGTCTTGAAATGGATTTTTCTGAAAGATAGGCGGATGGCGCGGCGAGGGAATAAACAGAACCCTGTTTGTCTTTAAAACGGATAAGATGCCTGGTCTGGGCATTTGTTGCCAGCGAAATAAGGACGGTTGCCGATATCAGGACAAATATTTTTTTCATCTGGCATATTGTGAACGGCTGCATCTTTCAGCGTGAGTATTCATGAGATTAGGTTGATATCGAGTTTTTCGTCATCCTGTTCTTTTTCATCTGTCAACCTGAATGGTCAATCCGATATTTCATCAGCTTTCTGTTCGGTTATCCGGGCCGCTTGCTAATTTAATTATGGTCAAGTATGGTCATTTTGATGCCGAATCCTGTTTTAAAGCCGGGGTTGCCTCCATTCGGCGGCTGGTATTCCCACATGGCGACCTCTTTATAGATCAGCCCGATATCCTTTGCATATTGTTCGATCCAATAATTCCGGTAGGCAAGTCCATCGGGATAGGTAATGGGCACGTTGGAAGAATCCGCCGCCTGCATAACGGTGACGGTATTGTCGTACAATTTATCGCCGATCATCATCGATTGGTTGACATCCTGGTAGGTATAGTCCCATATATCGATGTCTTCATCGTTGCTGAACTGGTAAACCGAATAAAAGGGCGCATCGGGAAGATAGGCATTGCCATGCCAGCTATATCCGTCTTTCAGGGGTATCCTCAGCTTCTGGTATTTCAGGTTGTTCTCCGATACTTCTATGTTTTCCCGCGTGGGGATCACCCAGTAGGTAAGGGCCGAGGTCCAGTCTGCCTCATTTACGCTGCCGGCATCCCGTAAATACCGGACGACCCTGAATCCGGGTCTGCCTGTATTATCTGTTATTTCATCTTCCACTACGTCTTTGGCCTCGTAAGAAATGACGGTATCCCGCTGACCAAAATGGACATATACGGTGGAATCCAGCTGGTAGCGGATGTATTTTCCCACCTGCAGGGGAAAATATTCGCTAAGCGAACCGTCAAAAGGAGAGACGGTTTTTTTTTCGCAGGATCCCATCATCACGGATGCTGGCAGAAGCGCAAAAATAAAGTAGAGGGTTCTTTTCATACAATGGTAGATAGGGTCGCCCTTCCGGCAGAAAAATATTGTTGCAACATAACGGAAAAACAGGAAAAATATTGCTTTAACTGCCTGATGACAAGGGGTTAAAGCTGGGTGAAGCCTCCTTTCTTCTTCTCCGTCATCATCTTTATTGCAGGCGTGTCAAAGCTGGATGGAGTCTCCTCCTGTCGCTACGACGGCAAGTATGTTCCAACTTTCAACGATGATATCAAAGCTGGATGATGCCTCCGCCTATCACATCGTCTCCTTCATAGAAAACGGCGCTTTGCCCCGGGGCGATGCTTTTCACCTCCTCGAAGAATTTAACGGCAATACCTTTTTCATGAGGGTATAGCTGCGAGAGGGCGCCCT
>JAEUVR010000348.1 GCA_016786785.1 Chitinophagaceae bacterium
GCCAGCAAGCCTACCGCTGCGTTTACGCATACTCCCGTTGTTCCGCAAGTGAACACGCCTACTATATTCTATAACCAGTCGTCCCCCGACGGCGTCCTGTACAAATGGCTGTTCGGCGACGGGGATTCTACCATTAAGACCGCCAGGGATACCACGCTTCACCAGTACAACGCTACCGGCGTTTATAACGCCTGCCTGATCATATACAATGCCGCGGGATGCACAGATACCGTATGTCATGAAGTGAGGGCGGAAATAGATCCGCTGCTGGATGTGCCGAATGCATTTACGCCCGGAAGATTTGGAAAGAACGCCCGCATAAACGTGGAAGGCTTTGGCATAGGACGCATGGTATTCAGGATATACAATCGCTGGGGACAAAAAGTTTTTGAAACAAATGACAGGAGAATAGGATGGGACGGAACCTTTAACGGGCAGCCACAACCGATGGATGTATATGGATATACGCTGGACGTTGAATTTACCGACGGCACAAAAGCGAAGAAGGTAGGAGATATTACGTTGATCCGGTAACGCCGCATCCGCCGGAAACGCGCAGCTTCCTGAGTACAAGCCAGGGAGGCCCAGCAGGTAGCCGGCATAAACAAAAATCTGAAACGCATGTACGCAACGCTTACCAATAAAATCAAAGCCCGGGAAAAAACGAGGGATACGTACGCCGGTATAAAGGCGAAACGGATGAATGCGTTTGCGACAGGCCTGTTTCTTGTATTGACGCTGTTTAACGGGCTAACGCCCAAAGCGCAGGATCTTCATTTTTCGCAATGGTTCAATTCCCCGCTTACTACCAATCCGGCCAATACAGGATTTATTCCCGACGCAGACTACCGCCTGGGCGCCAACTACCGCAATCAATGGTCGTCGATCATGATTGCGCCATATAAAACCATGAGCGTCTGGGGCGATGTGCAGGCTTTCCGGGACAGGATAGAGACCGGCTGGGTAGGACTGGGAGGCGCGATCCTTCACGATGTCGCCGGTTCAGGCCAGCTCACGTCTACCAAAATATACGCTTCCGTGGCCTACCACCAGGAAGTAGGTCAGGCGCATCTTTTATCTCTTGGCTTCAATGCAGGCTGGGCCAATAAACGCATCAATTCGCAGCGCCTTAAATTTCCCGACCAGTTCGACGGAACCTTTTTCGACAGTAAACTGCCTTCCAGCGTTTACCTCGACAATCCCAGCATCAGCTACCTCGACATTCAGGCGGGCTTGAACTACGCCTATTTTCCTACAGATAAACTATACGTGAACGGGGGGCTTTCCGTGCATCATCTTAACCGCCCGCGGGAATCTTTTTTTGATGCAGACGCTACGGGAGTGGATAATCAGATACCCATGCGCTATACGGCGTTTGTGAATGCCAGTTATAAAATGAGCGATGAGGTGATCATCAACCCCATGGCCTATTATACCCGGCAGGCCAGTTCCTCGGAGCTCGTGGGAGGAGTAAACCTCCAATACAACCTGTCCGGCGACGGCGAATCGCAGTTGGTCGGGGGATTGTATGTGCGCCCCGGCGATGCCTTTATTCCTATGGTGGGTTTTCAATGGAAGAATATACGGCTGATGTTCAGCTATGACGCCACTACCTCTTCCCTAAAACAATACAATAACAGCCGAGGCGCATACGAGTTTGCCTTACTGCAACACGGCTTGTTTAATCAATACAATGGCGACAAGCGCCAATCGTTCTGCCCCAGTTTTTGAATTGTTACATTTTCTTCTCCAGGCACAAATCCCCTCCAATAGCGGCGCAGGATACGTGTTTTAAATTGAAGCGCTATTCTTTTTTAAGCCCAGCAGGCGCAGGGTTCATTTTCTGAGTCGACTGGTTCAACGTCTGACAGCCTTAGTCCGAAAAGAAAAAGTTTTCTAACAAAGAGAAAACAAAGCTCGCCCAAAGATTTTTAGAAAAGCTCCAGGAACGCTATTGTATTATTTTTATTTAAACGACCACATTGATCATTTTGCCCCTGACATAAATGATTTTTTTAGGCGATCGGCCCTCCAGCCATTTTTGTACGGTCTCATTCTCTTTTACCAACGCCTCCACTTCCTGTTGCGTAGCTTGCAGGCTTATCTCCAGTTGGGCCCTCACCTTCCCGTTAACCGATAGCGGGTAGGTCTTAACAGTCTCTGCCAGGTATTTCTCCTCGAATGCAGGATAAAGCGCGGTCAGTATGGACGACTCATGCCCGAGTTCCTGCCATAGTTCTTCTGCAATATGCGGCGCATAGGGGGATAGCAGGATCAGCAATTTTTCCAGGATCTGCTTTTTATGACATTTCAGATCGTTCAGGTCGTTCACGCAAACCATGAAAGCGCTCACTCCCGTATTAAACGAAAAACGTTCATTCTCTTCCGCAATCTTCTTAATGGTTTTATGAAGCGCCTTATATTCTGCGTCCGTAGGCTTTTCATCATTCCACAAGCTTCCCTTTATCTCGTCGAAAAACAAACGCCATAATTTTTTAAGGAACCGGTGAACGCCTTCAATGCCCTTTGTTTCCCAGGGCTTGCTCTGATCTACCGGGCCAAGGAACATCTCATACATGCGGAAGGTATCCGCGCCGTATTTATGCACGATATCATCGGGATTCACCACGTTAAAATAGCGCTTGCTCATTTTCTCCACCTCGGAGCCGCAGGTATACGAGCCCGATTCCAGGATAAAGCTGGCCCCGGAATAGGTTTTGGGCTCGGACGACTTCAACTGCGCGAGGTTCAGCTTATCTCCTTCCACATATTCGACGGAAACATGGATGGGACTGATACCGCTCAAATCGCATAGATCTTCTTCCTTGCGGGCGGTAGTATCCGCCTCAGTTCCCTGCTTCGTTTGTTTTTCGGCTTCCGTATATTCCTTTCCCGCGACAGCGGCATCCGCCTCAGTCCCCTGCCCGCCAGTCGCTTCCATCACAGCGGAATGGATATATTTTGCGGGGCGGCCAATCATCTTACCTGCTTCGTCAAATACCCGCTCTCCCAGCTGGGCGTTAATTTCATCGGCAATCTTTTTCAACTCATCGCCCGACGCGCCTTTCGCCATTGCATCATAATAGCCCCTGGACAAATAGATCTTTGTTCCATTGACCCGGTACACAAACCTGCTGCTGCCCAATATCATTCCCTGGTTGACCAGCTTTTTAAAAGGTTCGTCAAAGCCGATATATCCCAGGTCAAATAAAAACTTCGTCCACATGCGGCTGTACAACAAATGCCCTACCGCATGTTCCGTTCCGCCGATATACAGGTCTACCTGGTTCCAGTAATCCGAGATCTGCCGGTTGCAAAACTCCTGTTCGTTCTGCGGATCCATATACCGGAGAAAATACCAGCTGCTGCCGGCGTACCCCGGCATAGTGTTTACTTCGCGGGTATATCCCTGGTAGTTTTTCCAATCGTCGAGGTTCGAGAGCGGGCCTTCTCCGCCCGGGCCGGGCTTAATGTTTTCCAGGCGGGGAAGCAAAACAGGAAGCGCCGACTCGGGCAGCGGATAGGCGATGCCATCCTTCCATAGTATCGGGAAGGGTTCTCCCCAATATCTTTGCCGGCTAAATGCCGCATCTCTCATCTTATAGTTCACCTTGCGTTTCCCAATGCCTGTCGCTTCAATTTTGGCGTTCACCGCCTCCATCGCATCGCGCATTTTCATGCCATTGAGGAAACTGCTTTTCTGCAATAGGGCGTCCTTGGTGGGATTTGCTTCTTCCCCGTTAAAGGCGTCGCCGATGATATTGGTAACGGGGATATTAAAGTGTTTGGCAAACTTAAGGTCTCTTTCATCGCCGCAGGGCACGGCCATGATCGCGCCGGTGCCATACCCGGCCAGCACATATTCGCTTATCCATACGGGTATGGCGGACCCGGTAAAGGGATGGACGGCATAAGCGCCGGTAAAACATCCGCTGATCCTTTTCTCGGCCATGCGCTCGCGTTCGCTGCGGCTATTGACGTAGGCGACATATTCGTCCACTGCCGCGGCCTGTTCGGTCGATTTTATTTTATCCACCAGCTCGTGTTCGGGAGCGAGTACCAGAAAGTCCACCCCGAATATCGTATCCGGCCGGGTCGTATATACGATCAGCTCATGGTCATTCAGTTTAAAAGAGATCTCTGCTCCATAACTTTTGCCGATCCAGTTGGCCTGCATTTCCTTCATGGCATCGCTGAAATCGACAGTTTGCAGTCCCTCGAGCAACCGGTCCGCATATTCCGTTATGCGCAGGTACCATTGACGCAGTTTTCTTTTCACCACCGGGAAGCCGCCCCTTTCGCTCAGGCCGTTGATCACTTCGTCATTGGCCAGCACAGTGCCCAATGCTTCGCACCAGTTCACTTCTCCATAGCCGCAGAAGGAAAGGCGATAGTCCATTAATACCTGCTGTTTTTTCTCTTCTGTAAAGCCAGCCCATTCCGATCGGGAAAAATGCAGGGCGGGCTGCCCGGGGCAGGGATGCGAGGCATTGCCTTCGGCCTCAAATAGCCGGATCAGTTCGGAGATCCTCTCCGCCTTCTTTTTTTTACGGTTATACCAGCTATCGAATAGCTGCAGGAATATCCATTGCGTCCATTTATAATACCCGGGATCGGAGGTGCGGACCTCCCTCGACCAGTCGTATGAAAATCCAATATTATCCAGTTGGCGACGGAAGTTTTCTATGTTCTGCTGCGTGGAAACCGCTGGGTGGATGCCATGATCTATCGCATATTGCTCGGCAGGAAGCCCAAAAGCGTCGTATCCCATAGGATGCAGCACATTAAACCCCCTGGAACGCTTATACCGGGCAAAGATATCGCTGGCGATATAGCCGAGCGGATGGCCTACATGTAATCCTGCGCCGCTGGGATAAGGAAACATATCCAACACATAATAGCCGGGTTTCGAAGCGTCGTTGGTTACCTTGTACGAATTATTTTTTTTCCAGTATGCCTGCCATTTCTTCTCGATCCGGCTGAAATCATATTCCATATTTACTTGGGATTGGTGAAAGCGGAGCCATGGGTCTGCCGCAAGCGCCCAAAAT
>JAEUVR010000245.1 GCA_016786785.1 Chitinophagaceae bacterium
CAGCGCCGAAGCGGCGGGGAGTTGTATAAAAGCATTGCGGCCCCGCGGCAGGATGGTGGTGTTCAGCGCGGCGCATCAGCCGGTTCCTATTGATCTTTTCAGTATTCATGTGCTGGAGCTGGAAATAGCCGGCGCCTGCAACGATGAAAATAAGATAGACGAGGCCTTGACTTGTCTTGGGGACAGATCGCTGGCATTGGAAGATATAGTGACCCGCCAAATACCTTTTGATAATTGGAAAGAAGCATTTGATCTTGCCCGTAACGGGCATGAAAGGGTATTGAAGGTGGCGCTTGTGTTTGAGTGAGGGGATAGACCAGGGCGATATGACAATATTGCTAAGTAAACCTGCCCGTCCAGGCGGGCACAGCGCTTAGGTTGTCGAAGCGATAAAGCAACATTGCTAAGCAAACTTCCCGTCATGCTTTGCGGCAGATAAACCGGCGGTCAGGAATGCTTGGCGCAGTAAAAAACTAAACTGAACGCATGAAAATAACCAACGTAGAAGCATTTGTCCTTCAGTCGCCGTTTGAAATAACCAACCCGGCGGGAAGCGAAGAGGCGCGGGGCGTAAAACATTGCCTGCTGATAAAGGTAAGCACCGATGAAGGCATTACCGGCTGGTCGGACGTGGAAACCTCCCCGCATGTAGGCAAAGCCGTAGTGAACGCGCCTGAAAGCGGGGCCGGCATGTTCGAGGGATTGAGGGAGCTGGCGATAGGAGAAGATCCTTTTGACGTAGAACGCCTGTGGGATAAGATATACCGGGGCTCCATCTATTTTGGAAGAAGGGGCGCAGCCATACAGGTATTATCCGGTTTTGATATTGCCTGTCATGATATCATTGGCAAAGCCATCAATCGTCCGGTGCATAAAATATTAGGAGGCGCCAGAAGAGATAAGGTACAGGCCTATGCCTCCACGCTTTTCCGTCCCACGACAGAGGCGATCAGGCATGCTTGCGAGTTCTATATGCAGCGAGGGTTCAAAGCGGTGAAATTCGGGTGGGGCGTGTTCGGGCAGGATCTCAGGCAGGATATTCTGCTGGTGGAAACCGCGAGGAAAACATTGGGGCCAGATATCGCCCTGATGGTAGACCCCGGATGGATGGTGAAACGCAGCGCCTATGATGCAATTGAGTTATGTCGTTTACTGGAACCGTATAATATATATTGGCTCGAAGATTTTCTGCATCCTGAATCGTATGAGGGATATCGTAAGGTAAAAGAGGCTGGCGTAAAAACGCGTATTGCCGCCGGCGAGCAGGAAGCGACCGCATGGGGATTCCGGCAACTCATTGAGGAAGGCAGGGTGGATGTGGTTCAACCTGATCTGTCGAGGTGCGGCGGGTTTACCCAGGCAAGAAAGATCATGTGGGAAGCGGAATATGCAGGTATAGATGTTTGCCCGCATGCCTGGCTCACCGATCTGCTGACTGCCGCAAGCCTTCACCTGAACGCGACGTTGCCGAAATCCTTATTCCTGGAATATAATGTAAGCGATAACCCGATGTTGCGGGAGATCATCCGCAATCCTGTTCAGCTCGATGCGGATGGCTATATACAGGTGCCGCAGGGCCCTGGTTTGGGAATTGATATAGATGAAAAAGCCGTAAAACGATTCTGCGTAAATGTATAGAGAACAGCAATGAAAGGTATTTTAGATCATACGCTGCAATCTTCCTCGGCCGCCTGGGAAAAACCAAACGATTCAATAATGATTACAAACTAAAAGACAAATAAATCAGTTGCTATGGTAACAAATTTTGCGTTGACAAACGACAAGGAAAAATTCAAGTGGATAAAAGAACACCTGTATGTGGCGATCGTATGTGATGTGCTCGATATACTCGGATACCGCAACCAGGCCATGCACCAGCGCCTGCGGCCGCTGGACGCCGACAATTGCACTATCGTCGGCCGGGCAAGGACCTATCGCTGGATGGAAACCGATTATGTCGAAGAGGAGGATCCATATGGGTTGGAAATCGAAGCGGTAGATTCGATAAGGGAAGGAGATGTGGTGGTG
>JAEUVR010000440.1 GCA_016786785.1 Chitinophagaceae bacterium
CAATTTCGCCATGCTGAACGGCGTATCCTTCCGTAAGGAAATCGCCTTTTTTCACCCTTTGGCCTTTTTTCACCGCGGGGCTATGGTTGATGCAGGTCTCCTGGTTGGTTTTGATGAACTTGGTCAGTTTATATATCTGCAAATCTCCCTCAAAGCTTACGAGCCTGTCGGCTTCGGTACGGTCGTAGCGGACATGAATTTCCTTTCCATCGACATATTCCACAATACCTTCCCCTTCGGCCAGGATCTGCACCCTGGCGTCGCGGGCGGCTTTTCCTTCCAGTCCTGTTCCTACGATAGGTCTTTCAGGGCGGAGCAGCGGCACGGCCTGGCGTTGCATGTTCGATCCCATGAGCGCGCGGTTGGCGTCGTCATGTTCCAGGAAGGGGATCAGGGAGGCGCTCAGACCAACGATCTGGTTGGGGGCCACGTCCATGTATTCCACTTCGTTTCTTTCCAGGATGGGGAAGTCGCCGGTTTGACGAGAGCTCACCCTGTCTTCCGCAAATTCGCCTTGTTCATTCAATGGCACGCTTGCCTGGGCGATCTTGGCGACATCTTCTTCTTCTGCGCTGAGGAAGGTCAGCTTTTTAAGATCCACCTTGCCGTCGGTCACTTTACGATAGGGGGTTTCGATAAAACCCATTTCGTTGATCTTGGCATGCACGCAGAGCGTAGAGATCAGCCCGATATTAGGTCCTTCCGGCGTTTCAATGGTACAGAGGCGTCCGTAATGGGAATAATGCACGTCGCGGACCTCAAAGCCGGCTCTTTCACGGCTGAGGCCGCCTGGCCCGAGCGCGGAGATACGGCGTTTGTGGGTGATCTCGCTCAGGGGGTTGGTCTGGTCGAGGAACTGCGACAACTGCGATGTTCCAAAGAAGGAGTTGATCACAGAAGACAGGGTCCTGGCATTGATCAGGTCCACTGGCGTAAACACCTCGTTATCGCGAACGTTCATTCTTTCGCGGATGGTTCTGGCCATACGCGCAAGACCTACGCCGAACTGGGCGTAAAGCTGTTCTCCCACGGTGCGCACCCGGCGATTGCTCAGGTGATCGATATCATCTATTTCGGCCTTGCCATTGGTCAGGCGTACCAGGTACTTGATGATCTCGATAATATCGGGCTTGGTTAATGTTTTCTGGGTGATGGGATAGTCCAGGTTCAGCTTGCGGTTGATCTTATAGCGACCTACTTCGCCAAGATCATACCTCTTGTCGCTGAAGAATAATTTATCGATGATGCCCCTGGCTGTTTCATTATCCGGGGCGTCGGCGCCGCGCAACTGGCGATAGATATGCTGAACGGCTTCCAGTTCTGAGTTGGAAGTATCCTTGTTTAAGGTATTATAGATGATGGCGTAATCGCCTCCCACGTCTTCTTTCTGGATAAAGATGCTCTTTACATCCATTTCCGAGACCAGCTCAATCGCTTCTTCGTCGAGGACGGTATCCCTTTCCAACACAATCTCATTGCGCTCGATAGACACCACTTCGCCGGTATCCTCATCCACAAAATCTTCCACCCATGTTCTCAGTACGCGGGCGGCCAGTCTTTTGCCAATGTATTTCTGTAAGGATTTTTTATCGGCCTTTACTTCGTCGGCCATGCCGAAAAGTTCCAGAATGTCCTTATCGGTTTCAAAGCCTATGGAACGGAGAAGGGTGGTAACGGGGAATTTCTTTTTGCGGTCGATATAAGCATACATGACATTGTTAATGTCCGTAGCGAATTCCATCCAGGCGCCCTTGAAGGGGATCACGCGGGCGGAGTATATTTTTGTGCCATTGGGGTGTACGGACTGCCCGAAGAACACGCCAGGCGAGCGGTGCAGCTGCGATACCACGACCCTTTCGGCCCCGTTGATCACAAAAGTGCCCCTGGGCGTCATGTAGGGGATATTGCCAAGGAATACATCCTGCACGATGGTCTGGAAATCCACATGTTCCTCGTCGTTACAGCTCAGCCTGAGCTTGGCTTTCAGCGGCACGGCATAGGTGAGTCCGCGCTCCATACATTCTTCGATGGTATAACGGGGCGGATCGATAAAATAGTCCAGGAATTCCAGCATAAAGATATTCCTGGTGTCGGTAATAGGAAAGTTCTCCTTGAACACCCGGAACAGCCCTTCGATATTGCGTTTATCGGGGGTTGTTTCTAACTGGAAAAATTCTTTAAAAGATTGAATTTGGACTTCGAGTAAGTCAGGAGCTTCAGCTAAATTCTTTGCTTTTCCGAAGTTGATCCTACTTTGCAGTTTTGTTGAAGACATATATTTTAAACCCGGTTTAATTGTTCGAACTTCAAAAATCGTCTATACACAAAAAAATTACAGGAGAAGCCTGTGGCTTCTCTGTAAAAAAATAGAGGTAGCTATGTGATTTTGGCCATTTATAAACTTACCCCGGCTAATTAACGTTGTGAAAAATCGGACGGCAAAGGTAATGAATAATAGGGAAATTACGCAAATAAAAAAACCCTGGTTACAAACCAGGGTTAAATATTGCCGAAATAGCGTAAATTATTGAATTTCCACTTCAGCGCCAGCTTCCTTCAGCTTGGCAACCAATGCTTCCGCATCGGCTTTGCTGATTCCTTCCTTAACGGGTTTTGGAGCGCCGTCAACGAGGTCTTTCGCTTCTTTCAGTCCCAAACCGGTAAGATCTTTAACGGTCTTTACCACATTCAGCTTATTGGGTCCGCTGGCTTTCAGAATAACATTGAAAGATGTTTTTTCTTCAGCGGCGGCGGCTCCGCCGGCTGCGGCAGGACCGGCAACGGCAACAGCCGCAGCAGCGGGTTCGATACCGTATTCGTCTTTAAGGATCGTAGCTAATTCGTTTACTTCTTTTACTGTCAGGTTTACTAACTGTTCAGCAAATGCTTTTAAGTCTGCCATGGTTTTAAATTTTTTCCGCCTTCAAAGCCTATTGCTCCGGCGGAGGGTTTAAAAAAATTTGCCTTTAATTACCCTCAGGCCTGGGTTCAAAATATTTATCTAGCTGGCGGCCGCTGCCCTCTCTTCCAACGCTTTCACCAGTCCGGCCAGCTTATTGCCGGCATTCAGGCCGCTGATAACGTTTTTAGCGGGAGATTGCAGTAAGCCGATGATCTCGCCGATAAGGTCCTGCTTGCTTTTCAGGTTGGTCAGCGCGGTCAGCTGGTTATCGCCGGCATAGACGTCCCCGTCAATAAAAGCCGCTTTCAGCACAGGTATTTCGGTATTGCCTTCTTTACGGAAGTTGCTGATGATCAGGGCCGGTTGCTTGGCATTCTCCGAAAACATCAGGGCGGTTACGCCGTTCAAGGAGTCGTACACGTTAGAAAAACGGTCATTATTCAGCGATTCGAGCGCTTTCTTGATGAGCGTATTCTTGGCCACTTTCATCTCCACCTGCTTATCAAAGCAAATATGGCGCAAACGGTTCACCTGGGCAACCGACAGCGATTCCGTATTGGTAACATAAAAATTATTGTACTGAGAGAATTTCTCTTTCAGCGCAGCTATTACTTCATTTTTTTCTTGCTTGTTCATAACAAAGAGTTTGCTTCAGGGCGTCCTGAGATTTAGTTCAATAAAGATTTGGTATCCACTGCAATACCGGGGCTCATGCTGCTGGCCATATACACGCTTCTCAGGTAGGTTCCCTTGGAAGAAGCCGGCTTTGCCCTGAGGATGGCGTTGATAAACTCGTGGCCATTTTCGGTGATCTTTTCAGGGCTGAAGCTAACGCGACCGATGGAAGCGTGCACAATACCCGCCTTATCCACCTTAAAGGCTATTTTACCGCCTTTTACTTCATTCACTGCGGAAGCCACGTCATTGGTGACCGTTCCTGTCTTAGGGTTGGGCATAAGGTTTCTTGGTCCCAGGATCTTACCCAGCTTACCAATTTTCGGCATCACGGAAGGGGTGGCGATGATCACGTCAATATCGACCCATCCGCTTTCTATCTTTTGAACAAATTCATCCAGTCCTACGTAATC
>JAEUVR010000255.1 GCA_016786785.1 Chitinophagaceae bacterium
TTTATTGATATCATATCCATTGAGCTTTTTAAATTCTGCAGAAAGGGACGAGGTCCAGACAAATCCCCTGGCTTCATAGCTAGCCAGGTAGAAGCTTTTTAGCGCTGTTTTTCTAAAGTCATTTCCCAGGACCGATTTTAAGCGATCGATGATATACATTAAATGCGTCTCTACGGCGGTGGAATCAAAATGATCTATCGTCAGGCCTGCGGAATAAGGGCTGGGCAGCACCAATTGCTGCCCCGAATTGGAGCAAACGTATCTCATGATCTCCCAATCCCCTGCAGGAGCATTCCAACGGAGCAGGTCTTCCTGGGAATTGAAATATTTAGAAACATCGATGATCTTAGACGTATCAAGAGAATGCCTGGCTGTTCCTGAAGGAATAGCCAAAATAGCTATCTCTTCATAATAAACCGGCTTACCATTAGCCTGAAAGGGAATCATGGGCTTTCCTGTTCCTCCGATCAGGGCAGTTTGGGGAAATGATATTTCAGGGAATGGAACTTTGATTTCTTTTACGCCGGATCCGCCTTTTATAGCGATTTTTGATTGATAAAGCGACTTGCCGGCATTTTGAGGGAGCGTCCATGCGCCGCCGGCATTCCAACTGCTGGATAAATTCAATCCCATTTCCAACCCCAAATTACCGGCTTCTTTAACTGCGAATTTTATCGTTGCCAAAGACGCATCGCTTAAAAAAGCCGGTCCTGCGGGGATCATTGTATCGCTTTTCGGAACCCCAATCTCAAAGAAATCAAAGCCTGCTATTCCTGCCTTCTTCATTTCCGCAAATTCCTGTTTGGCGCTTACCGTGTCGATATTGCCATTAAGGCACCACCAATATACCTTTGGCCGGGCCATAGATGGAGGATTTTTAAACCCTTGCTGTAATTGTTGATAGTGATTTGGATCAGGCTGCGCAAAAGAAGACATAGCCGGACAAAAGGCTGATACTATTATAAACATCCAAGATTTTCCCCATTTCATATGTATAATATTTTCGATGCTAAATGATCATTGCACGATAACTAAAGAAACCAATGCTTTAACTATCGGGCTTGTTTGACTGGTATTACGACAATTCTTTTCAAATTTTATATTATGGAACGCGGGTATTTCCTGAAAGCCGTATATCTCTTGAAGAACTGCCTATAAGCAAGCTATACTTGCCGGAGCCTTTCACCCATTTATTCCCGGATTCATCAAAAAGAGAAAAATCTTCCTCCCCCAATTGAAAGGATACCCGTTTGGATTCGCCTGCCTTTAATTCAATTTTGTCAAATGCTTTTAATTCTTTGTATTTATTTTCAGCCCCTTTTTCAATTTTCCTGGTATATAGTTGAACGACTTCTTTTCCTGTTATGGATCCGGAGTTTCTTAGGGTAAACTGAACGTTGATCTTTTTATCTTTTCTTGAAATTTTAAGATTACTGTATTCAAATTCCGTATAGGATAAACCATGTCCGAAAGGAAAAAGCGGTTCAATGCTAAAGTTATCGTAGTGCCGGTACCCCACATAAATACCTTCTTCATATTTTACTTGTTTTCCCGTGCCGGGGAAGTTTTTATAGGAAGGATTATCTTCCAGCCGTTTGGGGAAGGTTTCGGGAAGCTTGCCCGAGGGATTTACTTTTCCAAAGAGGATATTGGCCAGCGCATGGCCTCCTTCCTGGCCCGGATAGTAAGCTTCCAGTACCGAAGGCGTTTTTTCGAGCCAGGGCATACTCACCGGCGTTCCATTTATCAGGACTACAATTGTTTTAGGATTGACGGCGCTCACCCGCCTGATGAGTTCATCCTGTGCGCCCGGCAAAGCAAGGGAGGTTTTGTCGTTATTGCCTCCTTCGAAGAAATTAGACAATCCGGCAAACAGGATCACCGCGTCTGATGATCTTGCCAGTTCAACCGCTTTCTCAATACTGTTTGCGGCGCCGGGTATTTCCCATTCGAGCCTTATCATATTCCGGTTTATTTTCTTGTGCCATTCAACGCGGATATGATAATCCGTATCCGCGTTTAATGTTAGCTCAACCTGGGGTTTTGATTGGGTAAATGCCTGCTCAAAATTTTCTTTATCGCCGTCGCCCCAGTTATTTATGACCAGTTCATTGTTTACATAAAGCCTGGCTCCGGCTCCGAAAACGGCCATGCCGATTTTGTAGGTCCCTGAAACCGGCGGCCTTAGCATTCCTGTCCAGCGTACAGAATAGTTTCCT
>JAEUVR010000043.1 GCA_016786785.1 Chitinophagaceae bacterium
AACTGAAGCTTTTACTATCTTTCGTTATTGCCGTAGTATTTTACCAACTCCCGGCCCCCGTTAAATAAAACAGGGCTTTCCATAGGATTGGATCAGGACTACAGACCATCCGGTATTGCAGGAAGAGCCTCCCTTTTTAAGAATCGGAATCAGACAGGCTCTGCGCCCCACTACAATATTCCGCTCCATCTTCTTATCCTGTGTCCATATACGGAGAAGAATAACAACATGAGATAACAGGGCAATAACAGCAGTACGGCGCTTTGCGGATAAGATGGACTAATATCGATCAGCTTCCCGAAGAATACAGGAAATATACCTCCGCCGATAACCGACATCAGCAGCATGGCCGAGCCGATCTTGGTGTGTTTTCCGAGCCCTTTTAACGAGAGCCCCCAGATCGTGCCCCAGAGCATTGCCGCGCCAAAACCCATTAGCATTAAAAAGACGGCAGAAACCAGGCCCTCGGTGACAAAGGCGCCCAGGGTCAACCCTAAACCCAAAATAGCGCAATATTTTAGCGCCTGTTGCTGGGAAAACACCTTCGGAATAAGGATAACGCTGGAGAGGTATCCCAACAGCATGGCGTACATAGTATAAGTAGAATAATGTCTCGCTTCTTCAATAGGAATACCTAAGGAGCGGCTGTAGATGATCAGTCCGTCTATTGGGATCACTTCGCAAGCGCCGGCAAAAAACAAGCTGATAACGCCCAGCACCAGGTAAGGGTACTGGAAAACGGAGGAGTCTGCTTGTTGTTTATCCACAGCGAAGTTATTGATGTCTTCCCGGATTTCGTTGATCTCCGGGATCCGCGAAAAATAGATCATAACGGAGAGCAGCAACAAAAGAACAGTGATAATACTGTAAGGCTCAACAATCCGAAGCGCATAGCTATCCAGCATTTCGGCCTTCTGCGCGGCATCGGCGAGGTTTAACTTCTGTATGATCTCATCTGCATTGAACAAAAAGATTGACCCGAATATTGTGATGCTCAGGATGCCCGCCACCTTATTTGCCAGACCCATAAAGCCGATTCGCTGAGCCGTACTTTCAATCGGCCCGATAATGGCCACGTAAGGGTTAGCAGCCGTTTGAAGTAGGGCCAGTCCAGACCCTGTAATAAACAGGCCGGTTAAAAACACAGCGTATATCCTGGAGTTTGCTGCGGGAATAAACAGAGCCGTTCCCGCGGCCATGATGAATAAGCCGAGTACCATTCCTTTTTTATAGCCGGTGAACCGGAGTATATACGCAGAAGGGATGGCCATAACAAAATAGGCCGTATAAGAAGAGAATGCAACGAGTGAAGCCTGAAAATTGTTCAGCTCCAGGCATATCTGGAAATAGGGGATCAGTATGCCATTGATCCAGGTAAGAAAGCCAAATACAAAAAAAAGGACGCCGATTATAACGAGTGGATAGATATATGACTGAAACTTATTCATCGGTTGCTATTAAGCGTTGGATAATTTTTTTATCAATGAAGCCATTGTATTCCGGATCAACGATTCAGCCTCTGTGTCCAGGAAACTGGTACGGCAGCGCCAGGTCTCGTATCCGCCAAGCTCGAATTCATGCGCAGGCGGCACATATCCAACATAATCGTTACAGATAGTAACGGTAAAATAATGGCCGCCTGCCTGTTGCTTTAACCACAACCCGGTTTCGGAGAAAAACTCTCCTCCCAGCGCGCCAATCATGCCCTTCCCTATTTTAAATACCTGAACAGGAAAAGACATTTCATCAGGATATGCGCTCAGCAACACTTGCTCGCGCGCATAGATCTGTTCCAGATCGGCTACGCTACCGGTCAGTTTTTCATATTCAGCGCCTTTTATTCTTTTTGCCGCTGCATCCGCTTCTTCTGCAGACGGTTTCCGCACCCTTACGTTTATTTCTTCGTACATCGAAGTCAAAGAAGGCTGCAGGTCCCATTCCGCCGTTTCCAGGGAGCGAGCGACTTTTTCCGCGAGGCTTGTCCCAATCAGCCGACTCTTTTCGTGCAGCGCTTTGGGATATCTTTCGGGATGCAAAAAATCCCAGATATTGGCGTCCCCGCTTGTTCCATTGGTCAGCATCCCCAAAAACTGGTCCCCGGCATTCAATTTTAGCGCAACCTGTTCGGAAAACACGCCAAAATAATCTGCCGTGATCGTGCCGGGAACAAAATCGCCCACATAGTGCATAGAGTAATTTCCCAGCAAAGCAATCCATTCATCATCCAGTCCCTTGATGGCCAGATAGGCTATCTGCGGATCGGTATCTGAGACAGGCCGCTCGACCTGCCGCTCATCCCCTATAGGGTTGGTCTTGATCTTATCGTATTCTCCCGTTACCGGATTTTTAAACCTGTAGCCTGCCTTCATAAAATATCTTCTGCACACAACATGTTCCGGGGCATCCACATTGCCAAAAGCTATTTTTGCCGGTCGAAGGCGTTCTTTCGCCTTTTTCACAGCAAGCAGGATTTTATCGGGAAGGCGCAGCCGATAACTCAGGTCGCAGGCGCCCAGCAGCAGGTCCTCCACCGATCCTGCGGCATGAGTATGCGTGGCGGCCAGCATCACATGCTCAGGCAAGATGCCTGTCTCAACCGCTATTCTTTTTTTAACGTCCTGTATAAATGGCGCCCGCATTGCGCAAATATCCGCCGCGATCAGCGCCATGATGGTTTCCCCACAACGACAGACAATGGCTTTTGCATATAACGGATCGTTTACCGCTACCGCATAGTGTGTAATGAAGTCTCCATTGATAAGGGTTCCTGGCGGAGGAGTGATGTCCACTCGGGCGGCGCCGGCCTCAAATAAGCCGCCATTTCTGTCAGCCTCGTTCTTGTTAGCATTTTTACGCATATATCATGGGGTTATGTTTAGTCGTCGATCCGGTTTGCCGCCGCTTTTCACCTCCACGCTTTCCGTAAAAAATTCAGCCAGTTGTTATGAAAGATATTATCTATATCCTCTTTCCCGTATCCCTTTTTCTCCAGGATAGCCTGGTATTTTTGCAAGTCGGCAATCGTGTCCAGGTCCCAGGGCGATTGTTCTTTCCCGAAGATACCATCCAGATCGCTTCCGATGGCGATATGCCGGGTATTCCCTGCAATCTGGCAGATATGATCCCAGTGATCAACCAGGTTCTCCATCCGGATATCGAGCTGCCAGGGATCGGAAACGGTATCTATGAACCGGATATCCATGGCCCAGCAATCCAGCATACCGCCGATCACCGAGTCTCTTTCTATCAGCTGTTTTATTTGTTCGTCTGTTAATTGACGTTGGTTCAGAACGATCTTTCTGACATTGTGATGACTGGCCCACACAGGGCCGTCGTACGTTTCCAGGGCCTGCTGAAACGCCTTGTCTGTGAGATGCGTCACATCAAGGATAAGGTTGAGTTTTGCCATTTCCCGCAGGAGCTCGAATCCCAGGGGAGTTATCTCTCCTTCCATCTTCGTCCCCGGCGCATACCGTCCGGGGCCGAAATGGGATAGGCCTACCGCTCTCAACCCATAGTCATATGCCCTATGCAAATAAGATATGTCTACCAGCGAATCGGCGCCTTCAAGACTTAAAATATAACCAATTGGCTTGCCTTCATCGGGCAGGTTTGTATCTTGCCATAGCAACACATGCTCTTCCAGTTGTTGCAAATCCTTTAGCTGTGTCATTTCCTGCGAAGCTTCCATCTCCCTATACCAGGCCAGTTGAGCCTGCGTCATAGCCCAGGCTTGTTGCGGAGAGTTCCATCCTTGCAGCGCGCTACCCGCAGGAGTATACCTTGCCAGTTGCGTAGCGACTACAATACCCACGCGCCCCTTGCGCAATTCGGGAAGACAAACGGTTCCCTTTCCACGATCAGGCTTATCTTTCATATGCATCTCCCTCTGCCTTATCTCCTGTATCGGGAGCCTGAGGTCCCTGTTCCATTCAATGGCATTCATGGAAAGGTCCAGGTGTCCGTCAAAAATCAAAGATCTATTCATTGTTGTTGCCGTCTGCCGACGGTTCTTTATTATAATTAAAAGGATATTTACAAATGATGTCCCTGATCCGATAGCTGAACCTATCAAACAGCTCATTCCATCGCTCCACTTCTCCTTCTTCATACTGATAGAACCCGCTTCGTTCTTCCATTCCCAACGCTCCCGAGCCTATGATTTTATTAAAGAAACCGGGAGTCATCTGTTCTTTCGACAATTCGCGGTTGAGGTCCTTCATCACCTCGGCATAGCTTCTGGTGCCCATAAGGTCCATATACCTGAAATTACCCGAGAACGGAAGGTAAGATCCTGCGTCGTTCCTGCACGCCCGGTCAATATCGCGGATGGTCGCGTACCCGTTATCTACCAGGTTAAAAGCTTCTCTTATCATGGCGCTAAACAAACTGGCGCGTATACCCCGCTCTCCGCGGATGATATAAGGGTCCTTATTCCAGCGTTGTTTTGCTTCCGAATATAGCGCATTCACTATCTCCTCGTTATTTACCTGGTTCGCTATTATTTCCAAAAAGAAAGTAGTGTACGCAGGGAATACCCAGTTGAGTCCAATCACTCTTTCCGGGCGAACGGCTGCGGCCTGGATATCCCGGAGCGGTATGCTCTCTGCATTGATCCCGATCGCGCATTTATCTGGCAGCAGGTATTCCAGCCTTTCGATAAGCTCTGTTTTGTGCGGGGCGGATTCTTCATTGATCAGCAAGGCAATGGAGAACTGACCCTCCAATCCGATATCCTTTACGATCCTAACAGCATGACGGCCGCACTCTTTTCCTTTTACCGTTTCGCAATCATCAATATATTGCTGTATGCCAACATATGCCGACGCCGAATCATTTGTCAGAAATACCACCTCGTAATTCGCCCGAAGCAAACAGATAGCAATACTGTAGGCCAGTTTATTGTTACCCGCAACCAGCGCCTTCCGCTCATGCAATAAGTCCTCCATATATTTTTCATTTAGCTCTTGCCGATCACCCGAGGGCGGCCAAAACTTTTTTTGATATTTCAATGGCGTGATCAATTTCCTGTTCCGTATGCGCCGCGCTGATATACCACAGTCCCCTGCCGATGATCCGGATCCTTTCATTGTGCATGGCTGCTATGAATCTGTTCAATTTAGATTTATCGGCAGTCAGCGTATCCCTATAATCAGTTATTGTCTGAAGATCCGTAAAACAACAGTTGAACATGGGCCCCATGCCCTGTACGCGCAGGTTCTGAGAAGTTTCCTGCGCAGCCTGCTTCAGGCCATCCATCAGTTTCCGGCCATATGCGAACAATCTCGGGTAGGGGTTTTCAGATTCCAGCGTTGCCAGCGTTGCCAGGGAAGCGGCTACAGGGGCGTGACCGGCGTTCATGGTGCCTGCATGGATCACCGTTGAATCCTCGACAACTTTCATCCATTCTTTTTTGCCCGCCACAACACTTATAGGATAGCCGCTGCCCATGGCCTTTGCGAATATGGAAAGATCCGGAACGACCTGAAAATACTGTTGAGCGCCGCCCAGCGAAAGCCTGAAGCCGGTGATCACTTCGTCGAAAATCAAAGCAATACCGTATTGATCGCAGATGCTTCTTACTCTTTCAAGGAAACCGTCGACAGGGGGAATACAGCCGTTATTACACATCACCGGCTCCATAATAATCGCCGCAATCTCCGGGTATCTTTTTGCCATAATAGCGCTCAGCAGATCGGCATCGTTCCAGGGAAGAACCATGAAGTCATCACGTGAGTTTTCCGATATGCCGCCCGACCAAGGAAAGACAGCCGGGTCTTCCCTGCTTCCCAAAGCATCGGCGGAAGGAGCAGACAAACCCCAGCAAACATTATCCATCCATCCGTGATAGTGTCCTTCAAAACGTAAAAATTTTTGTCTGCCGGTCTTTGCTCTTGCTATCCTGAATGCAGTCTGCACTGCTTCTGATCCATCTAAACAAAAACGCATCAACTCTGCAGAAGGGATCAGGCTTTGCAATTTTTCAGCAAGCTCGAGTTCCCGGATATGCTGGCCCGCGAATATTTGTCCTTTCCGGGAATATTCTTCAACAGCCTTTAATACGGCAGGATGCGAGTGTCCGAGGATCAGCGGCCCCTGGCTTAGGGTAAAATCGAGATACCTGTTCCCGTCCACATCGTAAATAGAACTACCCTCTCCATAGTCATAAAACAGGGGATGAGGATAACTATACTTCCTGAACTCGGAGGAAACTCCTCCGGCCAACACTTTTCTCGCCCGGTCGAGCAAATCTGCGGACCGGCTATATACATTTTCTTTCATCTGCTGGGTATTAGTCGCCGGCTTATGTCAAAAGAACGCTCGCTCTTTCCCCCTGCTTACCAAATCAATTTTAGCTTGCGTATATTCTTCTGTCAGATGGTATATGTCTTTATTGAACAAGGCAAAGGCATCGTTCCAGGCCTTTATTTCTTCTTCGGTGTACGGGTACAAGCCTTTTGCATTATGTACTCCCCTTGCATCGGCAGCGATCATCTCCTCCATTACCGGCGGGATGCTCTCGCTATTGCTCAGAAGAGGAAAAATATTATTAAATATCTTATCCAGGTCGTGCAAGCCGATAAAATCCATCCGACGGAAGATGCCCATCAGGGTAATCCATGAACCTGCGTCATACCGAAAAGCTTTGTCTATTTCTTCGAATGTGGCCCTGCCGGATGATACCAAACTAAATGCTTCTCTATATACCGAGTACATCAGCCTGTTGGTGATAAATCCCCGAATGTCTTTTTTCAATAAGATAGGCTCTTTTTTCCATAGGTACGCAAGCTGGAACATCCATTCGATATTTTCAGGGTCGGTGTTTTCTCCCGGAACAATTTCCAGGAACCGGGTGGCGTAAGCAGGTTCGGCCCAGTGAACTCCCATGAACCGCTCAGGATAGTCTACCATTTTCTGCAAAGAACTGATCGGTATTGCCGAGGTATTGCTGGCAATGATCGTTTCCTTGTCAACCGCCTTTACAATTCTGGCGTACACATTATTTTTAATATGGCTTCTTTCCATCACGCACTCTGCCACCATCCGGCAATCGCGCAACTCTTCGTAATCTTCCGAGATCGTAAGCCTGGAATAATAATATTGTTCTGGGCAGGTCAGCAATCCGAATTTTGCCGCATGAGCAAGGTTATCCTTAATTCGTTCAGGCGCTAAAAGATAGTCCTCCCGGATAGGAGCGATAGCCTTGACCTTATGCCCGGCAAGGAGCAGGTTCACTACTATGCTGCTTCCCATAAGCCCTATTCCCACTACGCCAATAACAAGATTATCCGTTCTATGGTCGCTATTCATTGGTTTCATTATTCAATCTCTACAATACAATCGATTTCAATCTTTATCCCCTCTGCCAGGACGGATTGGACCGTAGTACGCGCAGGCTTTATTTCAGGGAAATAACCGGCATATACTTTATTATACCTGTCAAAATCATTAATATCTGCCAGATGCACCGTGCATTTAACCACCTGCTCCATTGAGCCTCCGGCAGACTCAATAATCGCTTTAAGATTATCCATCGTGCGGTGGGTTTCTTCTTCGATGGCGCCCAGGACAAACTTTGACGTTTTAAAATCCACCGACGCCTGACCGCTGACATATAAAAAGCCGTTAGCTATTCTTCCGTCCGAGTAAGCGCCTGTTACAAAATTTTTTGACCTGTCGGGATGAGTGATCAGTTTCATAACTCTATAACTTATCGATATTTCTTAGTCTATTTTCTTTAGCAAAACTACATGCATGCAACAGGGATCTCTACCACTTTTCTCTGTATTCCTGATACTATTTTTTATACCTGCACAGATGTATTAAATACCTAGGTATTTTTTCCCTTCTTTCCATAGCTGTTCCAGTTCTTCTTCGTTAGGCGGAGCGCCAATTTTCCTATATCCCTTATTATTGTCGGGATAATGTTCGGCTTCCTGGAACTCGGGTATGCCGTTGATGTAATCGGCATAGGGCTTTACCATCCAGTTGAAGCCGGTCCGGGCCAATAGTCCGTAAGAATGGATCATACTGGTATTCGTGATCCGGCCTATATACTGTGTAAGATTTTTTATCGCTTCTACGACTGCAGGTTTATCTTTTCTCTCATCGGCAATCTGAACCTTCTCCCTCAACAAAAGATAATAAGCATACATCCGGAGATGATCGATCCTTTGCTTGTAAGCCGGCGCCTTCTTTACCAGTTGACTGGCTTCCTCGAGATCGCGAAACATATTCAGCAGCATATCCCTGGTCACCAGTCCCCGGTGCGAATCTTTGTCGGCAAATTCATTCGTGGGAACAAACCCGGGAACGCCGGTATCGGACGACTGCTGAGCCGCATGTTGCGTAACTGCTGCGCTCGGTCCATAATATCGCGTATAATACCGCTCCATAACCCGAGCAGCCGGACCAAACGCCTTTTCATAAAAGTCACTCACGACGGCTTTTACATCAGCGTCTACATCCCATAACAGACGGGAGGCAATATAATATCCCAGCCCTCGCGGACCCCAGTCGTTACCCGCTTCGGTATTCAGTCCAGTTACATTGTATTTCTTATAGAATCTCAGGTCCTGCTGGATCTGCCCGGGATTGAGATCGCCCGTATAGGGCAGCACATAATCCCAATAAAATACGCCGGCATATCCGCGGATACCAAAAATATCTGTACGCTGGCCCCATTGAGCTAATTGATCTTCCAATGTCAGCGGCGTTCTGCGGTAATGAGTGGTGGTAAGCAAAAAGATATTGGGTTCCAGTTTAAAAGAGGGCGGATGCGAATAGGCGCTATAACCATAACAACCGATGATCACATCAGGATATTTTTCGCGCACAGCGCGGGCCACCTGGTTCACTGCTTTAAAAAGCGTTTCACTGACAATGTTGATCAGTACGCCGTCGGGACGGGTAGCAAAGAAAGTGCCGTGGAGCGGTTTTATTTCGCCGCCCTGAGCTGTAGACTTGCATAGATCGCACTCGCAAAACCCAAGGCCGTCCGCTGGCGCCAGGGTAATCGAACGAAATCCCTTCTGCGCCTCTCCCATCGCATGTTTTGTCATCTGGGCGACCACCTCGGGGTTGGAATAACAAAATTTTGTATTCACCGGGTTATCGGGAAGCTGCCGTTTACCGTTCACCATCGCGATCCATTCAGGATGTTCTTTTAAAGCGCTCACCGGATCGATGCCATAAAGACTATGACCGTTTCTCAGCGGCATGGGGCCGCCCATGCGGTTATTGTAGAACCAATCCAAATAATCCCTTCCCGTTTCAGCCGTATAACCGAATCCATACCAGAGCGTGCGGCCCAGGTCGTAAGAAGGTTTCTGGCGAAGGTCATATGCTCCGGTTACAGTAGTTTTTTTCGGAACCACTTCCCAGGTTTTCCCAGGGAAAAACCACCGGCAACCCTGATCCGTCAAAAAGCTAAGCACAGCTGCACGGACTCCCAGCGAAGTAGCAGCCAGGAGGTATAGGTTTTTTCCCGAAGAACGTATGATAAATTCTTCAGGGCCGAATCCTTTCAGGTCTATCGCCAGCCAGGGAAAGTCTGAAGCCAATCCGACATAAATACCGGTCGCTCCCTTTTTTGCCGCCTTCACCTGTAGTTCTGCGCCAGACATCTGCCTGATATATTCTACCAGTTTACCTACCGCTATGCGCTGTTCGCTATGACCCGATTTTTTTTCATCGTAGAGGTCTTTGATGGATTCTTCGAGACTAGCCCGGAACGTTTTTCCCGGCGTCGCCCCGATCACGGATTCCTGTTGGATGAGCGGTAAAATAGCGCCATTCATCAGGACAGGCAGAACGGGCTTTCCATTCTTGACCAGCATAACCGGATCTCCATTTGCTCCCTGTGCAGGTTCGGGATGACAAGATACCGAAAGCAGAAATGCAAGAAATACGGTATGCTCAAACAGACTACGGGGCCACTTGCTACGAAAGTGGAGATTGCTATTTAGAAAACTCAGTATTTTTTTATTCATGATGTTGCAATAAGTTTTAATAAATAATGATCATCTGATCTAAACTACTACTCCGGTTGTTCCACCTCCTGAAATGGATATATCGACCGACTTGTTCTTATTCCATGAGCCCCTTGTAAAATCCGGAACCGCTACAGGATTCGATCCCTGCGATACAGATTGTTCGGTCAGGCTTCCTACGGCGCTCCAAAGCGCAGCGTCGTACACATCCTGGTCAAGCGGCAGTCCGTTGCGAAGACAGTCTATCGTCCGCCAGTTCATTAAAAAATCCTTTCCTCCATGACCGCCGATACGGGCAGCCAGATCCCCCAATTTTTTTACGATTTCGGGGGAATGCTTTTTTTCGAGTTCTTTATACCGTTCGGGAGATACCCAATCGTGAGGAGGTTGTTTTCTCCAATCTGCTGCAGGATGTTCATCTGCCAGGTAGATAGCGGGTTTGGGATACTGCATGGCCGCGCCTTTTGTGCCGCTGATCAGATCGATCCGGGAATAGGGCCTCGGCGAAGTAACATCATGCTGCAACATGATCGTACGGCCCCGACTCGTTTTGATCACGGAAGTATTGATATTTCCCCTAAAGGGTTTATCAACAAAAGGCTTATAGAACGCATCTTTAGCCGCCAGTTCTTTGGCTTTAGCGCCCATCATAAAATCATTACTGGACACCGATACAAGAAAATCCATTTTATCCCCCCGGTTAATGTTCATGATCTGGCAGATCGGCCCTAATCCGTGCGTGGGGTAGAGATTCCCGTTCCGTTCCGCATTTTCCCGCAGACGCCACATATTGTAATATTCTTCTTTATCAAAATTGGCGATCAGCAGATCATGGATATACGCGGCTTCGCCATGAATGATGTCGCCAAACACGCCTTTTCTGGCCATGTTCAGCGTCAGCAATTCAAAAAACCCATAACATACATTTTCAAGCATCATGCAATACTTCCGGGTGCGTTCCGAAGTCTCTACCAATTGCCAACTCTGCTCGACTGTTACAGAGGCGGGCACTTCGACGCAAACATGCTTACCCTGCTCCATTGCATACACGGCCATCGGCGTATGGAGCGCCCAGGGCGTGCAAATAAAAATGAGATCCACATCCTCTCTTTCACAAAGCTTTTTCCACTCATACTCTCCGCCTGAATAAGTCGCAGGCTGCTGCCCCATTTTTTCAGCGCTTGCCTGCGCGGCGTTTATTTTCTCAGGTCTGATATCGCATATTGCGGCAACCTGCGCTTCTTTTATTCTCAGCATGTGCCCAAGATGAAGTATTCCTCTATTGCCCAGGCCTATGAGGCCCACCCGGACAGTATCCAGTTTTGGCGCTGCATATCCGCACATGTTAAAAAGCTGTTTCCCTTCTCCCGGAAGACCGGGATGGGATGATTTACTCTTCGAAGCATCGTTGTCGCCAGGCTGCATGCAGCTTTTGAGCATACTGGTTCCCGTCATACCCATAAGGCCTGCAAGACCGGAAAGCTTCAGAAAATTCCGTCGGTTATTTGCCATCATTTTTGTATTCCGTATTCATTCATTAATAGCGAGCATTAACTACGCTAATCGCTCGCGCGCCATTTTTTCATTCCCTATTAACCCGATCCCTTTGAAAGCCTATTCTCCTGTTGAAAGGCCCGGCAACTTGGCACAGCTGAGATAATATAGCCAGCGGCTCCCCCATAAACTATCATATCGCAATAACCCTGCGCAAAACCTGCCAAGAAAAGGAAATAATGTCGTTATGAGAATATTTTTCACTTTACTATAGAGTTTATAAACTGCGATCAATAAGGGCTTTGAGGACCGATATCGCCCTCGGCAAGCGATCGGTACAACTCTGGCCGGCGAAAACGAGGATGGAACACGTCTTCGGAACGACGATTGACCAACAACTGGCGATCCAAATCAGTCACGACCATTGTTTCTCCCGAGGCTTCATCAGGCGATTCGGCAATCAGTTTTCCTTCCGGACTATAAACCAGGATCGTAGCCTCGCGATACTCGCCGTTGGCCGCAAGACCGCAGTCATTGACAAAAATCAGAAACACCCCGTTGTCGATAGCGCGAGCCGGTAAACTACGGTTAGCATACTCCTTTTGCCGGCGGTTACGTTGCGCATAGTCAGGCGGGTTGCCCAATTCCGAAGCGCTCCAAACATAGGGCGCAAAAATAACCTCAGCCCCCTGCAAGGCAACTAAACGCGAAGACTCCGGCAGCCAATTATCGAAACAAATATTCACTCCAACCTTGGCCAAGCCAATATCAATCACAGGCGGAATGCCGCCGCCACGCCATGAGCCTACTTCCAGAGGTGGAATATGCATTTTTCGCGACTTTCCCATATAGCCTTCCGGCCCTACAAAAACATAGGTATTGTAAACGATGCCCCGGTCTTGCTCCGCAATGCCAGCCGCAATGATCAAACCAAACTGTTTTGCCAGCTCCTCGATCTTACGCGTAGAGGGGCCGCCGGGCACCGGCTCGGACGCTTGCCAAATCTGCTGTAGGGCATAGCCAGTGACCGATAACTCCGGAAAACACACGAGGGCCGCCCCTTTATCCTTAGCCTGAGCAAGCCACTGGATCATATGTTCCAGGTTTTTCTCCGGCGAAGCCGGCACACTCCGGGTTGAGACCACTGCCAAGCGAAAACTTTTCATAGCGGCGCTAGGATTACTTGTATGAGAATTAGAAGCTAGCAGTTCATCGGTATTACCGACATCTCCATCCGCCGCTTTCTTGCCCTTAACAATTGTAATTTCTTTCAAAGAATTAGTAAATTAAATTCGTTAGTAATGAAGGTATCTCCGCGCTGTTATTCCCACCCGGGATTCTGTACGAGCTTGTTGTTTCGCGTCAATTCAAGTTCAGGAATCGGGTAAATAACATGTTTATTCGTCACATTTTTATACCGTTGCGCATAGTTCGCCCCTGCCGCCGTAGGAATATCAGTTTGAATTTGATTTCCGATCAGTTGCATTCTATCAACAAATATCCCCCAGCGAATCAGGTCGTGTTTCCTTAACCCTTCAAAACAGAGTTCCTTTACTCTTTCTTCCTGGATAGCTTTCCGGAACGCTTCTTTCGAAACAGTTTCATCAGGGGTCAGATCGGCCTCATCCTTGGTAAAAATTTCGGCTACCGCAGTGGCGTCGCTTCCATTGCCGCCCGTCAATATCACATCGGGAGCTGAAGTATATCCGCCGCCGAATGCCCTTCCGGTTACCGGATCAACATCGAAAACTATTCCAGTAACCACGCCGCCCGAGATAGTTGCCGTTGCAGTCGCGCCGCTACCGCCGCCGCCAGAAAAACTAACCGTAGGAGCTGTCGTATAACCCGATCCGCCATCTGTAATCGTAACAGACTTGATCCCGGTGGACCAGGCTCTACGTCTAACCAGATTCATCGCATTAACAGCGGCGGCTGTCGGTCCGCTTATTTCGTTCTCCGCTTCGGCAAACATTAACAAGACATCTGAATAACGCAGCATTGGATAATTTATCGGCGTCCATTGCGCTGTTTTAGGCGTAACCAATTCATATTCGCGTCTTGCTTTGCCGGCCGGTCGCTCATATGGGCTGATGGTCTGCGCCAGAAAGGTTTTGGCGCCGTTCGGACCCGTCGCAGCATATCGGAAATTAGCCATGGACCAATCCCTTCTCAAATCGCCATGCTTATGCAAATCCCAAAGATATTTTGTCCCGAATAAACCTCCGGCGGCAACCCCGGTTTCCGGATTTGAAGAAGGAATTCCATTAGAAGTGCCGTTTTGTCCGGTTTCAGAATAGGCGCCAAATCTATTACCCCAGAATTCAACTTCCCATATACTTTCTTTAATATCATATTCATCCCGCGCATACTTGATAAAAACATCAGCGTAGCTCGGGTTCAAGTCATGAAAGCCTTCATCAATAATTTTCTTAGTCCATGTTCTGGCTTCCTCGTATTTCGAAATGTCTTTAAGCGGCTCGCCGGCCATGTGTAGGTAAACCCTTGCCAACATACCGCGAACGGCCGACTTGTTCACCCTGCCTCCATAACCCAAAGATTGTATATCGGCTACCAGCCCCTCCGCTTCCTTCATATCCTTTATAACCTGATCATACACTTCCTGAGCCGTGGCGCGGGGCACATGCACATCATTGGGGGAAGTTACCGGATCCAATACCAGCGGCACTCCTCCAAACATCCGTACCAACAACGAATAGTAATGTGCCCGGAGAAACAGGGCTTCTCCACGTACCCTGTCCCTGACATCCTGGGGTATCTCCGGGTTTTTATCAACATAGGCCAGCAGGAAATTAGCGCGTCCGATACCGATATAGTGTATTCCATACAAACTTAGAATAGCTGGAGTGGCGGCAGTATGCGTATTTAAAAACAATATATCGGCCAGCGTCGTACTCCTGTAATACCCTTCATCGGCTTCCAGACCATATCGGTATAACCAGTTAGAGCCATAAAGCGTACCTAAATAGTCATACACGCCTGTAAGCGAAGCATCGAGGTCTGCCGCGGTATTAAAAAAATTCGCCGGCGCAAGAAAATCTGCAGGAACGGTATTCAGCAATTTTTTGCAAGAGCCCAGGCTGAAAGCGGTCAGTAAAAACAATACGTAAAATATGCGTTTCATCCGTTTGTTTTTTGTCTTTACTTCGTGCATAAATATTTTTATAGGTCTCAGTGAATGCTTCGCATTTTCAATGGTCGGATGGAACTCCGCATATATATCACCGTGTGTATAGGTATTTTTTATGCTATGTTTCATATTCGTTAGTTTTTAGATTGATCAGAATTGGACGTTTAAGCCAAAGGTGATGGTCCGGCCCCTGGGATAAGCTGAAAAGTCGAAGCCAGGAGAGAGTACAGAATTTCGTACAGATACTTCGGGATCCATTCCGGAATAGTTTGTCCAGGTGAGCAGGTTATTGCCAGATGCATGTATTCTGACCTGGTTAATCTTCATCTTCCTGATAGCCGAAGCGGGAATATTATAGCCTATCGAAAGCGTCTTTAGTCTCAAATAAGAGCCGTCTTCGATGACCCGTGAAGAATATGCGATCGGTCCCTGCCCGCCCGCGCGGAAATTTTTGTTGGTCGGGTTTTCAGGCGACCAGCGATCGATATAGCTGGCAAACTGGTTCATAGCGTCCGTCTGCGTGAGGTTGCCTTCAAGGAAATACCTGTTTGCATTTAATAGCTGGTTGCCATATGACCACTGGAAGAAAACATTCAAATCAAAATTCTTATAAGTAAAATTGTTCACGAAACCGCCAATATGTTTGGGAACAGCCGATCCTATTACCGCTCTGTCTTCACTGTTAACGGTTAAATCGCCATTGAGGTCCTTATATTTAATGTCGCCGGGCTTTATGCCAGCCCTGGGCGCCCCATTATCAGGAACAGTTGCTTTGAGCGTGTACACGCCCTGCGAAGGATTGTCAAAGTCCTCATATTGATAATTCCCATCATGAATCAGACCCCAAAACTGGCCCATTGGTTCGCCAATGCGGGACACATAGGCCGGCATGTTCAGTTGAGATTGAAGCTGAACATTGGTAAACCGCTCCTGTTCATCGTTCACCAGCTCCAATACTTTATTCCGGTTGAAGGAGATATTAAAACCGGTTGTCCAGCTAAATGATTTTGCGCTAACATTCAGGGTATTCAACCCAAACTCCCAACCGGTGTTCTCTATCTTACCTATGTTCATCCAGGCGCTGGTAAATCCGGCATTCCCAGGCATCTGGGCGTTCAACAGCAAATCGGTCGTAATCTTTCTATACCAATCTACGGTGATCTCTATTCTGTTCTTCAACAATCCCAGGTCCATTCCCAGATCTGTTTGAGCCGTAGTTTCCCATTTCAACTGGCTATTGCCCATACTGGTCGCCCTGGCGCCTATATTAGGCGTAGCATTATTAAAGGGATAGACAGCAGCAGTACTGGAAGTAACAAGCCCCGGCATATATGCAAAATCTCCTACCCGGTTATTCCCGGTTAGACCATGAGTGATCCTTAATTTCGCGTTGGACAGGAAGGAAACAGATTCCATAAAACTCTCATTATGGATATTCCAGGCAAATGCAGCGGAAGGGAAATACCCCCATTTATTGCCTGGTGCAAACTTTGAGGACCCGTCGCCGCGGAAAGTAGCCGTCAACAGGTATCTCGACTTATAACCATAATTTATTCTGCCAAAATAGGAAACCAGCCCGTTTTCAGTGAACAAAGAGGTAAGCGCATAGGGCGTGCCTTCATCGATCCCGCTCATCACCAGCGCCTCATTAGGAATATTCATCGATGAATACCCATGCGTAAAGCTTTTAACCTGCTGCATGGAGAATCCCGCTAGCGCCGTAAGGTTATGGACGCTGTTAAAGGTCTTCTTATAAGTAAGGGTGTTTTCATTAGATAATACGCTGGATTCTACGTCTCTCACATCGGAGTTCACCCCGCGAATATTTAATGAATAAGGCCGACCCCTGTTCGTTCTGGAATTGTAAAAAGCGTCGTTTCGGGAATTGGTATGCGTTACGCCCCCTTTGACGCTTAACACGAGGTTATTTGTAAAGGAGTAATCAAGATATACATTTCCGCTTAATACAGAGGAAGTTCTCTTAATATAATTATTTTGGGTTGCAACGATAGGATTCAACCTCAAATCAACATACTGAGGATCTTCAAACGCTTCAAGCAGGTCAATGGAGTCGTTACCCGCCACCGGACGGTACGCCCAGGCGGTAAAAAACAGGTTATTGCTTAAGGTTAACTGGCCGTCTCCGGTGGATCCAAGGGCGATAGGCGCTCCATTGGTCAGCAGGTTGCTATAGTTAATAATCGCGCCGATTTTTGCCTTATTATTGATCTTTTGATCTATTGAAAACCTGCCCTGGTAACGCTTATAATCTGAATTCAGGATAATGCCATCCTGCCCATATACAGAACCTGAAAGCGAATATTTCGTCTGGTCATTACCGCCCCTGACCGCAACATCATATATCTGCGTCTGCGCATCCCGGAATAGATGATCCTGCATATCAATGCTCTTCTGGTCTTTGTAGGATTCAAGCGTTTTACCATTGTTAAAGTATATCGCAGCGGCGGTGGGGTTTCTTTCAAATTGATATTTTACAAACTCGTAGGGGTTCATCAATTCCATCGTACGGGTAAGTCGCTGAAATCCCAAAGAACCGTTTACCGATACCACCGGCTTACCAATCTTGCCTCTTTTTGTTTCAATAACCACCACGCCATTCGCCGCCCTGGAACCGTAGATTGCCGATGCAGAAGCATCCTTAAGAATATTGATGGATTCGATATCCTGAGGGTTCAATGAAGCCTGTTCAATATCCTCAATCGGGAAGCCGTCAATTACATACAAAGGAGCGTTTGACTGCGTCATGGATGTAGCGCCCCTGACAACGATATCCATTCCCACTCCCGGTTGTCCGTCTTGCGAAGACACTTGCACGCCTGGAGCCCGTCCGGCCAGCGCCTCGGCAAATGAAACCACCGGCGCCTTGAGCATATCGTTCATATTTACCGTGCTTACAGAGCCTGTTAGGTCGGTTTTCTTCACTGTGCCATATCCCACTACCACTACCTCGTCCATGCTCGATGTTTTTTTGCTCAACGTAACATTAATGTTTTCCTTGTCTCCCACGCGAACCTCAAAGGTCTGGAAGCCGACATAGGAAAAAACAAGCGTCTCGGAATTAGCCGCCTGAATACGGTAGCTTCCGTCGGGACCAGAAGTGACCGCGCGGTTCGTTCCCTTTACGGCAATACTGGCGCCCTGTACTACAGCCGAACTGCTTTCTTCATATATCACGCCCTGCACAGATCTCATATCCTGTGCCGCGACGTTGATGCTAAAAGTCAAAAGAAAAACAAAGGCTGAAATAGTGCAACGTAAAGTATTAAAAGCTTTGGGGGTTGTTGCAATCATAAAATTTCATTTTAAGTTAGTTTTGATCATCCGAAATTAAAAAGATGCGGCGCGTATTTATATTACTTTAATACGGATTACTTATACTATTTTTCCATCGATTTCAGGAAACTCTTATCGGCTTGAAATGCGTAGGTAGGGTCGTCTCAATTACGAAATCCCTACTTCTCCAATCGCTGGCGTTGTGCGAGCAGGAGCGAAGAAAGTTTCTCATACCTCACCCGCTGAACCGAAACCTGATCGTCGATAGCTATCGCTGCCGCTGTTGCAGCAGATTCTCCAAGGATCATGAACACAGGTTCCATTCTTATTGATCCGTAAGCGATATGGGAGCTGGATATGCATACCGGGACGAGCAGGTTATTGCACTGTTCTTCCCGAGGCACAAGCGCCCGATAAGAGACGCCATAAGGTTTAGGAGGCTTCACGCCGATATCTCCCTCATTCTGCACATATCCCGACGACGTAATATAACGCTGGGCATTATGTGAATCGAGAACATAGGATCCCATGCCTATCGGTTCCGGAACTGCGCGTAAGCCCAGCGTTTCATGCTCTGTCATCACGTAATCGCTTATCATACGACGCGCTTCACGGATATATAGCTGATGCGGCCAATTACCATTATCCGTAAATTCATCCGCTGCCAGCCCCCATTTGTTGAACTCCGACTGAATCGCGGGGGGAACGCGGGAGTCTGTCGACAGAAAATACATAAGCCCCTTCTGATAGATCTCATGCGCCTTAATAATTTCCTGCCGGCGTTCGTAAGAGGCTTCGGGATAGTCGTAGTTCCCGCCGATATAATCGGTACTGAACGGCCCATGATTATTGGTATCTGTTTTCCGGTTAGGAACTGGATCAAATTTATAAAAGAGCTCGTCCCAGCCGGCTTCTAACACTCTTGCCAGCAATTCGTATTGACCAGGATCATAACCCTTAGGTTTGGGAAACGGAGCTCGGTTATCCGGGTTGTCCGTGAGACACATTCTGAAACAGTAGGCTTGTATTTTGTTGTCGCCCTGACCCCGCTCTCCCGGCGGGTCCGCTGAAACTCCTGCAACCAAACCGCTGGAAGGATCGGCTATTACTTTATACGGCGATATATCGAATTTAAAATGATGCCGATGATGAAATACCCCGGTTTGAACGCCATTCCATTTTTCGCCATATACTTCGTTCCCTTCCCTGCCCACATGATAGCTTACGCCTGCGGCGGCCATAAGATCTCCCTCATAAGTGGCGTCGATAAATACTTTTCCGTGAAACGCTTTGCCGCTTAACGTCTTAATAGAAAGAATCCGGTTTCCATCCCTTGTCACTCCCGCTTCCCTGTCGAGCCATTCATCGCGCAGCAATGTTATATTATTCTCCCTTACATAATCTTCAAATATTTTCTCTGCAACATGAGGTTCGAATATCCACATGGTTCGTTCATTCCCATCAATAGCCGGCGTACCTTGTCCTTTGTTGCCATACTCATCCTTTTTTTGCCATTTCCAGGCGTCCTCCTGCTGGTAATGCAAAAAGACCCGGTGATAAAAATCACGCGCCAATCCGCCGATCACCTCCTTATCTCCTGTATCCGTATATCCCAGTCCCCCGGAAGACAATCCGCCCAGATGGGTATCCGGCGATACGACGATCACTGATTTGCCCATCATTGCCGATCTTACTGCCGCAACGATCGCGGCTGAATTCCCGCCATAAATAATAATATCGGCCTGGTGCTGATTTTTATTTGTCGCCGAAGTACAGCCCGCCGAAGCAATGATGATGGCAACATACAAAAACAAAAAAAATAGCAAATTCCTGATCATATCCTTGATTTGTTGATTTCCAGTCTCGGCTACTTCATCCGGAATCTATCTTTCCGCATAAAAAGACCGCAGGATTTATTTCTCCTGTTAGTCGTCTTTTCAATAATTAACAGGAATCCGGTAGAAGTTTGATTCTCGGTTATAATGATCGAAGCCCGCAAAAAACTCATCTAATGCAACTACGCCGGGTATGTCCAGCCCGACTGAATTAAATGCTAATCCTTCCGGGTTTCCCTTCCCTCCCAGCCCGTTTTGGAAGGGTCGATATATATTTCGGTTCCTATCGTAGGCGCCCGCGATTCCACTTCTTCGGTCAGTCTCACGCGAAGCGGGTTGGTCAGTTTCTTCTGCCATTCTATCAACGCTGCATGAGCAGAAGCCCCCTCTCCCTGTCCCGGCTCATATAAAACATAGGCCCATTTTTCCCATAATTGCGTACCCTTCGGGACTTCAATCATCAATTGTGAAGCAGAGGATGCAAAACTCAGGTTCATTGCTCTTGACCAATAAACGATCGGGCCAACGATGCAATAAAAATAGGGGTTGACTATCCGGGGAAGATGCTCCAGGCCGGAAGAAGCATTTTCAATCTGGATACCCCCGAAAGCGATCCCTGTTTTCGGATTGTAAAAACTCAGCCAGGGCGTGTTCTCTTCCATAAGGATCTCTTCCAGATCGGGCATCTTGTCCAGATCGACTGTTTTTACCTGGTTTTCTATAATATCAAACCATGCCAGGCAGGTAAATAACTCGCGTTTAAAAACCACTTCTCCATTTCGAATAGCCTGTACCGGTAGCGACTCATTCACCCTTGTGGAAGTAGTAGAAAGAATATAGGGCAGGCGGGGATATACCTTATAAGATATGGATGCGTCTACTTCGGGGATAAAAGGCAGCGCGCCGCGCGTCAGGGTGGTCGCTACAACGGGGCCCTTCCATCCATTAAAATAAGGCTGCATCCAGTCTGAAGTATGCGTCCATGGCCGCGGCGGCGGATAAGCTTCAGGAGCCCAGTGGATGGAACCATTCGTTTCCATGTTATGATAGAGCATCTGCTCGGGTTTCGACTTAAGCGTCAATTCGTTCAACACGCCGCTATGCGGATGCAAGGCTACTTTTATTTTATCATTTTCAATCACAAACGGCGCTTCCCGCACCTTGCCGGTTTCCTTATCGAAGGTAAGCCCCGGAGCAGGACCGCTGGCCGACAACGGCGAAGGATACGCAGGCGCCGCAGCGCGTGGATTGTTATGGAAAAGAAGGTATATCCGCGAGCCGTGCGCAGGCACGTCCGCCTGAAATGCTATGCGGGCGGTCGTAGTCGGAACCCAGATAGGAATCTTCCAGGTACTGCGTCCATATACGCTTTTTACCGAATCCATTTTGTCTGCCGCTATCACATCCTGTTTGATATCATAAGCCTGCGAGGGCACTTCCGTCAGGGTATTGTTTTCAGCGTTAAAAGCCATTACGCGCAGATCCTTCTCCAATGTATTTGCCTCGTCACTGTAAAAAGCAAGCGTCAGATCCACCGGCTCGTCCTTTCTGTCCACCCCGGCAGTTTCTGTAAGCACCAGGGATTTATAATTTTTCCACGCAGGGTCAAAGCTCTTTTTCCCTTTAGGCGCTTTCACCTGCGCGCGCCCCGACAACATCATATCGCTATCGCTTTTTTTCAGGGCATTTTTCAACCGTACGCTTACAGAAATGGCATAGGTCTTGCCCTCCTGCCAGTTCAACCAGCCGATCAAGTAAGGTTTTTCAAATTTTTTATTGTGGATGATATACGCATCGGCGAAAGCGGGGCGGTATTGTACCAAGGTCCGGGAATAATCTACCTGGTCCGAAGCGTCCTTTAATGAGAAATAGCGAAGTTTTTCCCCGTTTATTTTCACCTCTACTTCCAAATAACCTTCATGAGGGATATTGATATCCATCCTGAAATGATAGTAAGGAAAAGGAAGCGCCGGGTATTGTAACGAAGCATTTGTAAGCAGGGCGGATTGCGCAGATACCGTCTGCCCGCCCGGCGCCATAGCAAAAATAAACAGCAGGGCCGCGGGAAATACTACCCGGGTCATTAAATAAGGCTGGATCATGCTTTTAATTTAAGGACTTGTTTATAAGAAAAAACGATTTCAATTATTCATTGGCCCGGCGATCCCTGCCTTTTTATGCCCAGCCATTTTTGCGCATTGCCTCTGTATATCTTGTCGACCGTTTCTTTAGGGAGTTTTAACCCTTTAAATGCGCCATTTACTTCGGAGGTCTCCATCGTTTCATCTGAAACAAAAAATCTCCAATGATCACGCCATACACTATGCGCAAATACTTTTATTGCGCCAGGGTCGATCTTCTCCACTCCATCTATATCCAAGGAAACCAGCCTGAGGTCCGAGCCATATAACAGCCTATCCTGATACCGGATAAAAAAATCATATACTTTGCGATGATCCGAAACGGCCTGCGCCTGGAAATGAGAAATCCTTTCCGCCATGTCGACCGCCATATTCGGGTATTTGTCGAGGTGTTCCGCTATCTGATCGATGCTCCATTCCATGCTTCCGAGATGCGCGCCGATAAAGATCAGGCCGGGGCGCTTGTCGAGCATCCGGTTCCTGGCCGCGAGGTATTCTTCATGCCCCGGGAATTCAGGATGCAAATACAGGTGATGCTCGGGATGCTTGCTAAAATAGTTTCTGTCTCCCTTCACCGTCATCTGTTCAATCGGCAACCAGCAGTTCCTGGGTTCTCCGAGATGAGCGATCAGGGGGATCTTTTTCTTCTCCAGGTAATCCAGCAATGGATCGAACCGTGGATTATCGATCATCACCAGGCTGCTATCGCTATCACGAAGCTCCATACCAATATTCTTCCAAACTTTAACGGCTACCGCTCCGCGTTTTAAAGAAGATTCCAGGTAATCAACGGCTTTTTTCTGCCAGTCTTTTTCATGATAATCTTTTAAAGAAAACGTCGTACTCCAGCATACCCTTCCCGGATATTTCCGGGATAACTCAAGGGAGAATTCCTGTTGGTCTTCGATAGGCTGACCGCCTGTCTTATAAATATGCAGGCTATGAAGATAAAAATTATCTGCTTCAGCCTGTTTGATAAAGTTGGTGTCGAGGGGCTTCCAAAGATGAACATGCGCATCAATTTTTTCCACCCGGTCAAAGTCATCTATAGCATAATATCCAGTCGGACCGGTCTTATCTCCCGTCCCGCCCGGCTGGCCGCAATACAAACCCAGAAAGGCCAAACATGAATATGTAAACGAAAGCCTTTTCATGGCATAGCAATTCGTTGATTTACCGCTATCCGGCGTTTCGAAAATATTCCTTTTCCATGGGGGAGGATTACTTCCACATCCACTTTTTTAAGTTTTCCCAAACCAAAATGCGCCATGGCCTGGTGGCCGGAAGCATAGCCGTAACCTACGCCAATATCCTGCGAACCTAATAACCGGCGCTTATTTCCTAATTTACCTTTGGCATAAATATTCACTCGCGCCCCCACTCCCATCCGGTTTACTCCTCTCGCGTCAGCAACCTGCACCTGCAGCCAGTTTCCCCCGGGCGTTTCATTGCGCAACAGAAGAGCAGATTTTACCAGCCACCAGTTTGGAAGAAATATATCCATCTTCCCATCATTGTTATAGTCTCCGGTCGGACCGGGCGCCATATACATGATCTTTTCTTCTTTGATCATCTTATCCCAGAAGTCGGCGCTTTTATCGACCTTTTTATCTCCTTCCGTGGGAAAGTCGTTGATCTCAAAATCCCGGTAGACAGGAATTCCATTCTTAAGACCGGTATGTTTAAATATCACAGGATATGCTTCCCCGTTACTGAACCTGACTATGCTGGTGGATATATCCGGCCAGCCGTCATTGTCAAAGTCCTGGAATTCCACATGCGGGCATTTCATGCTTATCGGTTTAAGACCCGCTTCCTCAGTCACTTCCCGGAATTTCGGGTTTCCTTCGGCATCGTTTCCCTGGTTGAGGAACAGGCGAACCGGTTGCGGATTTTTTGCCGGCATAATAAAATGAGGGCCGAGCATGATATCCGGCAGACCATCGCGGTTCACATCGCTTATGCTTACGCCGCATACCATCTTATCGCCTCCCGATCCGGGCCAGGCAAATATTTCAGAAGCGCCGGAAGCTTCCCTGAAAACGCCGTTCCGGTTATTGATAAAGAGTTTATTGCCTCCATCTGCCGAGGCAAGAAAAAAATCTGGCCAGCCGTCGTTATTAATATCCGCGGCGACCACTCCATAACCGGGAGTTCCCTGCGAGATGCCCGCCGCTTCAGAAACATCTTCAAACTGCAGCCCTCCTTTATTGCGAAAAAGCCTTGAGCTCTTGGTCTCCGATCCGTTATACCCGGTAATAGCATCTTCACCGGAGAGCAGGTCCAGCAGGCCGTCCCCGTCGTAGTCTAAAACAGTCACGCTTCTTCCGCCAAACGCTTTCGGGCAGGCGGCATTTCCTTCAGATATATTCCTGAAGTTTCCCTTGCCGTCGTTTTCAAACATGCTGTTGCCTACAAAATTATTTTTCAACTCCGGCATGCTTCCTACATAGAGGTCAAGATCGCCGTCGTTATCCAGGTCGGCAAAAGCAACGCCGGTGGTCCTGGCAGAAATACGCAGCGCCTGCTGTTCGCTCAGCGCAAATTTTCCCTGCTTATTCAGGAACAACATATTGGGCTTTGACGCAGAATCATTGAATGTCCCCACGTACAGATCCGGCCAGCCATCGCCGTTCACATCTCCCCAACCCGCGCCATGACCGCGTATATTCGAGGCTTCGGGTAAAACGCCTGCTTCAAAAGCAACGTTTTTAAATACAAATGGATAAGCGTTTGGAGATCCTTTCCGAAGTCCGACCGTTGTCGGCGGAGAAGCAATGCCAAGATATTGTTTTGCTGCATTCCATAGCTGCTCCAACTCTTCATGATCAGGCGGAATACCGGCTTTACGCCAGCCTTCATTCGCGTTCTGGCTTCCGGGGATATGTTTCAACAGGTCAAGATAGGGTTTGTAATAAGTAGCAAACGCTTTTCCCGTCCAGGCAAAAGAATGTACCATATTGGTGTTCGCTATCCTGCCCGTAAAGGCCGTTTCATTTTTGATAGCTTCGACTATAGCGACGCTGTCCTTCGCCGCAACTGCTTCCTGGTATTTCAGGCCTAATACCAGGTAATAAGCATACATACGCAGGTCATTTATCCTGTTGCGGTATTCCTTTTGTTCCGCAACCAGCTTTACCGCTTCATCAAGATCTTTAATAGCGGCGATCAGTTTTTCTTTAGCGATCACTCTTCTTTTATCCATGGTAGAAAATTCGCCCAGGTCGGCGGGAACCTCATCGCCCGTTGTCTGCTTGCCTGCTATAGTTATCGCAACGCTTGGCCCGTAATAGCGCACATAATAGCGTTCCATCGCTGCGGCTGCAGGGCCGAAAGCTTTCTCATAAAAGTCTTTGACCAGTTTTTTATAATCAGCTTTTACATCCCATAAAAGATTTGCGCCCACATAATAAGACAACCCGCGGGGCCCCCAGTTGTTGCTTGCCTCCGTATTAAAACCATTGGCATTCATTTTCTGATAGAGCAGAAGATCTTTCTGAATATCCTCGGGGTTAAACTTTCCCATTTCCGGTTTATCCCAATCCCAGAAAGCAACGCTCCAGTAACCGCGAATGCCCAGCATTTTCGCTCGCCGCCCCCACATATCGAGCTGTTCTTCCAGGGTTAAAGGCGTCCGGCGAAAATGAGTAGTAGTCAGCAAGAAGACATTGGGCTCCAGATCGAAACTCGGGGGATGCGAATAAGCGCTGTAACCATACGATCCCAGCAGTACGCCCGGATATTTTTTTCGTAGGGCACGGGCCGTTTCATTCACCGCCTTAAAATAATTTTCGCTGTGGATATTGATGTATACTCCGTCAGGGCGAGTCGTAAACAATGTGCCATGCAGTTCCTCCACTTTCCCTCCCATGGCAACAGCCATGCATCTCTCGCATTCACAGAAGCCAAGGCCATCGGAAGGGGAAAGATTAATAGATGTAGCGCCAGCGGCAGCTTCTGCGAGCGTATGATTAATGATTTGCTGTATAACTTCAGGATTGGAATAGCAGAATTTGACGTGCGCCAGATGCCCCGGCGGCTGTCGTTTGCCGTTTACCATAGCGATCCATTCGGGGTGATATTTCAGGGCGCTATCTATGTCAATCCCATATAAGCTATGTCCTCCGCGGATTGGCATAGGGCCGCCCATCCTGTTATAATAGAACCATTCATCATATTGTTTCTTCAACTCCGGGTAGGTTCCAAATCCGTACCAAAATGTTCTACCCAAGTCAAAAGAGGGTTTAGAGCGGATATCATAGGCGCCTTCAATTGTTCGTTTTACCGGGATCACTTCCCAGGTTTTCCCAGGAAAGAACCAGCGGCAACCCTGATCCATAAGAAAGCTGATCGCTGCCGCGCGTACGCCAAGCGATCCTTTGGCCAGTAGGAAAAGGTTGTTTTTATCTGATTTAATCATGAATCCCTCGCTACCCAGATCCTGTACATCCTGGTTTAACCAGGGAAAATCTTCGGCCAGTCCCACGTATATTCCTGATGCGCCCCTGGTAGCCGCTTCTACCTGGAGTTGCGCGCCTGACATTTGTTTGATAAACTGCGCCAGCTTACGCACGGCCAACCTGCGCTCGCCTGCGCCCGAAACGTCTTCCCTGAATAAATGCTTGCTGGAAGTTAAACCTATGCCCGGTTCATCGGCCTGGTCAAGCGGCAATATGGCTTTGTCTACCAGGATCTTCATAACGGGAACGCCTTCTTTGACCAGGGTTACCGGGACGGGCCCCCTTGCTGTAACAGCCAGATGGAACAATAACGCGCCGCACAGAGCAAACGCCCATTTGCGTTTTTTTACCTGTTTAACCATCAATCGGATTAGCGTAGAAAAAACCTGAGTTAACATCTGGTAATATTTAATGAAAAAAGAATCAGGGCGGCATCATCCTTCTGCTCACAAATTGCAATCCCTGCATTCAAAATAAGAGAATTTAGTCATAGCCTACTGTTACTATTATTTGTACTTATGATACTATTATTCAACTACCGAATCAATTGACCGGATTTTGTATCTTAGACTAGAATAGCGATCTACATGAAAGCCGTTGAATACAGGTTACCGCAAGAGTTCGGTAAGTCGTTTATTGTGTTCGAGGAAAAAGGAGCATTTTTTCCTGTTCCCTGGCACTACCATCCCGAATACGAATTCGTGTTGGTAACCAAGAGCCGCGGAAGGAGAATGGTCGGCGATCATATTGGTTATTTTGATGAGGATGATCTGGTGTTTATGGGCTCGCACCTGCCGCATGTCTGGATCAACGATCCAGAGTTCCTTGACGGGAAGGCCGACTATGAAGCAAGCGCTATCGTGATCCATTTTGTCTACAACTTTATGGGAGAAGGGTTCTTTAATTTGCCCGAACTGGAGCCGATAAAAAAAATTCTCAGGCTATCGAAACGGGGATTGGTCATCAAGGGAAAAACAAGGGATGAGATCAATGCGTTGATGAAAAACATGATGAGCCTGAATGGGATACAGCGCCTGGCTTCTCTTTTTATGATATTCGATATCCTGATCAACAGCAACGAATACGATCTGTTAACCAGTCCCGGGTATGAGGAAACCATCCAGATCAACGGGCGCGACCGTTTTAGCGCCATCACTGAATATGTGATGAAAAATTTCGATCGGGAGATCACGCTTCCTGAAATCGCTTCGGTGGCCAATATGGCCATAACCACTTTCTGCAATTTTTTTAAGGAACATTACAGGGTAACTTTCGTTGAATATTTAAACTCCGTGCGAATCGGCTATGCCTGTAAGTTATTAAATGAAGACGACGAAAGCATTATGGAGATTGCTTATTCCTGCGGCTTCAACAGCCTGGCCAATTTCAATAAACAGTTCAGGAAAATAAAGGGCATGTCTCCCCGCGAATTCAGGAAAACCATTGAGGGCTGAAGAAGAAGAAACGGCATCGGTATAACGCCTATGCATAAATGCAGGGGCTTTCTGAAACTGTTATTGCCGTATCGCATATG
>JAEUVR010000068.1 GCA_016786785.1 Chitinophagaceae bacterium
GTCGCTGGTGATGGTAAGCGTATCTGTTTCTTCATGCTGTTGCGGTAGGATATTTCCGTCAAAAGCCATACTCGCTGATTTTATTATACAAAATTAATGCATTATCCCGGCTAAGCAAGCATGTCGGCAATCTTGTTGGGGGCGGGTATAAGGCTTTATAAATAAATTGCATAGCTCGGAACTGTCGGATATTAAAATTACATTTACTTATAACCTCTAATTTCAGCAAGTTTAATGGACCTGACAAAAATGCTCGCGACTATTGTATGCGTTTGCTTATTTTCTTGTAAGAAGCAGGGTTCGCCCCCTTCGCCTGATCAACCTTTGAGCCTGGTATGGCAAAAACCATTTGGCGGTTCTTTTGTTGATGATGGGAAAGCGATCGCGCAAACTTCGGATGGCGGATATTTCCTTGTGGGAAACTCATCCAGCAAAGATGGCGATATTGCTGATAATGGCTTGGTATTATTGCTGCTCAGGACGGCGGAATAGTGGCTGTAGGAAGTATGTACAAGAACGACGGAAATGTTAGAAGATATCATGGCGGGACCGATATATTTATCGTTAAGCTGGATGCCTAAGGCAATAGGCAATGGGGGCAATCCCTTGGTGGAAAATATTGCATGATCGGAGATACTAGGGGGCAATAAACGTAAAAGACTGCTTAAACATTCATGAAGAACATCTAAGAAGTCTTTTCTGTGGGAGCACACGGGCTCGAACCGCGGACCCTCTGCTTGTAAGGCAGATGCTCTAAACCAACTGAGCTATGCTCCCTTATTTTGGGAGTGCAAAGATAAGAGATGAATAGTTTCGCCCAAATTTATTTTATAGGTTTTTATGATGCAGTACCAGACTGGGGTTCAGGGGGTTAATTCTTGAATTTCGTCCATTTTCAGCGTTTAGAATCCTATAATTGGGGACCGGAAAATAGATTCAGGAACCAGGGTGAAGGAGGCGATCTATTTGCGAAAATTTAGACGGGCCGCATGTTCGCCGAAGCATGAAAACTACATTAAAATGAAAAATATGATCTATCCTTAAATTCTGTCATATCATAACAAGCATTACAGAATGCAAATCCTGGATAGCATATATATGCTGGAAACAGACCGACAAGATTTCTGATAGCGCGGGGCCAGAACATGCGCTTAAGGAAAAGGCATGTATAGGTTTTGGGTGCAACAATCCTAAAATAAATTCTGGAAAGTTCCCCTATCTTTTATAATTTGCCCACTAGCCTAATGAGGTTATACGCATCGACCAAAAGAAGTAAGGCTTCTTGTCCTTTTATAAAATCATATCCTATAGTAAAAGCCCCGGCCTTATCATTTATCTCCAATATGAATACCTAACTAAACAGGGCATATGGCATTCTCATCGTTTAAGCCTGAAAGCATGCATGAACTCGAAGACCAACAAGCGCTTGCTTTATTGAAGAATGGTTCCCTGAATGCATATGAAGCCATATTTAAAAAATATTATAGAAGACTATGCTTTCAGGCTGTTTTATTTTTGAAAGATGAAACAGAAGCGGAGGACCTGGTGCTTGAATTGTTCATAGACATCTGGCATAAAAAGATTTACCGCAGAATTGACAAATCGCTGGAAGCCTACCTGTGTCAATCCGTGCGCAATAAATGCATCAACAGGGTCAGAAAAAATAAAATAATCAGATTGAAGGAGGTTGAATACATAGAATATCATCAGAAAACAAGAGAGCCTGAATGGCAAGATCAAAATGAACCGGGCGCCAGGGCGGCCAATATAAATACCCTCTTATTGGAGTTGCCGGCGCAACGCCTGAGAGCGATCACGCTGGTGTATATGGAGAAAAAAAGGTATCGGGAGGCCGCGGAAGAGATGGGGTTGAGCGTTAATTCGGTAAAAACGCATCTAAGATTGGCAATTACCGCTTTAAAGGATAAGTTAAGAAAGTTTGGATGATAAGATTCAACCGTACGCCGGAATAATTAAAAACGATCAATGAAACGAGAGGCTATTTATATAGAACAGATGATGATCGAGAAGCTCGCGGGCATCATCAACGAGGAAGACCGCAAATACCTGGATGCATTAATTAATGACAATCCTGAAATCCGTATGCAATGGGAAGAAATGCGGCAAAGCTTTGATCCCCGTGAGGCGGATGATTATAAAGCCGGACTTGACGCTGAAGGCGCATGGGTTCATTTGAAGAAGGAAATTGAAGAGAAAAAAAGAAGCCGGAATGCTGTCTCATATAAGCTGGCCATAGCAGCGTCATTGCTTATACCCTTACTTATGGCGGCGTTTTTTTTCTTCCGCTCGCGCTCCCCAGTCCCGGAGAGTATTGCCGAAGCTCCCGCGCCGGATAAAAGCATCAGACTTTTTGTGGAAGGATCCCAGGAAATCAACCTCTCTGAAGCGTCCGGAATTACCGATATCAGCAATGCGAAATTAAATATTAATAGCGAGGGGCTTAGCTATGAAGCGAAGGAAGATGCGTCGAATCATACGTTGAATACGCTGGTGGTTCCTGAAACCCTTACTTACAAACTGAGCCTTCCCGATGGCACAGAGGTTTGGATCAACTCCGCGTCCAAAATAAAATTTCCCTTTGTATTTCCAAAGGATAAGCGGGAAGTTTGGGTGGAGGGCGAAGCCTATTTTAAAGTAGCTAAAAACAGCAGCCAGCCTTTTATTGTGCATACGACCCTGACGGAAATAAAAGTGACGGGCACGGAATTTAACGTTAATGCGTATGATAGCCTTCGTATCAAGACCTCCCTGGTTGAAGGCGCTGTTAGCGCCAAGTCGGCGGAAGGAAAAGAAGTGCATATTAAACCGGGATATGAGGCGACGCTGCGATCCGGAAATGAATTTAATATTGCGCCCTTCGACGGTAATAACGAACTTGCCTGGATGCGCGGCATTTATTTTTTTCAAAACGCATCTGTTAAGGAAATCGCCAATGTGATCCGCCGCTGGTATGGTAATTCGATGGTATTCGATAATGCGACGGTTTCCTCGAGCCGTTTTACCGGCGCCTTATTCAAGGACAGGCCCCTGAAGGAATTTCTTGATAACCTAATGCTTACTTCCAATATAAACTACCAGCTATCGGATGGAAAGATCCGGCTAAGCGTTAAATAAGACGTAATTTTTTTATAAAAGTTTCTTCCTTCCATTCACCCGTTTTCTTAAAAAGATTGTCTGATTTATAGCCATTCTTTATAAAGAAAACTTAACTGCTATGAATTTAGAAAAAATTGCCAGGAGCAAATGCAATTTTATTATGCGCATTTGTCTTTCTGTTTTCCTTGTTTTTATGCTTGCTCATTCCTTTGCCAACTCCATGCAGGACTCCCTATACCTGAGTCTGAAAGGCAAGAATTTAACCATCGCGGAAATATTCAAAACACTGCGCCAGCAAACCGGATTGATCGTATTTTACAATAATGGCTTGCTGAACGACCAGGAGCGGATGGATATTGATCTTGAACATGCCGAAGTAAGGGAGTTGATGGAATATGTCACGAAAGGAAAGGAGTTAACCTACCAGATAAAAGACCGGTTTATTCTGCTGCAGAAGAAAGCGTTGAATAAAACCTTTTCGAATACGTCTTCCGCCGGGTCCGGACAGACTGAAACCATAGCGGCGCCGGTTGATTTTGTCGTATCGGGCGTTGTTAAGAATGAAAATGGCGAAGCCCTGGCCGGCGTCAGCGTTAATCTCAAAGGAACCTCGTTGGGAACCACAACCGGCGCCAATGGCGCCTATTCGCTGACCCTGCCGGACGGATCGGGAACGCTGGTGTTTTCATACGTGGGCTATGTGGAAAAGGAACTCCCGGTAAGCGCCAGGACCAAAATAGATATTGTTTTGTCGGCAAGCGATGCCGCGCTTGATCAGGTAGTGGTGATTGGCTATGGAACGGCCAGGAAAAGAGACCTAACCGGATCTGTATCTCAGGTAAACGCCAATAAACTGGCAAACGAGACGCCCCGGTCCGTACAGAACATTTTGCGGGGCAATATTGCCGGTTTGAATATCGGGTTCTCAGCAAGCGCTAAAGGAGGAGGCAGCCTGCAGCTGAGGGGAAGAAAGAGCTTAAATGCCGAAGGCTCTCCATTGGTGGTAATGGACGGCGTCATTTATTACGGCAGCCTTGATGATATTAATCCAGCCGATATCGAGACCATAGACGTTTTAAAAGACGCGAGTTCCGCAGCCGTATTTGGCGCGAAAGCCGCTAACGGCGTAGTCATGGTAACGACCAAAAGAGGCAGAACCTCCAAACCCAGTATCAATGTAGGCGCTAATGTTGGCGCGGCGACGATGGAAGTGAACCAGCCGGTATATAGCGCCGAGGGCTATCTTGCCTTCCGCGAGGACGTCATGAAAAGTACTAATGCAAATGCGCGGCCTTATGAGTATTCGGATCCGCGCAAACTTCCGTCTAATATATCTACCCAAGACTGGCTGGCGTATACCGCCGCAAGCGGGGATCCGGTGACGGTTTGGCTTCAGCGGCTGAATATGAAGCAGGTGGAAATTGATAATTATCTCAATGGCAAGTCGATCGACTGGTACGACCAGGTATTCAACGCCGGCTTGCAGCAGGATTATAACATAAGCCTTTCCAGCTCTAAAAATGACCTGTCTTATTATTTTTCATTAGGATACCGTAATGATGAAGCGGTGGTGATTGATGATCAGTTCAGCGCCCTCCGTTCGCGGTTAAAATTAGAGGGAAATGTGACCAGCTTTTTAAAAGTGGGCATCAATACCCAGTTCAGCGATCGCGACGAGAGTAGCATTCCCGTAAGCTGGACGAGCATGCAGACCGCTTCTCCCTGGGGATCCATGTATGCCAATGACGGCAAAACCTTACGGTTAAGTCCGCAGGACGATCCGGCGGTAACTTCAAACCCCTTAATTGCCAAAACCTATACCAACCGTTTACAAAAGTATACCGATCTTACCTCCACGCTTTATGCCAATGTTAAATTGCCCCTGGGCATTACCTATCAACTGAATTTCTCTCCACGGTTTTTATGGTATAGATATTACAACCATCAGTCTTCCTTACATCCTACCTGGGCTTTACAGGGAGGATTGGCTCAAAGGAAACAAAGCCAGGAGTATAGCTGGCAGATAGACAACCTGCTTAAATGGCAGAAAACATTTAAGGATCATTATTTTGACGTCACCCTACTGGCCAATGCGGAAAAATTCCAGTTCTGGAGCGATAGTATCGGCAACCAGGGATTTGCGCCATCGGACCAGTTAGGATTTCATAATATCGGCACGGGCATCAACGCCATTGTCAAGAGCAATGATGAATACAGTACCGGCGACGCATTGATGGGACGCTTGTTCTATTCATTTAAAAACCGTTACCTGCTGACCTTGTCGGCAAGACGCGACGGCTATTCCGCATTTGGGCAGAAACATCCGCGCGCCACTTTCCCTTCCGCCGCTATAGGATGGTTATTTACCGACGAATCGTTTCACTTGCCTGACTGGCTGAGCTACGGAAAGCTGAGGTTTTCTTATGGCATCAATGGCAACAGGGATATCGGCAGGTATGTAGCGTTATCCAGGCTGACCTCAGGCAATTATCTTCATGCCAATCCTACCTCGGGCGCCGTTATTCCCGTGACCACGCTCGAAGTGGCCAGCATGAGCAATCCCGATCTGAGATGGGAAAAAACGGAATCCTATAATGCCGGTCTTGATTTTTCCTTCCTGAACAGAAAGATCGGCGGCAGTATCGATGTATACAATATGTCGTCCAGCGATTTGCTGGTATTGCGATCGCTTCCGCGGCTGGTGGGATATAATTCGGTGATCACCAATCTCGGAGAAGTGCAGAACAGGGGTTTTGAAGTCAGCCTGAATGTCGATATCCTGGACAGGGACAATTTTTCCTGGAAGACGTTTTTTAATCTTTCTTATAACAAAAACAAGATACTGAGCTTATATGGCGATATGGTAGATATAAAAGACGGCTCAGGAAACGTGGTCGGTCAGAAGGAAGCGGACGATATTACCAATCAATGGTTTATCGGACATGCAATTGATGAGATATGGGATATTAAGGTATTGGGCGTGTACCAGGCGAATGAAGCGGCCGACGCGGCCCGGTATGGCGTGAAGCCTGGAGATTTTAAACTGCAGGATGTCAATGACGATGGAAAATACACCGATGCGGACAGGCAGTTTCTGGGCAATGCCACTCCTAAATTCAGAGGGTCGTGGAGGAATGAGTTCACGCTTTTCAATGATATTGATATATCCTTTATGATGTATTCTTACTGGGGACATAAGGGCGCTTTTAATGAAGCGAAGAGCTTGGGGAACGGATATCTCGACAGAACGAATTATTACACGCTCCCTTACTGGACAGCCGAAAATCCTTTGAACGATTACGCGAGGTTGTCTTCCAGCGAAGGCGGCGCTACCTATAATGTTTACCGAAGCAGGTCTTTTCTCCGGTTAGATAATATTTCCATTGCGTACAGGCTGCCCCAGCGTTTATTGGACAGGGCCAGGATTCAGCAAATGAGGGTTTTCGTGAATTCCAGGAATGTGGGCTTTCTTGCGTCGCAGCATTTATTCTGGGATCCTGAATATGCCGGGCCAACGCCGAGGATATTCACATTCGGCATTAATCTAACCTTATAAAATACCAAACTTTAAGTCATGAAAAAGATTCCTTATAATATAATCGGATATATCATTTTACCGGCTGTCGTGTTATCGGCTGCCGCGTGTAAAAAAGAATTCCTCGAACCCAAACCCCTGTCATTTTATTCCCCTGCCGAATCTTTCAAAACGCCGGGGGCATTGCTGAATGTGCTGTCGGTTTGCGAATCGAGCATGAGGCTTGAATACCTGACAACAGATGCGCCGATCATCACCGAGCTGTTGTTTTCTGAAGTATCGGTGCATGGAAAAACGGATGCCGCATCGCCTGCGCAAAACCTGAACCTCCAGATCACTCCTGATGCGCAGCTAAATAATGGCAGCTATAACCGGATAGGATGGTATTGGGATGAAGGGTACCGGGCCATCAAGAATGCCAATACGGTCATTTCCAGGATTGATCAACCTGTCTATGATTCGGAAGAGCAGAAAAATGCTATTCTCGGAGCCGCCTATTTTCACAGGGCGTTCCGGTATTACGGACTTGTTCATCAGTTTGGCGATGTGCCGCTGATTCTTAAAGAACTGGAAGGTCCCAAACTGGATTTCTATTCTACCAAAAGGGAGGTCATCCTGCAAAAGTTAAAAGAAGACCTGGAATTTGCAGAACAATGGGTTAGCGACGACGTGCAAAAAGGCGCCGTCACCAAGGGGGCTGTCAGTCATCTGCTCGCCAAGGTGAATCTTGCGCTTGGTCTTTTTGACGATGCGATTACTTCGGCAAGCCATGTCATTGACGGCGGGAGATACCGTTTAATGACAGAAAGGTTTGGCAGCGATAAATCCAATCCGGCTAAAAATGTTACCTGGGACCTGCACAGGCCACAGAATAAAGCTATTGGAGACAATAAGGAAGTCCTGCTGCTAACGATCGACAGGATGGATGTTTTAGGCAAATCCGCCGCGGGAAGCGCCCTGATGTATGCGACGGTTCCCATCTGGTGGAATAATATCACCACGCCTAACGGTAACAGGGGAACGATCGATGCGGCCGGCATTGAAATAGACCAGTCAACCGCTTATGGAAGGGGAGTGGCGCAAGCCCGTTCTACTTGGTACACCACGCATATGATCTGGGAAAATGCGGGCGACGACTACAGGCATGCTCCCGGAAACTGGATGAGGATGGAAGATATTGTCTATAATAACCCTACCATTAAGGCGACTGATTCTTATTACGGGCAGCCGTTACAGCTTTATAACAATTCCGGGGCTATCCTATGCACCGACACCATCAGGGGATGGTTCCAGTGGCCGCACTACAAGGTATATATCCCTGATTTCGTAAATGTGCCCGCAAGAGGCGGGTATACCGATTGGTATATCTACCGCCTGGCGGAAACCTATCTGCTGCGGGCGGAAGCCTATTTATGGAAAGACGACCCGATAAACGCAGCCAAGGATATCAATAAAGTAAGGGAAAGGGCCAACGCGCCGCTGCTGGATCCTTCCGAGGTCAATATGGACGTGCTGCTGGATGAA
>JAEUVR010000260.1 GCA_016786785.1 Chitinophagaceae bacterium
AGGGAGGAGTTAAAATAACCCGCTGAATCCCATACACATAATCCGGCGCTATACGCCTCTACCCGGAACGTTAAAAGCAACTAGCTGTCATACTGCGGAACTGGCAGGCAGGAGGCGCTTTAACCATCTTTTTTCAGCAGGGAATATTAGGCAAACGGGCGGGAGCGTTAATCTATAAAATCGTCCTTGTCTTCGGGCTTATATTTTTTGAAAAGATTCTCAATAGCCCCGCTAAACATCGGAAATTTTTCTTTTGTATAGTTTTTGATCACTTCAATGGCTTTCAACGCCTGCTCATCGGTTATACCTGCCTGTGATTTTAATTTCTCTATCAGATCGTTCATTTAAGCCGTATTTTAAGCCACTTTCAGTAAGCTCAGTTTGCTTTTGTTAAATTTCTTCTCGGCATATTCCAGGTCAATATTCAGTGCAGTTTGCTTGGAAGAAGGCAATTCGAACATGGCGTCATTCAGGATGCTCTCGCAGATGCTTCTGAGCCCTCTTGCGCCCAGCTTATATTCCAGCGCCTTGACCACCATAAAATCGAGTACGGCGTCGTCAATCGTTAATTTGATGCCTTCCAGCTCAAACAAACGTTTGTATTGTTTGAGCAGGGCGTTTTTAGGTTGTGTAAGGATGGAGCGAAGCGTTTCCTGGTCCAGCGGGTTCAGGTAAGTGACCACAGGCAGTCGTCCCAGCAGTTCAGGGATCAGCCCGAATGTTTTCAGGTCTCTCGCATTCACATACTGCAAAAGATTATTTTTCATATGTTCCTGCTGCTCTTTGTTGGTATTGAAACCAATGGCATTGGTATTTACCCTGCGGGCGATTACCTTATCTATGCCGTCAAATGCGCCGCCGCAGATGAACAGGATATTATGCGTATTAACTTTAATGAGCTTTTGTTCGGGATGTTTGCGGCCGCCTTGCGGGGGAACAAGCACATCCGTGCCTTCCAGGAGTTTTAACAGCCCCTGTTGAACGCCTTCGCCGCTTACATCGCGGGTGATCGAGGGGTTGTCGCCCTTGCGCGCCACCTTATCAATTTCATCTATATATACAATTCCTCTTTCCGCAGCCGTAACATCGTAGTTACAAACCTGTAATAATCGCGTAAGGATGCTTTCCACATCTTCTCCTACGTATCCAGCTTCTGTAAATACGGTAGCGTCGACAATGGCAAAGGGAACGTTTAGCAGCTTGGCAATGGTCTTGGCCAATAGGGTTTTACCGGTGCCTGTTTCGCCCACCATAACGATATTGCTTTTTTCGATCTCAATATCATTTTCAGCCGGCTTTTGCTGAAGGCGTTTGTAATGATTATAGACGGCTACTGCTAATACTTTTTTAGCGTCATCCTGCCCGATCACATATTCGTCGAGGAATTTTTTTATTTCAACGGGTTTTTTAACGTTGAGCTTAAATTGGGAAGGAACAGGATTGTCGTTCCGGACCATCAGTTCCTGGTCAATGATCTCACGCGCATGTTCAACGCAGTTCTCACAGATATGACCTTCCTGTCCTGCGATAAGAATTTTAACTTCATCACGGCTTCGACCGCAGAACGAGCAATGCAACGTTGTTTTTGCCATCTTGTTTCGTTATTCACGCCTGGCGTTCCAGGGTATCGTTTTAAAAATGTCTCTGGTAAAGGTCCCGAACTTTTCTGGTTTCTCCAAGGATTGTTATCGCCCGGATGCCGGTTTTGGTTCGTTTTAATATTTTATCCCGGAAGCTTCCAATATGCTGAAAATGAATGAGTCGCCACCAAGGTTCAATATTTACCGCTGAGTGGCAGTTCCCGGCCGCATAGTATTCGCCGGGCTTTTAAAGCGATGAGGTCATCCGCTTCTGCTACCATACACTGGCGGTAGTCAAACTGGATAAGCCGGGTTGATATCGCCCAGCTTTTTCCCGGGTCTTGCTGTCTCCGGGCGGCCGCCGTACTACCCTTCTAGAGCGATGAGATCATGCCGTCTACTATGCCGTAGTCGATAGATTCTTTCGCGTCCATCCAGTAGTCGCGGTCAAAATCCTTCATGACCTGCTCAAATTTCTTACCGCAGTTTTCCGCCAGGATCCGCGCGCCGATCTCTTTTACCCGGCGGGTTTGTTTCGCCGTGATCTCAAGGTCCACGCTTACCCCCTGCATATGCCCGCCCAGGCTGGGCTGATGGATCATGACCTCTCCATGGGGGTAGATAAACCGGCGTCCTTTTACGCCTCCGCTAAGCAATATCGAGCCCATCGAAGCGGCCAGTCCCATGCATATCGTGCTGACAGGGCTTTTCAGCATTTTCATGGTATCGTAGATCACCATTCCGCTGGTT
>JAEUVR010000138.1 GCA_016786785.1 Chitinophagaceae bacterium
GAAATGACCAGCTTTTGTATTTCCGAAGTGCCTTCGCCTATGGTGCACAGCTTGCTGTCGCGATAGAATTTCTCCACGGGAAAATCCTTGGTATATCCATATCCTCCAAATATCTGCACCGCTTCGGTAGACACGCTTACCGCCACTTCGCTTGCATAATACTTGGCCATGGCAGCCTCTTTGGTCATGGCTTCTCCCCTGTTCTTTTTATCCGCAGCCTGGAGGGTCAGCAATTCCGCTGCGGTGATCTGGGTGGCCATATCCGCAAGTTTAAAAGCAATGCCCTGGAAGCTGGAAATAGGCTTATCGAATTGGCGCCTTTCCTTGGAATACTGAACAGAAGCCTCATAAGCGCCCTTGGCAATGCCCAGGGATAATGCGGCTATTGATATCCTTCCCCCATCCAGTATCTTCATGGCCTGTTTAAAGCCATCCCCCACATTACCGATACGGTTGGCGTCGGGGATACGACAATTATCAAATATCATTTCCGCGGTTTCGCTGGCTCTCATCCCCAGTTTATTTTCCTTTTTGCCTCCCGTAAATCCGGGCGTTCCTCTTTCTACAATGAAGGCAGTGGAATTATTTTTAGCTCTTGATTCGCCTGTCCGCGTCATCACCACCGCCACATCGCCGCTGATGCCATGGGTGATCCAGTTCTTGGTTCCGTTGATCACCCAATGATCCCCGTCGCGCCGGGCCGTGCACTTCATATTGCCTGCGTCGCTGCCGGTATTCGGCTCCGTAAGGCCCCAGGCGCCTATCCATTCGGCCGTAGCCAGCTTGGGTAAATACTTTTTCTTCTGTTCCTCATTGCCAAAGTTCATAATATGGCCCGTACAAAGGGAGTTATGGGCGGCAACGCTCAGTCCCACGGAACCGCAAACCTTGGCTATTTCCTCTATGACCGCGATATATTCAAAATAGGACAGGCCGGAGCCGCCGTATTCTTCCGGGACCAGGACGCCCATAAACCCAAGTTTACCCATCTCTTTAAAGACCTGGACAGGAAACTCCTGGCTTTCATCCCATTTCATAACATTTGGCCGGATATGCTGTTGCGCAAAATCCCTGGCTGACTGTCCGACTTGCGCGGTTAATTCAGAAACTTCAAAGTTCATAAGACTGCAAAATAATACATTATTTGAGAGACTAACAAGCGTTTGCGGTTTATGAAATCCAGCAACCGGTTTCTGCTGCGGTGGAAACCGTGGGCAATCCCAACAAGCCGGCGCGACATATCCATGGCAACCAGCCCTCCCCTTTTGCTATTGAGACGGGTAACCATGCCGTCAAATACCCATCAAGGGGCGTTTGCTGAAACTCATTGAAGATGGCAGAAATTTCCAACGGCGTAGCATCATTTTGGAACGCTTAGGGAAACTTATTGAAGGCGGGAGGAATATCCTGATCATTGTCACGATAAAGCTTATGCGCGCTTACAGGAGCCTATTGGAAGACTAGAGTTGTATGCCAACTGTTTGCAAAATAACGAAATAGGCAAAGTAAAGAAGGACCAATAAAAGTAAACATCCCGATGACAACCTTAACCTATAAATCTACTAAATCCTTCATGTCGCAGTTGAACGAGGTTTAAGCGGGTTGGGATTTGTGTTCAATACATATAAGCATTGGCAATAAAATTTAGAAAAAATGAACTGAGATACAAGCGGGAATAAATCAACTCCTAACGAACCGATAAATAAGGCAGCATCTTTTCCAACGCCTCGGGCGTTATGCTGTTTATTTTTTTCAGCTCTTTTATAGAATCAAAGAGGCCATGCTGCTCCCGGTAACTGATGATCGTCTGCGCAATATTTCCTTTTGTATAGGGGTGGCTTCTTAACGGATAAAGCTCCTCCGCGTTGATATTGATCTTTTTGATCAGACCCGAATCGCATGTCAGGCGGCCGGCGAGCCCGCGATATACTTCTTCTGACAATCCATATACTTCGCAGAGCTGCGACAGGCTGCTGAACCCGCCCAGTTTTTTACGAAACATAACGATTCGCGTCGCCAAAACGCCGCCTATTCCGGGCAGACGCTGCAGCAAACCCGTATCTGCCCTGTTGATGTCAATAATATAGCCCGCTTCCCCGCCCGGATCTTTCCCTCGCTTTTCTTTCAGACCTATTATTTCCCGGTTATCCATCCCTGGCGCTCCGGGGGCCGAAGCCTTAGCCTCCGTTTCGCTATCCGCAGGCCAGGACGCATGACCAGATGTTCCCGAATCCCGATCGGATACGCGCCCAATATGCCCGTTTCGGTTGTCCAGCAAGGTAATCCTTTGTTCTTTTTGCCAGGTTGCCAACGACAGCTTTCGGTTGTACGGCAAAGTAAGTCTCTCTTCTTTTCGCCGGGTTGCAAACGGCGGCTTTCGGATCACCGCATAGGGCGCTAATCTTTCATACTCCGCCTTGCTCAGTCCATATATCTTTCCCAAATCCTGCGGCGTATAAAACTTACCTCCTTTTGCCGTATAGCGCTGAATGGTTGCGATGACCCGGTCGCGCAGGCCCAGCTTTTTCCATTGGTCCGCAGACAGCGTATTGGGATCAAACACAAAAAGCGGGAGAGCGGACGCGGTATCGCTGCTGGAAATATCCTTTTCGGGATATCCGGGGTATCCGGGCTTCCCGAGTCTTACAGGATTCCCCGCAGATCCTGTTTCCATAAAATCAATCCGCCCTCGGCGAGCCCGTTTGTTATCGATATCATCTGCAGCATCCCGCCTTTTATTCCCTGAAACAAGGTCTTCCCTGGCAGGTTTATCTCCGGCAGGCGTATACCGGATCGCGCCTGATGGAAAAAAACGGTGCATGAACGATACCAGCAGGATCAACAGCGTTAGCGTGATGACGCCATTGCGTTCGCGCTTTGCAAATGATAAATATTCTCTTAACCTCATAAATTGATCTTTGAAGCAAGGTACGCGGGAGCGGAGCCGTTAAGATGAGCGCTTTATGGGAAATTGGTCGTCAATACGCTTATGATTAACCGCTAGAAGACAGCGGCATCGCATGTTTTTACCAGTTATAAAACTGGATTGGCCGGGCGCTATCCCATTCAGGATCAACGGCAAGAACAGGCTCCATGCCAAGCATCATCAGGTATTTTACCGTTATACAACCAATCCGTCGAAATCATCAATGCTTCCACCCAAGCGCAGGGTCAAGACAGGAGCAGTCAACCGGGCTGGGAACGGCCTTGTTTTACGCGGCATAATCAATCAAGCCATTCGGATACGCCAGTTTATTTTTCTTTTGCGGATATGATTATTGATGCACGTCTGGGCTTCAGTCATCCCGGGCATCCGTTTATCCCCCATCCATATGCAGTACCAATCCGTCGTAAGCCAGTTGGACGCCGGGAGGAAGTTGTTTATTGATCTCTTCATGAAGCCCCATCTGGTGGCTTAGATGAGTGAACCAGGCCGACTCGGGTTTTAGCGTCTCTGCAATGCTTATCCCTTCGCGAAGCGTAAAATGAGAGATATGCTCGTTCTTCCGCAGCGTATTCAATACCAGCGCCCGGCTTCCCCTTATCTTCTCCATTTCCGGCGGATCGATCTTATTGGCGTCCGTAATATAGGTGAAGCTTCCGAAGCGGAACCCCAGCACGGGCATTTTCAGGTGCCATACCATGATGGGCGTTACGGGAATATCTCCCACCACAAAGGGTTCCAGGCCGATGGTATTCAGGTTTATTTCCGGCACGCCGGGATATTTGGTATCGGCAAAAGCATAGGGAAATTCACGGATCAATACCGCCTGGGTCATATCGTTTGCATAGACCTCCATCGCCCGCCCCGAAAAAAAGTTAAAGGCGCGGACATCGTCCAGTCCCGCTACATGATCCTTATGAGGATGGGTAAAAAGAATAGCATCCAGCTTTTTTACGCCTGCGCGCAGCATCTGGTAACGGAAATCCGGGCCCGAATCCACCACCAGGGTAGTATGGGGAGACTGCACCATTATGCTGGACCGAAGCCGTTTGTCTTTTTTATCCGTTGAAGCGCAAACCCGGCAGGGACAGGCGATCATAGGAATGCCGCCGCTGGTGCCTGTGCCAAGAAAGGTAATGGTTAATGAAGGATATGCCACTGTTCAAATCTAAAGAAAATATGCATACTCCGGATGCCGCCGCATACGACGCGGGGCCAGTCGCAATAGCTGCCATACGCCAACAGGCTATACCGTCGGCGACGGCCGCCTCTGGTAAGATATTATTCCGCAGCGGGTCCGGCTTCCGCCAGGATCTGGCGATACGTCTTCTGCGCATCGGGAGACAGCGTTTCCACATTGACGGATAGCCTGGGAAGCAAGTCTATAAGCGTATTGATCCGCCCCTCTATTTGCAGAAACTTATTCAGCACCACTACTTTTCTCTCTTCTAAAATACAATACCCGCTCTGGAAAGTCCCCCTTTCATACCTGACCGTATAATTCGATTCCGACAGAATAGCTTCTATTTTATCAAGCGTATGCTGGTTGTACTTCATAGCGCAAAGATAACGATATAAACGGACCTCTGCCGGCGACCGCGCGGGTGTTGACAAAATGTTCAAACGAAGATCAACCGCCGCTTCGCTTACCGGCTGGTCATCCTGATCACGGGAACGATCATTTCTTCGAGGCTTATGCCGCCATGCTGAAAGGTATTCCGGTAATAGTTCACATAATAATTATAGTTGTTCGGGTAGCAGAGAAACAGGTCTTCCTTGGCAAAAATAAAAGAAGAGTTCACGTTGGGCGTCGGCAGCCCCGCTTCCCTCGGATCGCGGAAGGCGAGCACATCCCTGGGCTCGTAATGCAGGTTCCTTCCATGTTTGTACCGCAGGTTGGTAGTGGTCTGTTTGTCGCCGATCACTTTTACGGGCGATTTTACGCGAACGCTGCCGTGATCGGTTGCCAGTATCAGGTTGATCTTTTTGTCGGCTATTTTTTTCAGCGCCTGGTTGAGAGGAGAATGTTCAAACCAGCTTCTGGTTACGGAGCGGTAGCTGATCTCGTCGCCGGCAAGCTCTTTCAATACTTCCATTTCCGTGCGCGCATGACTCATCATGTCCACAAAATTGTACACGATGATGTTCAGGTCGTTTCCCATCAGGTTATGGATATTGTTTACAAGATCCTGCCCCGCCTGGTAGTTGACCACCTTGGTATAAGAAAAGCGGATATCTTCCCTTTTTAAACGCTTTAACTGGGCTCGGAAAAAATCTTCTTCATAAAGATTTTTTCCTCCCTCTTCCTCGTCATTTTTCCATTGTACGGGAAAATGTTTTTCAATATCGATGGGCATCAGGCCCGCAAAAACAGCATTGCGGCAATATTGGGTAGCAGTGGGCAGGATGCTGTAAAACGTTTCTTCTTCCAGTATCCTGAAGCTTTCGGCAAAAACCGGTTGAATGGCTTTCCATTGATCGAAGCGCAGGTTGTCGAGCAGGATAAAAAAAGTAGGCGTTCCTTTTTCCACATGGGGCAGGGCTTTGAACCGGAATACCGTATGCGACATAATAGGCCCCTCCTTACTGTTAGGCGCCACCCATTTGGCATAGTTCCTGGAAACAAATTTAAAGAACTCGGTATTCGCCTCGCTTTTCTGGGTTTGCAGTACTTCCCTCATTTCGGGGCTGTCGCTTTTTTCCATTTCCAGCTCCCAGTAGGTAAGCTTCTTGTAAATATCCATCCATTCATTATAATCCGGGTTGCTGTTCAGCGCCATAAAGAGGTTGCGGAACTGCTGCTGGTATGCGGAAGTGGTTTTTTCGGCTATAAGACGTTTGTTATCGATGATCTTTTTGAGGCTTAGCAATACCTGGTTGGGGTTGACCGGCTTGATCAGGTAATCGGATATCTGGCTGCCGATCGCATCATCCATCAGGTTTTCCGTTTCGTTCTTGGTGATCAGCACCACCGGGAGCCGGCTGTTGATCTCTTTTATCTGGGCAAGGGTTTCCAACCCGGTTATTCCCGGCATCGATTCGTCTATCAATGCCACGTCTACCTGGTTCTCCTTTACAAAATCGATCGCGTCAAAACCATTGGTAAAGGTTTCTACATGATAGCCCTTATTCTCCAGAAAGATCTTCTGCGATTGCAGGCTTTCTATTTCGTCGTCTACCCAAATAATATTTGCTAACGCCATTTTAAAATTTAAAAAGTTCTTTAAAAGCATTTGTTTTCCGGTCGATCTCTTTGCGCGCGACCGGCCACATGATCTGGATCGTGAGCTGCCCCATACTCCTGGAAAGTTCGGCAAAAGCCTTGTTTCCAAAAGTAGGGATATTGAACCCGCCGACTATCCTGACGGCGCCCATTCCCACGCCCAGCTCCGGGCGCAGCTTCAGGTTGCCTTTCTCAAAGTCGGTGTAATACACTGCCGCTAAGCCTATATCGAAAAGATAATGCGTATACATACCCAGTTTCGTGCCATATATATTTTTATCGCCGAGGTATATCTCTTCCGAGAGATATACGCCCAGCGAAGAGGTTCCGTGAGGGCCGTTAAAATGCAGGGAGCGGGCGATGCCAATCTCGCCATATTTTCTGGTTTCCTTAGCTCCTTTAAAATCGCTGGTCTGAAAATTAAAGCCTGTTAGCAGTTCCGTTTTCCGGTAAGCTTTAAAGCGACGGGGAATGTCTGCGCGGGTCGAATCGCCCTCCTGGGCGGTTGCGGCAAAACAAGCGCAAAGGATAATGCTTAAAAATGCAATATTTGCATATAGAAATCTCATTCACAGCTAAATTAATTCTTGCAAACGATATTTTTCATTTGTAAAATAATACAGGCTATTTTAACAGACTTACAACAATGAACGCCGCCCGCAAGATCATCAATGACCCGGTTTACGGATTTATTACCGTGGATCATCCGCTGATCATGGATATCATTGCGCATCCTTTTTACCAGCGGCTCCGCCGGGTATCGCAGATGGCTTTTGCCCACCTGGTTTATCCCGGAGCCGTTCATACCCGGCTACATCATTCGCTGGGCGCTTATCATCTCATGTGCAATGCGCTTTCCGAATTAAAAAATAAGGGGATCGATATCAGTCCCGATGAAGAGGTCGGGGCAAAGCTCGCCATACTGTTGCACGATGTCGGGCACGGCCCCTTTTCGCACGCCCTGGAAAATATCCTGATCCCCGGCGTCAGCCATGAAACCCTTTCCCTCCGGATCATGAAGACGCTTAATGAAGCGTATAACGGGCAGCTGGAAACGGCGATCCGGATCTTCACCAACGAGTACCCCAAACCGTTCCTGCGGCAGCTGATATCGGGCCAGTTGGACGTAGACCGGATGGACTACCTGACGAGGGATAGTTTTTTTACAGGAGTATCGGAGGGAGTGATCGGGTACGACCGGATCATCAAGATGCTGACCGTTCATCGGGGGGAGCTGATGGTAGAAGAAAAAGGCATATATTCTATTGAAAAATTCCTGGTATCCCGGCGATTAATGTACTGGCAGGTTTACCTTCATAAAACGGCGCTCAGCGCCGAAATGACGCTGGTAAAGATCATTGAAAGGGCTAAAGAGTTGTTAAAAAGAGGAAAGGAAGTCAGCGGCGCCTCAGGGCCTTTTGATTTTTTTCTGAAAGGAGGCAATGAAGAAAATCAGGGCTCGTTTTTAGAGCAGTTCCTTTTACTGGACGACTATGACGTAATGGCCGCCATTAAAAACTGGATGAGCCATCCGGATAAAATTTTATCCAGGTTATGTCGTTTACTGATCGACCGCAGGCTATTGAAAGTTAAATTGCAGGCGGAACCCTTTCCATCGGACCGTATAACGGTTATGCGGAACAAAATTTGCCGTGAATGGAATATCTCGGAGGAAGAAAGTCACTATTTTATTTTTGCGGGAGAAACGCAGAATACGACCTATGACCCGTCCGAGGAAAGGATTAACATTTTGTTTAAAGACGGAAGCGTAAAGGATATTTCCAAGGTTGACAACGCCCTGATCCATCAGACGCTGTCAAGGCCTGTGAAAAAATTCTATATTTGCTTCCCGTTAACCAGTCTGGACTTAGATTAAAGAACCTTCGATCAACAGTATCAAGCTTAACCTATGCAATTCACCGCAGCGCAAATAGCCTTAATCATTAACGCCAGGGTGGAAGGCGACCCCGCGGCAGTTGTAGCGTCGTTCGGGAAAATAGAAGAAGCGCGTTCGGGCCAGTTGACGTTTCTGGCTAACCCCAAATACGAGGACTATCTTTATTCTACCAAAGCGTCTGTAATTATTGTTCATGATACCCAGGATCTGAAGGAGCCGGTTAATGCCACGCTGCTGCGCGTCGTTGATCCCTATTCGGCCTTTGCCACTTTGCTGGCCAAATACCAGGAAATGATCGCACAGCAAATGACCGGTATACAGGAGCCTTCCTATATTTCCAAAACCGCCCGTTTGGGTAAAAATATTTTTGTCGGCGCTTTTGCTTATATAGGCGATAATGTAGAGATAGGCGATAACGCCAAGATATATCCCAACGTGTATATCGGAAACAATGCGAGGATCGGCGATCAGTCGGAATTGCATCCGGGAGTAAGGGTTTACCATGATTGCCTTATCGGCAAAAATGTAAGCATTCATGCCGGGACGGTAATAGGAAGCGATGGTTTTGGTTTTGCCCCCCAGGCCGATGGCACCTTCAAGAAAGTACCGCAGATTGGCAATGTTATCGTAGAAGACAATGTGGAGATCGGCGCCAATTCAACCATCGACAGGGCCACCATGGGCTCCACGCTGATCAGGTCGGGGGCCAAACTGGATAATCTTATCCAGGTCGCGCACAATGTGGAAGTAGGCCATCATACGGTCATTGCCGCGCAGGCGGGCGTTAGCGGAAGCACCAAGATCGGCAATAACGTAATGATCGGAGGGCAGGCCGGCATAGTGGGTCATCTGCATATTGCCGATAATGTCAAGATCAATGCGCAAAGCGGCGTCAGCAAGTCTATCAAAAATCCTCATACAGCCGTAACCGGCTCTCCTGCGTTTGACTATACCAGCGCCCTCAGAAGCCAGGCGGTAACAAGAAAATTACCTGAGCTGGAAAAAAGGGTAATAGAACTGGAGAATTTAGTTAAGCAATTGCTCATGGAAAAAGCGGGCATTTAGATAGTTTTCATACATTCGTGGCTATGGATAGAACCACCGGCAATGAAGAATTTTTTCAGCATACCATTAAGTCAGAAATTGCCATTTCAGGAGCGGGCATTCATACCGGGCAGTCGGTTACCATGCGCCTGAAGCCTGCTGAACCAAATACCGGGATCGTATTCCAGCGGGTAGATCTTCACCGGAAACCACTGATAAAAGCAGACGTTGACAATGTCATAGAAACCAATAGAAGCACCACCATTGAAGCTCATGGGGCCAGGGTCAGCACCATCGAACACCTGATGGCTTCCCTTGTGGGCATGCAGATCGATAATGTCCTGATCGAAATTGACGGGGAAGAGGTGCCGATCCTGGACGGGAGCGCCGAGCCTTTTGTGGTGGCGCTCGAAAAGATCGGCGCACAGCAGCAGCCTGTTAAAAAGACCTATTATACCATTGAACACAATATTACCCTGGTAGATGAAGACAAAAAGGTTGAAATGGTCGCGCTGCCCTATCACGAGTACCGGATCAATACCTTGATTGACTTTAATTCGCCCATCCTCGGAACGCAGCATGCGGCATTAAAGGATATAACGCTGTTCAATCACGAAATCGCCCCCTGCCGCACTTTCTGTTTTTTTCACGAGCTGGAAGCGCTGCTGGCCAATAACCTGATCAAAGGCGGGGACATCAATAATGCCATCGTAGTGGTCGACAAACCCATTACCGACGACCAGGTGCAACGCATCTCCAAGGTGTTCAATAAAAAAGACGTACAGGTAAGCGAGGAAGGCATCCTGAACAACCTCAAACTCCGTTTCCCCAATGAACCGGCCAGGCATAAGCTGCTGGACGTTGTCGGGGACCTGGCCCTGGTAGGATTTCCCTTTAAGGCGCATATCATCGCCAACCGCCCGGGGCATTCCACCAATGTGCGTTTTGCGAAAAAGATAAAGGAACATATAAAAAAATACAAACACCGCCAGGATATCCCCAAATATGATCCTTCAAAATCTCCCTTGCTGGATATTCATGCTATCGAAAGGGTATTGCCCCATCGATACCCCTTCCTGTTAGTGGATAAGGTGATCGAGCTAACGGACAAGCACGTGGTGGCGATCAAAAATGTAACCTATAACGAGCCTTTTTTCCAGGGACATTTTCCCGGCAACTGCGTAATGCCGGGCGTGCTCCAGGTAGAAGCGCTGGCGCAGGCCGGAGGATTCCTGGCCATTCCCCGCAATAGCCCCGACCAATACGATACTTATTTTCTTAAGATAGAGAATTGTAAATTCAAACAAAAAGTAGTCCCGGGCGATACGCTGATTTTAAAAATGGAGCTTTCCAATCCTATACGAAGAGGTATCTGTGAAATGAAAGGCACAATATTCATAGGCGATAAACTGGTGACGGAAGCAGACCTTGTAGCTCAAATTGTAAAAAGACCCAAAGACTGAGTATGATTAGTCCTCTTGCCTATATCCATCCTGATGCAAAAATCGGAAAAGAAGTAACCATTGAACCTTTTGCAGTCATTCATGATAAAGTAACCATCGGCGATCATTCCCATATCATGTCGCATGCCGTCATTCATCCGTATGCGCGCATTGGAGAACATTGCCAGATATTTCCCGGCGCCGTGATCAGCGCCATACCGCAGGATCTCAAATTTATCGGGGAAGAAACCTTTGTTGAAATAGGCGACCATACGATCATAAGGGAATGCGTAACCGTTAACCGGGGAACCCAGGACCGCTGGAAAACCATTTTGGGTAAACACTGCCTGTTAATGGCGTATTCGCATGTGGCGCACGACTGTATCCTGGGCGACAATGTCATCCTGGGGAATGCCGTTCAACTGGCGGGCCATGTTACCATCGACGACTATGCCATCCTCAGCGGCATGGCCGGCGCGCACCAGTTTACCCATATTGGCGCGCATACTTATATCGCCGGGCATACGGTAATCCGGAAAGACGTCCCCCCCTTTATCAAGGCTGCGCGGGAACCGCTGAGCTATATGGGAATCAATATCGTTGGATTGCAGCGCCGCAACTTCTCCAAGGAGGCGATCGCCGAGATCTCCAATATCTATCATATCTTATTTGTAGAAAGAAATACCACTACCATCGCGGTACAGCATATAAGCGATACGTTGCCCGCCAGCGAGATAAAAGACCAGATACTGCAGTTCATTGCCCAATCAAAATCGGGCATCATTAAGCGCCCATCCAAAACAGCGAGTGATGCAGATTTCACTTTCTGATATCGGCAAACGTTTTAACCGGGATTGGATCTTTCGCGGGTTTTCTTACCAGTTCGATACCGGGCATTACTATGCGATAACAGGGCCTAACGGCTCGGGAAAGTCGACCTTGCTACAGGTTATTGCCGGGGCCATTATGGCCAGTGAGGGAAAGATCCGTTATGAAAGCGCCCGGGCAATAGATTCCGACCAGGCTTATAAAAGCATATCGATTGCCGCACCCTACCAGGAAGTCATTGAAGAAATGACCTTATCTGAATTCTTTCAGTTCCATACAAAATTTAAGCCCTTTTTTTCCGGCATGACCGGCAAAAAGGTTATTGAAATTTTAGGGCTCGAAAGATCCGCAGGCAAACAGATCCGTTATTTTTCTTCGGGGATGAAACAACGGGTGAAGCTGGCGCAGGCCATCTTCTCGGACACTCCCTGCGTATTATTCGACGAACCCTGCACCAACCTGGACATGGCGGGTATTTCGATGTACCATCAGTTGGTAGCCGATTACTGCAGGGAAAGACTGGTCATCGTCAGCTCCAACGACAAGCAGGAATACGGGTTCTGCGACCAGGTCGTTGATATCATGCAATATAAGTAGCTGGCTTCTTATGCGATCCATGCGTTTTGCGCTGATTAAAGAAGCCATTAAGGCGGTTAAATAACAGTTTTAAAGCTCTCCCGAAAAAGAAAAGCCCCAAAACAAGGAAAGCGCTACTTAGCTAACAATTTTTGGGGAAACCCTCAACGGCGTATTAGCGCCACCTCAGGCATTGAATGCGTTATGCCAATGCCCGCCGCCAGGTTTTAAAGCTCGCTCAACAGCGTCTTAGCGCTGGCTGGCGATCAGCAGATTCAGATCAGTATATTTCAGGTCAAACCGCTGGCTGAAATGGAAATTTGTCAAAGCCCCCTTAAACAGATAAATACCGGAGCGAAGGTTGACCTTATGCCAGACCAGGTTCTCAAATCCCCCTTCCTCGCCGGCTTCCAGCACCAGGGGCATGAGTACGTTGCTGATGGCCTGCGATGCCGTGCGCGCAAAACCGGAGGGGATATTCGGCACACAATAATGGATCACGCCGTATTTCATAAATACGGGATGCTGATGACTGGTGATCTGCGCTGTTTCAAAACAGCCCCCGTTGTCAATGCTCACGTCAATAATCACGCTGCCGGCGCGCATATTGCTCACCATTTCTTCGGTTGCAACCAGCGGCGTTCTGCCTCCCGGCGAGGAGAGCGCGCCCACCGCCACTTCGCAGGTCTTTAACTGTTTGGCAAGAATGCGTGGTTCTATTACGGAGGTCCACAACCGCTGGCCTATATTATTCTGAAGCCTTTTCAGGCGATATACGCTATTGTCAAAGACTTTAACCGACGCGCCCAATGCCAGCGCTGCGCGGGCGGCGTATTCCCCGACGATGCCCGCTCCCAGGATGATCACTTTGGTAGGGGGGATGCCCGAAATACCGCCCAATAAAACGCCCTTGCCATGGTTTGCCGACCCGAGGTGCTGGGCGGCGATAAGCATTACCGCGCTTCCGGCAATCTCGCTCATGCTCCTGACAATCGGATAGGAGCCGCTGTCATCGCGCAGGGCTTCAAACGATACCGCAGTGATCCTTTTCTCCATCATTTTCTCCAGTAACTCAGCCTTCATGGCCGACATATGCACCGGTGAGATGATCAGTTGATTGGGTTGCAGCAAGGGAATATCTTCATCCACTACGGGCGCGGTTTTTACCAGTATGGGCGCCTTGTATACTTCCGCTTTTTCGTACACTATTTTTGCGCCCGCCTCGCTATAATCCTGGTCCCGGAAATGAGCGGCTTCTCCGGCGTCATGTTCGATGACCACCTGGTGACCGTCGCTTACCAGTACGCCCACTGCATCGGGCGTCAGGCCCACCCTGTTTTCCTGGAAAGCTTTTTCACGGGGTATACCGATATGTAATTGTTCGCCCTGGGGTTTTACATCCAACTTTTCCTCTAATGTTTCATAGCTGAACGAAGCGCTGATAACCGGCTGTGGGTAAGACATGAATCAATATATGGTTTGCAATTACAATTTACGATTTACGATCTACAAATGGCTTATTTTTCAGCGGCGTTTCCATTTAAACTGCAGCATGTTTTAAAGCAAGGAAAAGATCTATAACGAGCCGGCCCTTTTATCAGGGTCCGGGTTCCAATCCTTTGTCTTGTTTCATTCCCGCCTGAGCGTCTTTCACCCCATATCCCTACCTCTTTCACCCTGGGGCCGATTCCTTTTCATTCCCTTTCATTCCTTTTCTCCCCTGTTTTACCAGTATTTCACGAAGCGGCATAACTTCATCCAACACGTTCATTCCTTCCTCACCCTTTTTCTTCCCCTTTTAGAGCGGTTACATCCTGATCCTGCGCATCCGGTCTTCTGTTTCCTCCATATAAATATGAAGGGTATCTTCAGGGAAGATCCCGGGCGCTTTCGAAGGCCATTCTACCAGGCAGATATATCCTGAATACAAACATTCTTCCACCCCCGCCCGGATGGCTTCATTTTCATCCCTGCAACGATACAGATCAATATGATAAATCGAGCCCTCCGGAACATCATATTCATTGATGATGGAAAAGGTCGGACTGCTTACGGGCGCGCTTACTCCAAGAACCCTGCACAATGCCTGGATAAAAGTAGTTTTCCCTACTCCCATCTCCCCGTGAAAAGCCAATACTTTTTTATCTGGCAACTGCTCCCAAAACATTTTGGCCGTCTCGTCAATATCCTTTTTTGCATACGCCAACTCCATATTGCAAATATAGGGAGTAGGCTTAAAGACGACCGTTATCCTATCAGCTCATTTTCAGCTTGTGCATACTGCCTGGCCGGGAATAAAACATAGGCCGGGTCGCCCTTGTTATATATAGCAGCTCAGTTTCAGCTTTAACGCTTTATGTGGCTGCAGATAAAGATTCAACATACATAAGCCGTCGCTCCGGTTATCATGGCCTACCCTTCTCCTATACAAAAACAAAAGCATACTGCGCCGGACAGTAAGCTTCAGCCTTTACCCTTCTGCTGTTCAAAGATAAAAAGCAGTCAGGGGCGGGCAATGAAGTTTCTACGCTTTACAGAAGGGAAAATAACGTTTCAGTCCGCCGCCAAAGTCAGGGTAAAATGCGGGATGATAAAGGAATTGACCTGCTTTTTCACCGCGCCTTTATCCTTTTTAGATTGTAAATACCAAATCGCTTTCAACGCCTATACGCCGCAGGATGCCGGCAAAATTGCAACACGGTAAAAATATTAATCGGCGCAGGCAGCTTGCTTGCAGGGCATACAAGACAAAATTGCAACACGGTAAAAATATTAGTCCCTCTTCCCGCCGCTTATAGCAGTAAATTTGCCCTATGGAAAAAATAAACTGGAAAGTAAATGGAATGTCTTGCGCAAACTGTTCGCTTGCGGTTGCCAAATACCTTGAGAAGGAAGGAATGCAGAACGTTAAGGTTAACCTGGTCAATGGAGACGTTCTTTTCGATAATACCGTCAATACCGAGCCGGTCAAATTGGCAAAAGGAATCGAAGCGTTAGGCTATAGCGTGCAGACTGACGCTAAGAAACCGGCTTCTTCCTCCAAAAAATTATTTCGCTCGCACAGGGAGCGGTTTCTTTTTTGCCTGGTCTTTACCGCCCCCCTCATGCTGCACATGTTCAACAAATGGCTCCCGATCGACTGGCTGATGAACCCCTGGACGCAGTTGGCCCTGTGCCTGCCCGTCTATATCGTGGGAATGGATTTCTTCGGTAGGAGCGCCATCAGGAGCATCCGCAACGGCATGCCGAACATGAATGTGCTTATCGCCATCGGCGCCACCGCCGCCTTTGTGTACAGCCTGGCAGGGTCCCTTCTCCACCTGGGCCATGATTATATTTTTTATGAGACTACGGCAACCATCATTACCCTGGTGTTTTTGGGCAACTACCTCGAAGATGTTTCCATACAGTCTACCCAGAAAGCCCTGAACAGCCTTGTCAAATCGCAAAAGACAATGGCCAATATGATCGCTTTTAATGAACAGCATGAGGAAGTGATCCTGCCGGTAGACAATGACCAGCTGAGAATAGGCGACCTGATCCTGATCCGGTCGGGCGACCAGGTTCCGGCAGATTGTAAGATCCTGTCCGGAACGGCAAGCGTAAACGAATCCATCATCACGGGAGAAAGTCTTCCCCTCGAAAAAAATCCCAAAGACGCCCTGCTCGGCGGCAGCCTCCTGGCCGACGGCACGGTTAAGGCGCAGGTAACCGCAACATCAAAACATTCGGTACTGTCTACCATTATCGACCTGGTGAAAATGGCGCAGGGAGAAAAGCCGCCAGCGCAGCTCCTGGCCGATAAGATCAGCGCGATATTCGTTCCGGCGGTCCTTATCCTTGCCGCGCTGACCTTCGTGATCAATTTTTTTCTGCTGCAACAAAACCAATTCACCGAATCCTTAATGCGGAGCATCGCCGTGCTCGTGATCGCCTGCCCCTGCGCAATGGGACTGGCTACGCCTGCTGCAATAGCGGTGGGGCTTGGCCGCGCCGCAAAAAACGGCATCCTTTTCCGGAATGCCAAAAGCCTCGAATTGTTTAAAAATATCCGGCAGGCGGTATTTGACAAGACCGGCACGCTGACGACCGGCGACTTTACGATCAGCGCCTTTCAGATCCTCTCGCCCGATATCACGGAAGATGAATTTCAAAGGATCGTCTACTCCCTGGAAAAATATTCCAATCATCCCATCGCCCAATCCATTAGCCGCAACTGGAAAAGAAACGACGGCTACAGGTGGCAAAAAACAGAAGAGATAAAAGGCCTGGGCATGAAAGCCGTTACAAAAGAAGGCGATGCCTATATCGCGGGCTCGTATAAAATTGCGGAAACCCAGACTGCCGACGGTTCGCATAACGTGTACCTCACGAAAAACAATATCCTGATCGGGTGGCTCGATCTCCGCGACGAGATCCGGCCCGAAGCGCATAACGTTATCCAATACCTGAAACAAAAAAATATCCAACCTATTTTATTAAGCGGCGACCGCTATGCCGCTTGTAAAATTGTGGCGGAACAACTGGGGATCGATACGATCATCGCCGAACAAACCCCGACGCAGAAACTTGAAAAACTGGCCGAGCTTACCCGGCAGGCGCCGACCATCATGATCGGCGACGGCATCAACGATGCGCCGGCCCTGGCCAAGGCGACCATCGGCATCTCTCTCAGCGAAGCTTCCCAGATTGCCATGCAGACCGCCGACGTGGTGTTGACCAACAAGGGATTGACCAACCTGCCGCTTTCGCTGGGACTGGGCAAACATACATTTATCACCATCAAACAAAACCTTTTCTGGGCATTCTTCTATAATATCGTCGCCATCCCCGTAGCCGCAATAGGATTGCTTACGCCTACTTTTGCCGCGTTGGCGATGGGACTGAGCGATGTGGCGCTAGGCATAAATTCGGTCAGGCTGTTCCGTAAAAAGGTCGTTTAGGGATGACCGATATCAAAGCCATATTAAAGGATCGTTGGGGATATGATTCCTTCCGGCCGCTACAGGAAGAGATCATCCAATCTGTACTCAAAGGGCAGGATACCCTTGCCTTATTGCCTACCGGGGGCGGAAAATCTATCTGCTTCCAGGTTCCGGCATTCGCCCGCCCCGGCCTTTGCCTGGTGATCAGCCCGCTGATCGCCCTGATGAAGGACCAGGTGGAAACCCTGCGAAAAAAAAACATCACCGCTTTTTCCCTGCATTCCGGCATGACCCGCAAGGAAACCATTCATACCCTCTCGCTTGCAAGCGGCAGCAACTGTAAATTTTTATATGTTTCGCCGGAGCGCCTGGAAACCGCGCTGTTTAAAGAATACCTGCCGGGGCTCGACATCAACCTGATCGCGGTTGACGAAGCGCACTGCATTTCTCAATGGGGATACGATTTCCGGCCCGCTTACTTACGCATCGCCGCGCTAAGGGAAGAGTTGCCTTCTGTCCCCGCGCTGGCCCTGACCGCTTCCGCTACGGAAGCGGTACAGAAAGATATCTGCGCTAAACTGCTGTTCCGTCGACCCGCCATTTTCCGGCAGTCTTTTGAGCGCCCCAATTTATCCTATAGCGTTTTTAACACCTCATCGAAGATCAATAAGATCCTTGAGATCCTGCAAAATGTCGCCGGCTGCGGCATCATCTATTGCAAAAGTAGAAAACGAACCAAAACGCTTAGCGACCTGCTGAACATGCAGGGTATTACCGCAGATTATTACCACGCGGGACTCAACCCCGAACAACGCAATAAAAAGCAGGAAGACTGGCTGAACAATACTACCCGCGTAATCGTATGCACAAACGCTTTTGGGATGGGCATCGATAAACCCGACGTGAGAATCGTTATCCATGCCGACGCGCCAGACTGTCTCGAAAACTATTACCAGGAAGCTGGTCGCGCCGGCCGCGATGGCAAAAGGGCTTATGCCGTACTGCTGTACCAGGAAAAAGAACTGGAAGAACTGAAAAAGCTGGTCGCGCTCAGGTTCCCGCCCCTGCCGGCGATCAGGCATATTTACCAGGCGTTGATGAACCATCTCCAGATCGCTTCCGGATCGGGCGAAGGACAATATTACGAGATGGACCTGCACCATTTTATCAAGCAGTTTTCATTGGATGCGCAGGAAACCATCGGCACTTTAAAGGTACTTGAGCAAGAGGAACAGCTTTATTTTACCGAGCAGGTATTTGCGCTGTCGAAAGTGGAATTTGTATGCGGCAAACAAAGCCTGTACGCCTTTGAGAAAGACAATCCCTTGCTGGAACCGCTTATCAAAACCCTGCTTCGTCATTACGAAGGGATCATTGATCAGCCCGTTCCCATTATGGAACAAAGCATTGCCAGAACCCTGCGTATTTCATCGGACGAGGTAAAGAAGGGACTAAGGTCCTTACAGACTCATGGGATCATCGACTATACGCCTCAAAAAGAAAATCCGCAGCTTTACCTGATACGGAACCGGGTGAAAGCGCAGGATCTGCAGATAGATATCGAAGCCTATACAAAAAGAAAAGAGCAGTTTGAAGAGAGGCTGAACGCCTTACTTCAGTATGCGCTCAACACCGGAGCTTGCAGG
>JAEUVR010000150.1 GCA_016786785.1 Chitinophagaceae bacterium
ACTTTCACAACGCATTATCAAAGGGAAAATAACAGACCAGCAAACCGGGGAATCATTGGCCGGCGCCACCATTCAAGCCGGGAAAGCAATCGCCATAGCCTCTGAAAAAGGAGAATTTGAGATGGCGTTGCCCACAGGCGCCGATACCATTATTGTTTCCTTTACCGGGTATGAAACGCAGGAGTTTAGAGCGCCTGCAAACGCAAGGTTCATGAATATAGCGATGACAGGCAGCAATGCCAATCTCAGTACGGTCACGGTGACCGGGTATGAAAACCATCGCAAGCTCCTGGAAACAGCAGGCGCTATCGGATTACTGCAATCAAAAGAAATGCAACGGGGGGACAATATGGATATCCTCTCCGCCATAAATACCATCCCGGGCGTGAAGATGGAAGCATATTCTGCCGGCAATTACCGTATTTCCATACGAGGCAGCCTGGTGAACAATCCCTGGGGAATCCGGAACGTCAGGGTTTACTGGAACGATATACCTTTTTCGTCGCCGGATGGCACGGCGCAAAAAAGCATTGACTTTGACCCGGCGCTGATCGGTTCGGTGGAAGTGTTAAAAGGACCCTCGGGCAGCATGTATGGCGCCGGCAACGGCGGCGTACTTTTGATCAAAAACGCCAAGGCAGACTTTGGGAAGACCTCGCTTGAAACAGGCTATACCATGGGGTCTTACGGATTTGGAAAATATCAGCTATCCTATAAAACATCCGGCGAGCAGTTCAATATCGCCGCGAACATCGTCAGCCAACGATATGCGGGCTATCGCGAAAACAACTGGGGCGATAAAGATGTCGTCAATATTTTTTCGCAGATCACTCCCAGCGAGAAGAGAACCATAAACTTTGTTATCACCCATGTTACCGGGAGCCTTGGCATTGCAGGCGGACTAAATAAACTCCAGGCAGATTCGTCGCCGACGCAGGCGCTCCAATACAACAGGGACAATAAGATATCCGTAAAAAGATACGATGCTACCGTTCTGGGCGCTTCCCAAACCTATCATTTCAGCGATCTCTTTTCAAACGCCACAAGCATTTACGGAAATTTTCAAACATACGATCACCCGTTCGGATCAAGCGTTTATTACAATGGTTACCTTAAAGAAAGCATGATGGGTTATGGCGGCAGGACAAAATTCGTTTTCTCGCCAGCCCTGGGTAAAATAAAAACCCGTTTCAGCATAGGCGGGGAGTATCAATACCAGCACCAATCCGGCAATACCTTTGCGATCATCAATGATCAACCCGGCGCCTGGCCGGAAGCAGGAGCGCTATATCAAAACGATATCGTTAAATCAACATCCGCCATGCTTTTTGCCCAGGCGGAATTTGATCTTCCTTCCAATATATTCCTGACCGCCGGCGCCAGCTATACCCGGCTGTCGTATGATATCCTTGACCTGTTCAAAGACGCCGCACATGTAGATTACTCCGGGCTGCTGCCATTTCCGGCCAAGGTCTCTCCCCGCGTAGGACTGGTCAAAACCATCAACCGCAATATCGCCATGCATGGCAGCATGAGCTATGGTTACTCGCCTCCGCCGGTTTGGGAAATCAATAACTACGATGGAACCCTCAACAAGGAGATCAGGCCTGAGGACGGCGTGAACTATGAGATCGGGGTAAGAGGAAATCTCTTAAAAGGCAAATTGAATGTTGACATCACTGCGTATCAAATGTATTTGAAAAACGCTATTGTTCCTATTGTAAGGCCTAATGGGACTACCGCCTATCGGAATGCAGGCCGGACCAACCAGAAAGGAATAGAAGCCATGCTCTCTTGTTTTCTTGTAAATGACCAGGCAAAGCCTGTTTCATTACTAAAAACATGGTTAAGCTATACCTACAACCATTATGTCTTTACCAACTACAAAACGCAATCCTACGATTGGAATACATCCTCTGTCATCACGATCGACAATTCGGGTAAGTCGGTCACTGGCGTTGTGCCCAACAGCCTTGCCGCAGGGGTCGACATCGACAGCAAGTACGGGTTCTATTTAAATATCCTTTATTACTACTATGGTAAAATCCCTTTAAATGACGCCAACAGTTATTATTCCGACGCCTATTCCTTACTTAACGCCAAGCTGGGTTTCAGAAAAAGCATACGAAGGTTTGGATTGGATATATACGGCGGCATAAACAATGCCATGGATACGCATTACAGCTCGCTGCTGTTATACAATGCC
>JAEUVR010000156.1 GCA_016786785.1 Chitinophagaceae bacterium
CTTTTGCAGAAAACCGCTCAGCGAAAGATAAGGCTGCCTGTCTTTTAAAAATTCCGCCAGGGCGACCTGTACGGGCGTATGGCAGCTAAATGCATTGAACTGGTGCACTTTCCGGTATTCGACCGTCAGCGCTTTCGGCGCCACGCAATATCCCATTTTCCAACCGGTGCAATGATAAAGTTTGCCAAAGGAAAAGCATACAAAACTTCTTTCAAGCAGGTCGGGATACCGGAGCATGCTGTGATGCGGCAACCCGTCAAAGACAATATGCTCATAAACCTCGTCGCTGATGATAAAAATATTGGTATCCCGGGTCAACCGCCGCAGCGCCGCTATGTCTGCGGCAGACAATATGCTGCCCGTGGGATTATTCGGCGAGTTGATGATAATAGCCCTGGTTTTGGGGTTGATGGCTTTTTCCACCGACTCCCAATCGATCGTATAATCCGGTAGCAGGAGATTTATCAAAACAGGTTTGGCCCCATTCACCAGGATATTCGGCACATAGCTATCATAGTTAGGTTCCATGACGATCGCTTCATCGCCGGGACGCAGGATGGTCGTGAGCGCCGAATAGATCGCATAAGTGCCGCCGGGGGTAATGGTGATCTCTGTGTCAGGATCTATTGTCGCCTGGTATAAAAAATCGATCTTTTCCGCAATGGCTTCACGCAAAGGCATCCATCCGGGCATGGGCGCATACTGGTTATAATCCTTCTTCATGGCTTCATTCACCAGTCCCGGCAAGGCTTCATTCATGGGAAAATCAGGAAATCCCTGGCCGAGGTTTACGGCATCATGTTCTGCGGCCAGCTTGCTCATGACCGTAAAGATCGTAACGCCCACATCGGGAAGTTTGCTCTCGATCTGCATTATCTATTTTATTTCAATGTTTTCCGGCAGCGCTAACGGCTCGCGGTTCATCCTAAGGTATATCTGCGTTAAGGTGATCACATCCTTCTGGCAGTATTGTACGATCCGGGGAAGATCATTTAGGTTCCAGTAGGTATCTCCCACCATGCTTCCATCAATATCATCCTTGGAAGTGGGCACATTCAACACATGCGCCAGCAGGTTCAGCGAGATATAGCTTTTATAATCGCCGAATTTCCATAGGTCCATCGTATCGAGGAAATTCAGCTCCCAGGGCTTTTTGCCGCTGGTATTCAGCAGGGCGGGGATAGGCAGTTCATTTACGATCAGCCGGCGGCAGAGATAAGGAAAGTCAAATTCCTTTCCGTTGTGGGCGCAGAGGAATTTTGCGCTTCCCGGCGTCCAGCGGTCCAGCATCCCGGAAAAGCCTGCCAGTATTTCCTTCTCATCATTCCCTGAAAAAGATTTTACCGTCAACGTTTTATTTTCGCCTTGCCCCTGAAGAATTCCGCAACTGATACAAATGATCTTTCCGAACTCGGCATATATTGCGGCCCTTTCATAAATGCTTTCAACCGTATGTTCTTCCTTACTATTGCGAAGCAGGCTCTCGGCTTTTCTTGTCCATAACTCTTTCCAGGCTTCCGGAAGCTCCAGGAACGAACGATGCTGGGATACTGTTTCGATATCAATAAACAATATGTTATGCAGAGGTATCATAAGCGGGTAAACATCAGGTTCATCAATAAAAATTCATCCGGCGCTTGACGCGATAGCCGGCGATCGGTCAAAGGAACTTGTCGCCTTTCTGTCTTTTTACATCGCTCACCAGGTCTTTGATCTCCTGTTCTTTTTCTTTCTTGCAAATCAGCAATACATCGCCCGAATCCACGATGATAAAGTTATCAAGGCCCTGAACAACCACTAATTTATTATCCGGCGCATGCAAAATACAATTTGCCGTATCCACCAACATAAAATTGGGGCCTATAAAAGCATTAGCATTCTCATCCTTTTGCAGGTTTTCATAAGCGCTATTCCAGGCGCCCAGGTCGCTCCATCCGAATGATGAGGGAATGACATATACGTTATTGGCCTTCTCCATGATGCCGAAGTCAATGGATATATTGGTAGAAAAAGGATATATCTGCAGCAGGGCCTCCTCTTCTTCAGGCGTGTTAAGTTTTTCTTTTTGCGCGACAAACAGATCATACACTTCAGGAAGGTATTGCTCAAATGCCTGTATAATATTCTTTGCCTTCCATACAAAGATGCCGGCATTCCATAAAAACTCGCCGCTGGCCACGAAGGTTTTTGCCAGCTCGAGGTTAGGTTTTTCGGTAAATGTTTTCACCTTATACACATTATCCGAAACAGACTGTTGTTCATATTGTATATACCCGTAACCCGTATTAGGATGGGTAGGGTTAATACCCAGGGTAACCAGGGCATTGTGTTCATTCACGAAGCCCAGCGCTTCGAGACAGACCTTGGTAAAAGCGATATTATCCGTAACCAGGTGATCGGCAGGCGCTACGATCATCTTGGCCTGGGAATCGAGCTGGCGCAACTTAAAAGCGGTATAGGCTATACAGGGCGCGGTGTTTTTGCGCGAAGGCTCGGCGAGGATGTTCTTTACCGGCAATAAAGGCAGCTGGTCCTTTACGATATCCACATATTCGTTCGACGTAACAACATAAATATTTTCAATGGGGATAAAAGAGGCAAATCTTTCAAATGTTGTTTGAATAAGCGTTTTACCTATATTAAGGATATCCAGGAACTGCTTTGGAAAATTCGTACGGCTCATTGGCCAGAACCTGCTGCCAATGCCACCAGCCATGATCACAACGTAGTGGTGTTTATTCATTTATAAACTATTGTGTTGTTCTCCTAAATCAAGCCTTCCCGTACCAGATCATGTAAATGGATGATACCCAGGAAACGGCCTTCTGCTGCAACAACCAATTGAGTAATATCGTTCTTTCTTAATAAATCCAGCGCATTTACGGCCAACGCGTCAGGAGCAATGAATTTAGGATTTTCTGTCATAATATTCCTTGCCTTAACCTTATCCAGGTCTTCATTTTTTTCCAGCATTCTTCTCAGATCGCCATCGGTAATTATACCCAGCAGGCTGTTCTCTTTATCTGTTACCGCAGTTACGCCAAGTCTTTTGCGGGAGATCTCTACGATCACTTCCTTCAGGGAAGCTTCCGGCCCCACCTGCGGTTTTTCATTATTAATATAGAGATCAGATACCCTCAGGTATAATTTTTTTCCCAACACGCCGCCCGGATGGAACCTGGCAAAATCATCGCTTCCAAATCCTTTGAGCTCTATTAATACAACGGCAATCGCGTCGCCCATGACCAATTGAGCGGTAGTGCTGCTGGTGGGCGCCAGGTTATTGGGACAAGCTTCTTCAG
>JAEUVR010000165.1 GCA_016786785.1 Chitinophagaceae bacterium
CGACTATGTAGGGAATGCAGATCTGAAAGCGGAACGCTCTGTCCTGGCAGAAATGACGATCGCCTGGCAGCAGCCTAAGATCAGGTGGCAGCTGAGCGGCTATTATTCCGGCATTCATAACTATATCCTTGGCATACACGATCCTGCGTATAGCGTAATGACGATCGGCGCAAAAGGCGTAAAACAATACCGTAATGTGCATCGGGCTTCATTGACCGGGGCGGAGGCCAGCATGATCTACCGGCCTTTTGCCAATACCCAACTGATGGCGACCCTAAAATACAGTTACGGAAAAGACGATCAGGGGAAAGCCCTTCCCATGATCGCTCCGCTGAGAAGCATCGGCAGCCTGCGGCAGCAGCTGGGACAGTTTTCGATACAGGCGGAATGGGAAGTAGCCGCGCCGCAGCGCCGCGTCAGCGCAGCCGCGGCAGAATCTCCTACCAGCGGCTTTTCGATCGCGCACCTGCGCGCCGGATATAAAATAGAGCGTAAATCTATTAGCTGGCAGGTGGATGCGGGAGTGGAGAACCTGTTTGATACCGCTTATCGCGAACACCTGGACTGGGGTAAGATATTACGCCCAGGCAGAAATCTGTTTGTTCAGTTAACGCTTGCTTTTTAAGGCGATCGTCGGGTTTATATCGCCGCCGGTTTTATTTGCTCGAGGACTTGTTTTTCTTTCGTTCCGCCCGCTCTATATTTCGTTGAGAGGCTTCCTGCAGCTTTTTTTCGTTGATGTTTCCGGCGTCGTCGCGGAGTCGCTCATCTACCGGGAATTCTCCGTCCTTCAGTTGGAAATCAAACACCTTGTCTATATGCACCCATTGCCCCTTTTCCCATTTGAAACCTTCATAAGTGCCATCGGGAATATAGGTGCTCTTTTTTTCCGGTTCGTCTGATTCTGATATGAGGTGATCGAAAATGATCAGGTCAAAATCTTTGTCGTAATTCATCATTGCGGCGGCATCCTTTTTATATTCAATGCTGAACCGGGCCTGCACAGGCCGCTGGAGCGTATCTTCCTTGAAAGAAAAGAACGGCCCCCCGAAAACAGGCTCCTGTCTTTCATTAAAAGTCAGGGTCTCTATCCATTTTTTATTGCTGCCGAAGTTGAAATCATCAAAGCCGATAAGCGTATAATATTTCTTTCCCTGGTATTCTTTCAGGATAACCTTGTAGTAAATGGCGCCGATCCAGTTGTTATGGGTCCTTACCGAATCTTCCGGTTTAGCGGAATACATGGAATAATCAAACAACGGGAACAGCTTCAGCGACCCGTCCGGCGTGTTGAGCTGTATAGCCCCTTTTTGCAGAAAAACATATTCATCTTTCCTTAACTGCCAGGTAATGATGCGGAAAGCGCTGTCCGGCGCGTATAACCGGGAAGTGGTGATCAACGAATCAAAAGGGTAATAGAAAGAGTGTTTAATTTTTAACGCCCTTACCAACCCCCTTACAAAATTACTGTCGGCCCGGAACCGGTCGGGCGGAAAATAAGCGTTGACCATGCTATCGGCAAATATTTTTAAGGAATCCTCCGATCTTGCCAACAGCTTCTGATCGGCTTTGGAGATAGGATCGGTTTTCCGGCTTGCCTGCTGGCCGCTGGACGACAGGAAAAAGCCCATACAAAATATGATAAGCGCCGCCGCCGGGAGCGCGCTACATATCCACTGCATAATGGCAATGCCGGGGTTTTGCAGTTTTAGTCTAACCGTGGATTGCTGTTGCCGGATCTCCTGAACAGCTATCGCCGGAAATCTTTGCAGCCCTACCTCAGGAACAGTCGCTACCGCTAGTTTACGAAGCCTTATCCGGGCAACGGGTTTCAGTATATTGGAAAGATGGATCATCATATATCTTATGCAAATGATTAACGTAAAAGACGTCAAAAACAGTGTAAAAGAATGTTAATGGGTATATAAATACTCATATCCGCCGGTAGGCTCCGGCAAAACTAAACATCATCTTTTAGGCCGCCCAATATAATAAATTGTTATTCAGTAGCCTCCGTATTGAGAGATGCAGGCGATACAGGTATCAGTTTTGCAGGCGCATGTAAGGATATCGCAGCGGGTCGGGCATATTGCCTGCCTTATTACTTTAAACATTCGCTTATGAACGAGACAAATGAAACACGCCTCCATGAAGGGGCTTCTTCCCGTCAACAGGAAGCCTGCGGATCGGAAACGCCAAATGTCAGCAATGCGGAGAGGGCGCTGTCGCTGGGATTGGGCGTCTTGTTGTTATTGACCGGTATAAAAAAGATAAGAAAACAACCCCTGCAGTCGCTTGTCAGGCTGGGCGTGGGATATGGATTGTTGTTCAGAGGGGCTTCCGGGGTCTGCCCGGTCTATAGAAAACTGGAAATAGACGGAACAAAGGCCGATGCGATCAATATCCGCACCCAGCTTATCGTGAATAAGCCCAAACAGGAGGTCTATGCTTTCTGGAGAAAGCTGGAAAACCTTCCCCGTTTTATGCGTCATATTTCCAGCATAAAGCTGATAGACGAAAAAAGATCGCATTGGGAAGCGAACATGCCCCAGGCTAATCCTATCCTCATCAAATGGGATGCAGAGATCGTGAAGGACGAACCGGAACATCTCTTATCCTGGCAATCGTTGCCGGGTTCCATGATCGAACATGCGGGCAAGGTAGAATTCCACGATGCGTTAGGGAACAGGGGAACCGAGCTGAAGATCGCCCTTACTTATAAACCCCCCGCCGGAAATATAGGAACGGGCGTATCAAAGCTGATGAACCCGATCTTTGAAAGAATGATAAAAGAGGACTTGCTGAATATTAAACAATTCATTGAGATGAGGGGCATGCCCATAGCGGAACAATTCAGCCGATAAGCTTGTTAACGGCTCGTAGAGGCGTTTAGTTTTTAGTTATTGCGCGTATGAAATCGATCAGCGAAGGAAACTGATCGTCCACCAGCGGGTGCGGCAGCGATACGCCGGGGGAAGTAGTGGTTAACAATACCGAACGCATGCCTGTGTTTCTTCCGAACTGCATATCGCTTAAATTGTTTCCCACGATCACCGATTGATCGAAACGAATGAGCGGGTTATCTTGTTGGGCTTTGAAAGCCATGCCCGGGTTGGGCTTCCGGTCGGGATGCTTGTTGTCGATCGAGGGGCAATAGTAGATATGATCTATTCTTCCGCCTGCGCCGGCAATTTCCGCCAGCATCTTTGAGTGGATGGCCCGCAGGGCTGCCTCCGTCATCAGGCCCTTGCCAACCCCTCGTTGATTGGTGACCATAACGATGGGCCCAAAATATTTATTGGCTATTTGCAGGGCCTCCTTTACGCCCTCATAAAAGCTAAACTCCTCCCAGCTATAGATATAATCCAGGTATTTTTCGTCGTTGATCACTCCGTCGCGGTCAAGGAATAAGGTCCAGCTCTTATCTATTTTCCAGGGGTAGCTCATATCGTCCATCTACTGATCATTTAAATATTTGCAGGAAGCTCGCGTTGCGCTTTCCTGAAATCTTCAGGAATGCCGATATCAATGAAATAAGCGTCCTGTATGAATCCATATATCTTTCTTTCTGCAAATAACGCTTCGAGATAATCTTTTTCAAAAGAAAATTTTTGAGGAAGGTCTTCCTCCAGGAATCGTTGCGCGTTTAATAAGTAGACGCCTCCGTTGACCAGGCTGTTTGCATAGAACTGCTTTTCTTTGAACGATCTTATGGAATGATCGGGCCCGATCTCCACTATGCCATACCGGTCCGAATTGATCATTGGCTTCAGCGTCAGCGTACAATCGGCGCCGTTATCCTGGTGGAATTTGTTCAACGACTGAATATCCGCCTTAAAAAAAGTGTCGCCGTTTAATGCCAG
>JAEUVR010000179.1 GCA_016786785.1 Chitinophagaceae bacterium
AAACTCAAGTGAACGATTAAGGTTGGCTACTTTAAGGTGTACGTGTCCTATTCGCGTTTGTGCAGGAATAATATAGTCTTTACTCATTTTTGAAAGTTTAATTTACAATTGTCTTATTTATCGGGCTAACCCAATTTTTCATATGTAAAATAACTCCCGTCATAAAAGACTCCAATTCTTGATAAATTATTATTCATAAATCTGATTGCTTTTTTTATCTAACTAATCTATGAGTCTGTCTGAAAAATTGCAGCTAACGTCGATAGCTTTGTGTTGTGGCGATAATAGAATTACAAATGCTGGGTTAGGGTAACTGGCCTCCCAATCAGCGATTTACTGTCGATCATATGTCCCACCGACGCCATAACACAAAACCTAATGTTAGCGGGAGTTCTATTTCAGGCCAAATGAATCTACAAAACTTGTCGCCGATGAATTAGGATAGTTTTGCGTGTTTGTAATTGTCTGTATCATTATCATTCTGCTTTTTCGTAAAATCAGCCTCATTCTAATAACTGCAAGACCATTTTGATAATCGACTTCAATTGTCCTATTGGGATAAATGCCTGTAAGCCCTCTTGTCTCTTTGATTAATTTTCCATTTACATTTTTAACAGCACCATTGATTGATGCCGAAAAAAACTCATCAAGTATTTCTTTTTTATCGGAATGAATAGTGGAGTCAGGATATTCTGTTTCCATTATCATATAAACGTAATTACTATCCTTGACACCGCCCTTTGGTTCATAGGAAATAATTTTCAACAATAATTGACCCAAATTAGAAGAAAGAACTTGTGTGCTTTTTTCAAATGGACCAGGAAAACTGATTTTGTACTCTTCGGTTTCATAAGTCTCATGCTCTGTCGATTGAGCAAAAATTGAGTTACTATTCAATAAAAGAAATAGTAAACTATAAGAAATTGTCTTTGTCATACTGTACTGTGCTAGACGAAAAACTACCGCTACCGAGCAGGGCTTTATGCAGGTTGGAAATTAGTATTCCGTCCACCGATAAACGCTGCCGATTGAAAATATATTGTTGAAGTTAAGTACAAAAGCTGATAGTTATTCGTCTGACCGAACTGAAGCTGGGATTTGCAATTAGCTAATGTTACTATGTCAAGTCAAACTTGCATAAAACCCAATGTTGTGCGTTCGCTTTTTCTAATATCAGTACCCTTATTGAGCAAATGGGTGGCAATCCAAATGTTATATGTTCGCTCAACATTCTGTCAAACGAGTTGCAACCTTTGATTTTCAATTGTGACGTTGAAATGAATGTCTGCTTTTAATGCCTTAAAGACTTTCAAAACTGTGTCAATTGTCGCGCTGTTGCTGCTACTTTCTAACTTTGAAATTTGTGCTTTTTGTACGCCAACAAGTTTGCCTAATTGCTCTTGCGTCAAATTACGTTCTTGCCTTGCCGTTTTAACCATTCGTCCTAAAAGTTCCATACGAAGTTCATATTCGTATTTATCTCTGTCAGACGTACCAACCTTGCCGATGTATTTATCTTTCATCTCGGCAAGGGTGTATGATTTCATTCGAGTTTTTGCCATGATGTTATTTTTTATTTTTAAGTTCAAAATATTTTTTTCTAATTCTTTCTGCTTCGGCAATTTCTTCAGCAGGCGTCTTTTGCTCTTTCTTAATAAAGCCATGTGTTGCAAAAACAAGCGTCTGCTTTGATTCTGTCTTGTCCCAAAAGGCAAGTAGCCTTATTTGACGTCCTGCGTATAATGTCCGAAATTCCCAAATTTCATTTTTAAGTTTTTTGAAAAGTCTTGGGTCATTTGTCTGTTCGGCTATATCAATATTATAGAACACTTTTTTAGTCGCTTTGGATGAAGTTCCGCAATGAACTTGTCCGCTTCTTCTAAAAATCGTGTTTCACAATATTTCACCGGGATTGTTTCGACAAAGACAGAGAATTGTTTCTAAAATTAGAAACTTTATTTTGTCTGTCCGAAATAGATGAATGTTGAAAGAGCGGCAGCCAACAAAAAACCCCGGCATCTGCCAGGGTTCTTTGCGTGGTGTGGGGCGGGATCGAACCGCCGACACAAGGATTTTCAGTCCTTTGCTCTACCGACTGAGCTACCGCACCATCTCGCTATTTGCGGAGTGCAAAAATAGGAGTTTCCGGTTGTAATTACCAATTTCAAATCGAAAAATGATGCCGGAAATTAAAGAATATGCTTATCGCCTGTGTTCCGCGGAGGACTATTAACCAGGTCTTTATGTATTTGAATGCGTTTCTCAGCTAGCAACGCAGGCAGGATTCAACTTAATCACGATCTCATAGAAATCCGGGGCGCCCGAAAAGGTAATCGTAAAATACTCGTTGATAATTGATGAGAAATCTCACCTAAACAGGCCTTTATCTTAGGCTCTAACCCTGTTCCCCAGGATAATTTTCTCTCTGCTGCCCTAATTGCCGGGCGCGGTCCTGTGCGGAGGAAAATACGAGACCGGTTGTCCCCTTCGACATCACCTCGGTATGGCGCAAAAACACGGAAGGCTGCGCATCCATATTGTTGCGGGTCCATGGATCGCAATAAACAGAAATCCCCCATCAATTCCCGTAAACGCTTAGGAACTTTATCCGCATGATCTTTAGTTGCTCCCAGGTGAAATTGCCCTCGGACAGCTCTTCCTGGGCGACCTGGAGCGAAGATGTCTCGCAACCTTTGAAATATTCAAGGATATCCTCCTGCTCATATTCGTCCAGCATCTCGTCAATGGCATAGTCGAGGTTCAGCCGGGTTCCGCTGGCGGCAATGGTTTCCATATTCTCCAGCAGGGCGTCCAGTCGCAGGTCCTTGTTCTTGGCAATGGTTTCCAGTGGGATCTTTTTATCTACCTGCTGGATGATATATACTTTATTAAGGCTCTTGTTCGCGACGTTCTTCATCACAAAATCATCGGGACGCTCAATATTGTGCTCTTCCACATAGGCGGCGATCAGGTCCGCAAAGGGCTTGCCATAACGAATGGCCTTGCCCTTGCTCACCCCCTGGCATTTCTCCAGCTCCTGGATGGTCGTAGGATACATGGTGGCCATATCCTGCAGGGAGCTTTCCAAAAAGATGACAAAGGGCGGCAACGATCGCTTTTTGGATTCTTTCTGGCGCAGGGTTTTCAACATCTCGAATAAACGCTCGTCGCAGGCGCCGGCGGTTGTCGCTTCTCCGCCTTCTTCCTCATCGTCCGCATTGGCTTCTTCAAACAGGTTGTTCAATACTATTTTAAACGACTTTGGCTTTTTGGCGAAATCCGCTCCTTTTTTTGTGATCTTCAGTATGCCATAGTCTTCAATATCCTTGCTGAGCAGGCCCTGCAGCAACATCTGCCGGATAAGCGTATTCCAATAATGATCCGGTTCATTTTTGCCGATGCCAAATTCGGGTATCCCTTCATGCCGGAACATGGTGATATTGGGCGTAAGCCGACCGATAAGGATATTCACCGCATAGTCCGTAATAAAACGTTCGTCCAACGCCTTCAGGACCTTTAATACTTTTACCGCATTGTCTTTCGCCTCTACCTGCTCCTTGGGATGAAGGCAGTTGTCGCAGTTGCCGCAATTGGCATCCGGGTACTCTTCCCCGAAATAGCTGATCAGTATCTTCCTCCTACAGACGCCGCTTTCGGCATAGGCAACGGTTTCGCCGATCAGCTGGGCGCCTACTTCTCTCTCGCTGAGCGGCTTATCCCGCATCAGGTGCTCAAGCTTGGAAACGTCCTTATGGGAATAATACAAAATGCATTTTCCTTCCAGCCCGTCGCGCCCGGCTCTTCCTGTTTCCTGGTAATAATTTTCGATGCTCTTGGGAATATTGTAATGAATAACAAAACGGATATCCGGCTTGTCAATACCCATTCCGAAAGCAATGGTGGCAACGATCACCTGGACGTCCTCATGCATAAAAAGGTCCTGGCGCTCGGCCCTTAATTTGCTGTCAATGCCGGCATGATAAGCAACCGCTTTGATATCATTTTTTTGCAACAATTCGGCCAGCTCCTCCGTGGTCTTGCGGTTCGTAGTGTAAATAATGCCCGATTTACCCTTGTTCTGACTAATGAATTTTACAATGCTTCTTAAGGTCTGTTCCTTTTTTATTTTAGGCTGTATCTCATAATACAGGTTGGGCCGGTTGAAAGAAGAAATGAATATATCCGGCTCCCTTAGCCCAAGGTTCTTAATGATATCGCTTTGCACTTTTGGCGTAGCCGTGGCCGTTAACGCGATCATGGGCGCATCGGCATTGATCTGCGTCATCATTTCTCTCAATCTCCTGTATTCCGGCCGGAAGTCATGCCCCCATTCAGAGATACAATGCGCTTCGTCGACGGCGAAAAAAGAGATGTTAAGGTCGCTGAAAAAATCAAGGTTTTCCTGTTTGGTAAGCGTTTCCGGCGCCACGTACAACATCTTGGTTTTACCGGAGACAAGGTCGCTTCTTACGGCGTTGATCTGTTTTTTATTAAGCGTAGAGTTCAGGAAGTGGGCAATATTGTCGTTGCTGTTATACCCGCGCACCAGGTCTACCTGGTTCTTCATTAAAGCGATCAGCGGGCTGACGATCAGGGCTACGCCTTCGCTGATGATGGCCGGAAGCTGGTAACAAAGACTTTTTCCGCCGCCCGTGGGCTTGATGACAAAAGTGTCATTGCCGGCCATCAGGTTTAAGATGATGGTTTCCTGGTTCCCCTTGAACTCGTTAAAACCAAAATTTTCCCGTAATGCTTTCTTTAATTTTTCCTTGGAAAAAACAGGCGTTTTTTTCTCTACCTTTTTTTGGGGCGCGCTATTCTTTTTTAAAGGAGCGGAGGATTTTGCAGTTTTTTTTGTTGTGGTTGACATTGTCAATATATTTCCTTCATCACAAATATGATGGGCTGTTTGGGTGAGTTTTCCATAGCTGTTGGCTGAATCCAACCTTTTGCTTGCCATTATTCATGGCGAAATACAGGCTTTCAAGCAGGAGGTAAGAAGCGGGCGAATTTAATCTATTTTAACATCTTCTCCCAATGTTATATAGGCTTTAACATTCCTATAGTACCCGGCAGAAGCCTCGTACAGGCAGGCGTCATAGTCTGTTTTGTTGCCGGGAGCGACCTAGCGCCGGCGTACAAGTTCATATACGAAGCAACCCGGTATCATAGCCTGACTTATTGCCTGCAACGTGAGCCAGGCAAAAGAGTTAATCCAATTATCCGAAAGCATCATAGCCTGTTTTATTGCCTGCAACGGCCCTCAAACAGGCAGCGACCCGGTTTCAACCTCAACGCTTTTTTTGAAGACCGGGGATAAAAATTCAAAATGAGTCGCTTCTCCCAAATATCCCATTTGGTACTTGTTAAATGTCAGCGTAGGTTTGCGCCATACTATGCCGTTGTCATCCACTATCGATATAAAAGCTGCCGGTCTCCGCGCCATTCAAAAGGAAGCGTCTGCCATAAACGGGCTGTTGTCTATGGTAAATGACGACTTTGAAAAGGCGGTTAACGCGATTGCCGCATCGCCCGGGAAACTGGTCATCAGCGGAATAGGAAAGAGCGCCCTTATTGCGCAGAAGATCGCTGCTACGCTTAATTCCACCGGAACGCCTTCTATTTTTTTACATGCCGCGGATGCCATTCACGGCGATCTCGGCATCATACAGCAGGACGATATCGTGATGATCATCAGCAAAAGCGGGGAATCGCCGGAAATAAAGATATTGATCCCCCTTATCAAAAATTTCGGGAATACATTGATCGGCATGGTAGGCAATACATCATCCTACCTGGCTCGTCAATCGGATATGACGCTGAATACTACGGTATCTGAAGAAGCTTGTCCCAATAACCTGGCGCCCACCAGCAGCACTACCGCTCAATTGGTCATGGGCGACGCGATTGCCGTTGTATTAATAGAGCTCAAAGGATTTGGAAGCGATGATTTTGCCAGGTTCCATCCGGGCGGCG
>JAEUVR010000192.1 GCA_016786785.1 Chitinophagaceae bacterium
GCAGGCGTTTTGGAAGATTTGCTGAAACCTGAAAAGAAACAAGATTTAGAAAATATCTTAGGTTACCATACCTATGTCGGCGTGTTGAACGGCGTATTGTTACAAGATGGCGCAGAATATGATATGGTATATAACGGCAAGATAAAAATCACCCGCCAGGGAGAGAAATCGTTTGTGAATGGCCATGAAATACTGGCTACGATACCGGCTTCCAATGGCGTTATCCATGTGATTGATGAAGTTCTCCTGCCTAAATAATAATGCGAAGTATATTTAGCGCCGGGTTCTCCTGATCTTATATAAATGAACCGCGCAGGGAGCCTTAAGGAGCTTGCCGCGTAAAGCGCTTTCTCCTGGTCTTTTATAAATAAGCGCCTGCCCTGGTTCGGAATAAAAGCTGCCTGTTGTTGCCGGCAGCTTTTATCATGTATACAGAAATAAACCTACCCGTATTATTTTTTGTCGGCGTCCAGCCCGCAAGCCAGCCAGCGGGCAAAGGTTTTCGGCGAGGGGGTATAGCCTTTTGTTCGCGTTAATATCTTCTCATCGGCGCTCACAATGGCATATTGCGGCTGCGACACGGCGTTAAAATTTTCAAACTGGAAAGCGGCCCATTTGTCTCCCACCGTAATGATCTGTTTCTTCGCGCCTGTTTTAGTAGTATAGGTTATTTGCTCGGAAGCGGGAAGTATCTTTCTTTCATCCACATATAAAGAAACCACGACGAACTCCTTCATCAGCGCGGACACTCCCTCGTTGGTCCATACATTTTCCTCCATCCTCCGGCAGTTCACGCAGGCCCAGCCGGTAAAGTCGATCAACAAGGGTTTTTGCTGTTGTTTAGCGACCAGCAGCGCTTCTTCATAATCGCGAAGCGGTTCAATATGGGCATCGCAGTTTACAGGGTTCGTATAAACGCTATAACAAAGCGGCGGCGGGAAACCGCTGATCAGGCCCAGGTTAGCGTACCGGGTATTGGTTATGCCGGGCGCCAGGTAGAGCGTAATGGCGCCAAACAATAATATGCCTATTCCCCGCAGGGGGCCGATCTTTTTCAAGGGAGCTTCATGAGGAAACCTGATCCAGCCGGATAAATAGACAACGACGAGGATGGCAATGATCATCCATAAAACGATGAAAGTCTCTCGTTTCAACAATCCCCATTGTTCTACCAGGTCTGCATTGGAAAGGAACTTAATGGCCATCGCCAATTCCAAAAAGCCGAGCATTACTTTTACGGTAGTCAACCAGCCTCCTGATTTAGGAAGCGATTGCAGCCATCCCGGAAACATGGCAAATAAGGCAAAGGGCAGGGCCAGGGCCAGTCCGAATCCTGCCAGTCCGGCTGTTAAAGGCCAGGCGCCTGCAGAAGCGGTTCCTGCGAGCAGGGAACCGAGTATAGGTCCTGTGCAGGAAAAAGAAACAATAGCCAGGGTCAGCGCCATAAAGAATATACCGCCCAGGGCGCCCGAGCCGGAATGCGAACTGATCTTATTGGCGAGGCCCGCAGGCAGGCCAATCTCGAAATAGCCAAAAAAGGAAAAAGCGAAAACCACGAAAATGAGAAAGAAAAAAATATTCAGCCATACATTGGTAGATATATTATTCAGTATTTCGGGGCTGACATTATCTACCAGGTGGAAAGGAATGCTTAACAATATATAGATAAGAAAAATAAACAGGCCATATATCGTCGCGTTGCCTATTCCTTTGCGGAGATTGCCCGATTTTTTGGTAAAAAAGGATACCGTTAAGGGGATCAGCGGGAATACGCATGGCGTTAATAAAGCAATACCGCCGCCCAGGAAACCCAATATAAAGATCGCCCATAAGCTCCTTCCTTCCGAGCCGTCATCACCGCAATCATTCACCGGGTTGTTCAGGTCAAAGCCGGCAATGGCAATCCTTGCCGTTGAAGCTTCCCCGCCTTCCAGTTCAACCTCAAAAGGCAAGGGCGTCAATGGATAAAACTCGTCCCCCCTGCCATAAGTATACCGGAAAACGCCCATCAGCCTGGCCGGTATTTTACCCTCGATCGACAAACTGACGGTAAAGGAGGCCCCGTCCTCATATACGGAAAAAGAATGGTTGTCAAATAACTCGCTGGTAATGGTTTTAACATTTCCAACAGCAGTAAAAGGAAGCGCTACCCTGATGGAAGAGTCGGCAAATTCCAATGCGGACGCAGCCATCCCGCTAATGGTTTCATTAGGATCATATAGCTCCCAGGAAGCATTGGGAGCAACCTGGAAATGCAGCGTATAGACGCCCTTATCCATCTTTTTACTGCTGACCTTCCATTGATATCCGCCATTGTCCTGGGCAAAAGAAAAAATACCGGGAAGCAGGAAGCAGATCCATAAAAAAACGCTTAGACACGCCGGGGCCGTTAATATTTTTCGTTGCCGGATAGACCATTTAAACGTTTCGGGAAAGGCGCCGGATAGCCGTCCGGAAAATGCTTTTCCGCTATTGGCCCATCGCTTTACGTATATGCTTTCCGGTATCATGCTGATGTAACTTAATAAAAAACAAACGGATTCTCTATGAAAGAACCCGTTTGCCATAAACAATTTAATATATGTTCAGGAAGATCTTATCCTCCTACATTTACAGAGAAACTCACTTCAGCGGGCGGGAGACATTGTTTATCATTACAAACCATATATTCCACCTTGCCCGCCAGGTTGGTCTTAGCCTTACCCCGCAATTTTACTTTTTGCACGAAGCTTACCGATCTTTCATAGTAGCGCACTTCCGAACCAAAAGCCTCTTCAAAAACTTTTTTTAAGGTCCCTATTTCCTGCACTTTACCATCCATGTTCAACAAAGGGTTTTGGGTAAATATAAATGTGGTGGAGAAAGGCCCTTCCCCTCCATCCTGCGAATAGATATGCCAGTTGCCATTCACTTTTGCATCCATGCGCACCTCGTATAACTGATCGGTAATTTTTTGAGAAGTAAAGGTCCATTGAACCGCCTTGGAAGGCTGCGCAGCGCTTATTTCGGGAATAACCAGGCCAGGCATCAACAATAGAAAGAAATAAAATAACCTTATCATAGGCGGTGATTTTACATTAGGGTCCGGGTCAAAAGTCTATATTTTAAACTTAAAGAAACTCTAAAAATTAGCCATTTCAGCAGCAGACCCGACCGCTATGGCGGGTTTAACGCCAAATAAAGCGTTAAATATGATCTGTCCGTCGGTATTTCCCAATAATGGAGAACTGGCTCTTTCGGGATGGGGCATCATTCCAAATACATTTCCTTCTTTATTAACAATACCGGCAATATTGCGGGCCGATCCGTTAGGGTTGGCTTCCGGGGTAATATTCCCGTCCTGGTCGCAATAACGGTAAAGGACCTGTCCTTTTGCTTCAAGCTCATCCAGCAGGTTTTCTTCCGCATAGTACCTTCCTTCGCCATGGGCGATAGGCATCTTCAGCGGCCTCTCGGCGCCCGCCCCGATGATATAGCTGTTCTTACATACAAATTGCTGCTTCTCGTTTCTCAGGAGAGCGCCGGGCAGCAAATGCGATTCGCATAAGATCTGGAAACCATTGCAGATGCCTAGCACCCTGCCTCCTTTCCGGGCAAAACTGACGATGCTTTGCATCATCGGGCTGAACCGGGCGATGGCTCCGCAGCGAAGATAATCGCCATAAGAAAAGCCTCCGGGAAGCGCTATGCAGTCCTCCGTGGAGAACATGCTGATGTCTTTATCCTTATGCCATAACATTATTGTTTCCTGGCCGAGATCATCCTGGAGCGCCGCTTGCATATCCCGATCGCAATTAGAACCCGGAAAAACCACAATACCGAACTTCATTGAGTATTTTTTTTCAAAGTTAATGACTTTTGAACGGATCGCCTCATCTCAGCCAGTACCCAACAAACAAGGCATAGGCAAAACTGACCCAATGTAATAAAAGCGGGAATTTCTGTTTTGCCGGGTAAAAATATGCCGCTGCATGGAAAAGCGACAGGGGTATCAGGCAGAATATCCAGTTCAAATAATTGCTTCCGCCGTTCGCCAGGGTTATCAAAAGGGAAATAATAAGCAGCGTCAGGATCAGGCTCCAGGCCTTTCTGATTTGTATCAGCATCTTACTCATGTGGCGTTGCACAAAATAGCCGCCGATAATAAAAGGAGCCAACAATAACAATATGCTGATCGCAACAGGAAGCGAAGAAGGCATTGCCGGAAGGTCGAGGGATACCGAAGGCGCCAGGTGCCGCCAGACCCAACGATTCGTAAAAAGCGGCTCCAGCGCTAAAAAATAATAGGGAGCGCCGACCCCCAGAAAAGCAAGCAGCCATTCCCTTACGCGGAACGGGCGCATAATGAACAACATCACAGGCAGCATCAGCACAAAAACAATAGCGGGTTGATATACCAGGGTTGCCAGTCCCATCAACGCCCCGATATTAAAAATATCCCCCAGCGGTCTTTGGCTATTGTACAGCAGGGCGCCCCTGTATACAATAACAATCAACAGCGTATTGATGATCAGCGGCGCAGAAAAATAATTCCAGTCGGCATACAGGGAAGTGATCAGTATATACGCCATTCCGGGCAGGTAGGTAGGCTTCGGGAGCATTTTCTGATCGATACATATTTTGTTGATCGTCACGGCCTGAATAAACAACAACAGGAAGCTGATGATCCCGAAAATAAAGAAGGGCAATTGCAGCGGTTCCAGCGCTTCTAACAACAGCGTATAAAGATAGTGATCTTCCGCTTGTCTCAGGGGAGGCTGCGACTGAAGCAGGTAATTAAACTTAAGGATCAGTCCGTAAACAAGTATCAACAATCCATTGCCCGGATTCTTCTGTCGGAAAATGCCAATCACTTTGGTTGAGGTTTAGAAGTCAATTTTAGCGAAACTAAGAGAATTCCGGTATTGACAGGGCATTATCATCGTTCTTGCGGCAATTTGTTTTCCATACCTGGGCATAAACTCAAACCCCTTATCCAGGTTTTTCAAAGTAGGGTACCGGGTGATCTTTCCGTCGACGCCAATGCTTTGATCATTCAGCAACAGCGTTCTTCTTTCGTACAGGTTAAAAAGAAAATGGAGCTCGCCGCCTGTATTCATGATCTGATGCGATAAAAGCGCATCGCCCTGGTCGTCGAACTGGCTTTTGGAAATAACATTGCTCCATTCCAGCATATCTTCCTTATCAAAGGAGAGGATGATTATATTTTCGGCATGATAACGGGTAGGCTGTCCACCGCCCCATCTGTTCCACGGATTGCCCCAGGTATTGTAATAATAAGGGGAATAATAATAGGAATAGGGCGACATCCAGGGGTTATTCCAGGAAAGATAATCCCAGCGGTTAAAGGGGCCTCCTCCTCTCGACGTGCTGTATAAGGATTCGGCGATCAGGATAAACCCTCCGTCTTTTTTAATAATAATATTCTGTATAAAATAATCATTGAATGCCAGCTTCTGGTTCGCATCGGGCCCCTTCGCCTGGCGACGCAGTTCGTCATTAAAAGCCAGGGTATCTTCCTTAAAGATGCGGGAAGCGTTCTTATCCCAGATCACGGTATATAACCCTTCGATATTGCCTCTTTTCTGTTTATAATACAAAGCAGAAAAAAGATATCGTTTATTAGTATTGTCCACTTTGATCTTTATTTCATCCAACACCCTTTCCTGGGTATTCAGGGGATAAATGGAAAACTCCCCTGCATCTGCAGGCTTATGCACCAGGGATAGACTGGTGATATAATCGCTGGATCCCTTTCTTACAAATTTTCCAAAAACCAACCCGCCCTCGTTATCCAATAAAAAATTGGTGAAATAATCATTGCGCTCTTCCATATCCAGCGTCAGCTGTCGCTTATCCTGCAATTGCAGCTCCTCATTGAACAACAGGGTGGAGAAAATAAATTTTTTCTGATTCCGGCTATTGATCTTAAAGATCATGATCTTTTGTTTGTCGTCGCTGAATACCGTAGTATATATTTTGTTATCCGCCGACCATCCTATCCTTGTTGTATCCAGCTCAATAGGGTCCGAAAGCCGTTTGGCATTTCCATCCAGCTTCACGCCCATACAATACAATACATTCTTTTGCTGAAACTGGTAGATCATCCAGCAATGATTGGCATAGGGAATAAAATCGACATTGATCCAGCGGTTATTGGTTCCGTCGATATCCACGCGATCTATCAGCTTCATATCCTCGCTATATACAGAAATATGATTATCGGCGCGATTATTCTTATACACAAGAATATTCTTTCCTATTTTACCTATGATCTCAAAATTGGTTCGCCTGGTGTCTTCGCGTTCCGGTTCGCTATAAGAGATCTTCTGACTTTTTGCAGGCAGGAAGCAGGTAAAAATGAGGAGAAAGCTTACCGCTGCTTTAATATATATCATACAATGGCTTTTCAAAATGAACAATCACTATGCCGGGCATATCCTGTTTGGAGTAAACATTCCTATATGCCAAATTAACACTTGTAGTACGCCTGCCCAAAATTTCCCCACAAATTTAAGCTTTTCGAAACCGGCTCATAAGCAGGCGCCGGCTTAATCACATTTTACCTGGCCTATACTGCCTCAAAACGGTTCGGCAGCATTAAAATACGCTGACTTAACCATATTTTACCTGGCTGCACAACAGATTAGGTTGAGATCAGGCGGGGAGATGCGGCCCGATCTATCTCCGGTCAGGGATAAAAAATTAAAAAGATCGCCGCCCTAATTATTATCGGAGATTAACATTTTCTTATACCTTTGATGCGTGGGTAAAAGTACCAATAAAGTCAGCGCGGCAGGCCTTATCATTGCCCTCGGTATTATTTATGGAGATATCGGAACCTCCCCTCTTTATGTTTTTAACGCAATCATCAGCGGCAGAGTAATCAACGATCATATTATTATCGGCGTATTGTCCTGTATTATCTGGACGATTACCCTTCAGACCACCATCAAATACGTATGGCTGGTATTAAAGGCCGACAACCGGGGGGAAGGCGGAACCTTTGCCTTGTATGCGCTTGTCCGCAGGCAAAAAAAATGGCTGGCGCTCCCGGCCATGCTGGGCGGCGCGGCGCTGCTTGCCGACGGCATGATCACTCCGCCTATCTCCATTACGTCGGCTATTGAAGGATTAAGGGAATTGCCGGCCTTCCGCCACCTGGGCGAAACCGACAACATGATCGTCTATATTGTGCTGGGGATCCTGTCCGCCTTCTTTTTCCTGCAGCAATTCGGCACCGCCTCGATCGGTAAACTCTTCGGCCCGATCATGTTTATCTGGTTTTCCATGTTAGCCATTTTGGGCGTATACCACATATTTGACGACCTGAGTATCTTTAAAGCGTTTAGTCCCTATTACGCAATTGAATTTCTGGCGGCTTACCCCGGCGGATTCTGGTTACTGGGCGCCGTATTCCTGTGTACTACGGGAGCAGAAGCGCTGTACTCCGACCTGGGGCATTGCGGCCGCAGCAATATCAGGGTATCCTGGATATATGTCAAAGCCTGCCTGCTGCTGAATTATCTCGGGCAGGGCGCTTCCCTGATGGCTCATCATGACGGGAGGGAGATCACGCCTGCAATAAAAGCCCAGTTGGGCATCAATGCTTTTTACGACCTGATGCCGCAGTGGTTTATCATACCCGGCGTCATTATCGCCACTTCTGCGGCCATTATCGCCAGCCAGGCCATGGTGTCGGGGTCCTTCACGCTCATAAGCGAAGCCATGCGACTGAACCTTTGGCCCAAGTTAAAGGTCCGCTACCCTACGGAAGAAAAAGGCCAGCTATTTATACCCGGCATCAACACAATGCTGTTTCTCGGATGTGTGGCCGCGGTATTATACTTCAAGGAATCCAATCGAATGGAAGCCGCCTATGGACTGGCCATCATCCTGACGATGATCTCCACTACCATTCTTTTTGCCAACTATATGGTGGCCAAACGAGTCAGCGCTACGCTTATCTATATCTTCCTCATTTCTTTTTTTATCGTTGAATCGGCCTACCTGGTAGCGTTGATGCAAAAGTTTACCCATGGGGGTTATACTACCCTGATCGTGGGCGGAGGCATGTTCACGATCATGTATGTATGGTTCCGCAGCAGGAAGATCAAAAACCGCTATGTGGAATTTGTGAGGATGGAAGATTATATTCCGCAGATACAGGAATTGAGCAACGACAAAACAGTTCCCAAATATGCCACCCATCTGGTGTACCTTACCAGCGCCAATAACCCTAAGGAAATAGAGCATAAGATCATTCATTCCATATTAAACAAAAAGCCCAAACGCGCGGATATCTACTGGTTTGTGCATGTCGATACGCTGGACGACCCCTATACCTGCGAATATGTCGTCGATCATATTATCCCGAATGATATTATCCGGGTCGAGTTTCGCCTCGGCTTCCGGATAGAGCCGAAGATCAACCTCATGTTCCGTAAGGTCGTGGCCGACCTCGTGAAGAACCAGGAAGTCAATATTACCAGCCGCTATGAATCGCTGGAAAGAAATAATGTGGTAGGCGATTTTCAATTTATCGTACTGGAAAAATACCTGAGCCAGGACAATGAGCTTCCTTTCCTGGAAACCGTTATCATGAAAATGTATTTCTGGATAAAGGAGGTCAGCCTCTCCGAAGAAAAAGGTTTTGGCCTGGATACCGCCAATGTAACCATTGAAAAATTCCCGCTGATCGTGGCGCCGGTGCACAACCTCCGCTTAACAAGGGTATTTCACCAGCATGACGAATAGGCGCCGTGTCATTCCAGTAATGTTTTATTCCTGCGCGCGTCCGGGGGCTATGGGAATCTGCGCGGCCATCAGTTATTCTTCCAGCGCCGTTTTGTTCCTGCCCACTTTTAGCTTGTAGCCTACGCCTATTTTCAGCGCCGCATTTTCTTTTTGATGTCCTACGGGAAAGCCAAAACAAACAGGGAAATCGAAATCCTTCATCATATCGCGGATGATCTCTTCTACGACGCTCCCAAAAGGACGTTCCGTATCTTTCATCTCTGTGAAACCGCCAACGATCAGTCCGGCCAGCTTATTGAATTTCCCTGCATTTTTTAGCTGATGCAGCATCCGGTCAATATTATACAGGTATTCCCCCACATCCTCTATAAACAATATCCTGCCCCTGGTCTTAATCTCAAAAGAAGAGCCGATGCCATGCGCCAGCAGCGCCAGGTTGCCGCCTACCAGCTCTCCTATCGCCTCTCCTCTTCTGTTAAAGGGATGGGGATCGCAGAGATAATATATTTTTTTTCCTTCCAGGGCATTTCTGATCGACTGAAGATAGGGCGCCGCATCCTGTTCATTAAAAGCGCCCGCCATAGGAGCATGCAATGAAGCTATGTTTTCATTCGTGATCAAATACGAATGCAGAATGGTGATATCGCTAAACCCGATGATCCATTTGGGTTGCTTGCGGAACTTTTTAAAATTTATTTTATCAATAATACGCCCTACCCCATAGCCGCCGCGGGCGCACAATACAGCCTTCACCTGGTCGTCGTCCAGCATATGCTGAAGATCTTTCAGCCGGTCTTCGTCCGGACCCGAAAAATAATTATCGGATCCTGAGCCCAGCGTGAACCCCGGCTTCACTTCGTATCCCCATTCATTTAACTGACGGATACAGGCCTGCGCCTTTTCAAACGCCATATAACCGCCGGGACAAACCAAACCAACGGTATCGCCTGGTTGCAAATAAGGCGGCATAGTTACCATATAAGCAGATCATTTGTCGTTAACAATTAAAATAAAATAGCGTCTTTGTTTTTATCGTTCTTTATAACTCAACGCCGAACCTGCGTTGCCCGATCCTGATCGGCATACTTATCGTTCTTCAAATATAGCCGACAATAGTTTTGTAAAATAAGCGAAACATCTGTATGCTTATAATTCTTCCAGCGCGGCCCCCTGTTTCCCCACTTCAAGCTTATGCCGCGCCCCGCATTTCAACGCAAAGTTATTGCGTTGATGGCCTACGGGAAAATCAAAACAAACAGGATAAGCATAGTCTCTTACCTTCTCCATGACGATCTCCTGCAATGTTCTGCCAAACTCTTCGCCGGGATCATCGGGCCTGATCTTAAACCCGCCTATGATGAGCCCCTTAAGCGCAGACAGCTTTCCCGTGCGTTTAAGATGCCAAAACATCCTGTCTATGCTATACAGATACTCTCCCGTATCTTCCACAAATAATATCTTTCCCTCCGTGTGCAGGTTGGACGGCGTAGCCGCCAGGGTTTCTATGGTTTTCAAATTGCCGCCCACCAACGGACCGGCGCCCCTTCCTTCCCTGTTGGCCGGGGCCGGCGGAACCTGGCGCTTCATTTTCCTGCCGGTCAGCGCGTCGCGGATAGAAAGAATGGTTTCCTGCTGCATGGGCTCCGCCCTGTCCCAATGATCGGGAAAACTATTGCACATCTTTGAATGAATGGAAGCCACTCCATAGTTATGATTAAGGTGCGCATGCAATACCGTAATATCGCTGAAGCCGATGATCCATTTCGGATGCTGCAAGAACTTCCGGAAATCCAGCCGGTCAATGATCCGCACCAACCCATAGCCTCCCCTGGCGCACATAATGGCGCCTAACCGTGGATCGTCCAGCATATCCTGCATATCCTTTCTCCTCTCCTCATCCGTTCCGCCAAACCCAAAATCGCGCTTACCGATGGCAAGTCCTACTTTCACTTTAAAGCCCCACCCGGTTATCTGCGCAATAGCCGGTTCAATATCTTTTAAGTTAATATATCCGGCCGGCGAAGTAATACCCATCGTATCGCCGGGCTTAAGATAACGCGGAATAATCGCCGCCGACTCATCGGGCTCATTGCCGCCCCTGGCCGAAAGGGATGAAAACAATCCTCCCATAGCCGCGAAAGAAGAAAGGAATTTTTTTCTGTTCATGAACGGTCGATTCGATTGACGCTTTTTAATCTTTATACAATGTAGTAATTCTTTAGATAGCGGCTATATTACTGCCTGCATATATCGGTATATTGGTACATTTGCACTACTCCATAAAGGGCAAAGAAACAAAAGCACAATCCTGATGACTGATTTTAAAAGATATTTGGTTACCGCGGCGCTTCCTTATGCCAACGGACCGCTTCATATA
>JAEUVR010000220.1 GCA_016786785.1 Chitinophagaceae bacterium
CTTCGAAGAATTTAAGGGAACCGGTAATATGGAATTATTGCTCGACAGGCGTTTGGCCAACAGGAGGATATTCCCCGCTATCGATATTGTTTCTTCTTCTACCCGTCGCGACGACCTGCTGCTGGAAAAAGACGTGCTGCAGCGCATCAACCTGCTTCGGGTGTACCTTACCGATATGAATACGGAAGAAGCCATGAACGAGTTGTTGAGGAGAATGCGCGGCACCAAGGACAACCAGGAATTCCTGGCCAGTATGAACGGATAAGTTTTCTGAAAATAATATGAAAAATGCCGCCCTGACAAGAGCGGCATTTTTCATTGGGTAATAAGCTCATTTACATTGTTCACCCGGTAGGGCGCCGCTGTCTTATTTGAGTTCAACCCCTTTTAATCTTTCTTTTCTCCAACTGTTCAGTTTGCTTCCAATGCCTACTGAATCGGAGGATTCATAGAGGTAAAAAGTGGAATCGGGTAAATGGTATTTCCATATCAGGGGCTTGGCCGACGTAGCGTCGTCGTTGTATTGCAGACCGATCAGCACAACGGTTTCATTATCCAGCCAACCGCCTTCGTCGACAGAACCGCCGGGTCCGAGAAATACCAATCGCGTTTTCTCTTTTTTTGAGGGGTTTACAAGGCTTATCTCTGTATCAGGGCCCTCTTCAAAACCGGTCAGCTTGCCGTTTTTTTCTTTTGTGATAATTGTATTATAGCTGTCCAGGTCAATAAATAAGGAACTGTCGGGGGAATATTTCAGGAATTTTCCATACAGCTCAAAATAGGATTTATCAGGCTTGAACGCGATTGTTAGCAGGGAATCTTCCTTCCAGGTATCCGTTAGCTTGAACCGGCTCCAGTCGAAATTTTTCAACCCGGATTTTGCATAATCCGAAAACCCCGAATGGTTAAAGAAGCTGATGGTTTCATTGCTGAGCAAGGTATCTACGATTTCTACAGTTTCTTGTTCATAAGGAACGATTTCGGGTTCCTTTTTTTTATCGGAACCGGACTGGCAGGAAAACAGGAATAGAGAAACGGCGATAATTGCCGCAGATATGCCGGGGTTTGCTTTTTTCATGGTCTCGAATTGATTTCATCGATTTTTCTCGATAGTTTTTTATCTCTGTCCGTAACGGTATTGCCCGCATCGTGCGTGGAAAGGCGTATCTCTACCGTATTCCAGGTATTTGACCAGGATGGATGGTGGTCCATCTTTTCAGCGGCCAAAGCGACCCTGGTCATAAAGGCAAAGGCTTCGGAGAAGTCTTTGAAGACAAATTTTTTATATAAGGCGTTGTTTTCTTCGGTCCACATCTTTTTCAATTTACAAATGAATAATAAGCGAACATCAATCTCCCGGTTAAAAGATCAGGTTCGCCCTGCTTTTTATTTTTTCCAGCGACAGTTCCATTACCATCTGGACGCCGCCAACCTGTTTGATCGTATGCATCAGGTCGTTTAACGTATTATCGGTTACCATATCGCCTTTTAAGAGATACAGGAAGTCGAGATGCCTGGATTCCGGCAGCAGGTATTCTCCATCAAAATGGTTATTGTAAAGGTAGTGTTCCAGCGTAGCGCTGGGTTCGTTATACTGAAATACGGCGAAATAATAATTGCGGCTTTTTTTGGTCAGCTGAATTTCGATATCATTGTTGTTCCTGAAATCAAAATTCAAGGAATGATTTAAATGCCAGCACAGTTGGTAGTCTTTTATCGGCGCTACGATGCCCATCAGCCGGGTATCATGGAAGAAATCCTCCGCAAGAACGTCGATATTTAATTTCATTTTCATTTAAAATCGTATTTCCGCCTGCCTGAGCTCATTTCCTCTTTTATATTTCACCAAAGCGCGCTCGCCTTTTTTAAATTTAGACAATGCCTGCATATATAATTCAAGAGAAGCGGTGGAATAGTCCGAAAGCTGTAATATAATATCTCCCGCCCGGATACCCGCTTTTTGAGCGGGTCTTTCGTCTGAAACGCCGTCTACCCGCACGCCCTCGCCGCTAAAAGTATAATCGGGCATGATGCCCAGCGTTACTGAGAATTGCGCCGAAGTGGACGATTGGCGGTCAATCGTTTTAAGGAATGCCAGCTTGCCCATTTTATTGACGTTCTCAATAATGTTGAAGATGTATTTCACAATATGCAACTGGCCGTTAAAATTGATCTTGTCCGCGTCGTCGCTGGGCTTATGGTAATCGGCATGCAGACCGGTAAAGAAAAACAGCACAGGGATATCCTTCCTGTAGAAGGAAGTATGATCGCTTGGCCCGGCGCCGCTGGAATCATATTTAACCGTAAAAAAAGGAGATGCCGGAATAGCGTTTAACGCAGTCGCCCAGGAAGGAGAAGTGCCGTAGCCGCCAACGGTAAGGGTCTTCGATTGTTCATTGAGCCGGCCTATCATATCCATATTCAGCATACAGGAAACTTTCTGCAGGTCAATAGTAGGATGCTCCGTGAAATATTTAGAGCCATACAGCCCCGATTCTTCTCCCGAGAAGGCAATAAACAGATAATTGCTGGCGCCGTTTTTTTTCTTTGACTGTCTCAGCAATCTTGCCAGCTCAATAAGCCCGGCAACGCCGCTGGCGTTATCGTCCGCCCCGTTATGCGTCATGTCGGGCGATTTTGCCTGTAGCGAATTGCCGTCTTCTCCGAAGCCGATATGATCATAGTGGGCGCCGACGACAATGGTATACGGCGCTTTGTTATCCTGGAAAGCAATGATATTGTTGCCGGTTCTTTTTTTGTCGCCCATTTCCACCTTAAGCGTAATATCAAGGTTATCCGAGCGGTCGCTCAGGTGTTTTTTAGCGGCCGCGGCAGTCACATACAAAACGGGGATATCAACGGTTGCTGGGGCTCTGGCGCCGTTGAATACGAGATCTTTTTCATTGGAGTCATTGTAAACGATCAGCGCGGTAGCGCCTTTGCCATGAGCGCGTACTGCCATATTCCTGATCATTCCGATAAGGTCGTCATGTGGATTATTTTGCACATTTTCCAGGATCTCTTTCAGGTTGATGAACCAGGGCTCTCCCGCTTCTGACAGGTCCATTACCACTGAAGCTTCCAGGCTTTTGCTGGCGCTGAAAGGGAAAGGAAAATAATCGGAAAATAGCCGTAGATCATTTTTGTTGATGATAAGATGAGAGGTCGGCAAAGCTTGTTTACCATCGTTGATCTCAAAAGGCTGGCGCCAGGATTGATCGCTCCCCCCGGGTTTGAGGCCGAGTTCATGGAATTTTTTAACGATGTATTCGCCTGCCAGCCTTTCTCCCTCCGTTCCTGCGCGTCTTCCTTCCAGCTTGTCGTCGGCAAGATAGTTCACATGCGCGCTAAGGTTGGAAATGATGAGTTTATCAGTCCTTTTTAACTTTTGTCCAAAGGAAACGGGGCAGATGATCATCAAAACCAGCAATAAACGGAAAGAGGAGTAGAGGGTATTCATCATATATTGGTCTTTATTGAAGCAGCCGGCGTATTAAGGTATACAAAGGTATACATGACAAAGGCTATACCAAGGGTTGTTAAGAATATTTTAGAATAATAAGGGAAATGGGCAATAAGTAGACTATGCCTTTTTATGCTCGCGATTTTTCCTTTACTTTTGCAGATTGTCCATTTTTAAACAGGCGGAAGGATCAGTGGACGCCGGGATCTGTTGCCTGAAGAAATTTTATATATGGCTTTACCCCATCTTATTAAACATGTATATACCAATGGAACCGATGAAGTAATACGCCGCGGAAAAAAGATCCATGCCATTGGATATGTCGAGTTGATTGAATATGATGAATTATTGGACTCTGTCGCTTTTCGCGTAAAAGATGATAGTTACAGCACTTTCTATAGGGTAAGCGTTCAGCGGTTCAAAGATCCCAAGACGTTGTCCGTTCGTTGCACATGCCCGTATAATCTTGGAGATATTTGCCGCCATGAAGCCGCTGCGCTGATCCACCTGCAGGAGATGCTGGATAAGAATATGCTGAAGGCCGAAAAAGTAGATTATGATCAGCGGCATACCGTTGTGAAAATGAAGCAGATCGATTATAAGATCCTGCGCCTGCTTTCTTCGCCGCAAACCTATGCCGCTGCGGAAGAATGGCTGACCGGAAACAAAGCGCAGATCGCTTATGCGAAGGATGAGATGGTGAAAGCCTCCGTAGAGATAGAGGGCGTTTCTTATAAAGTGGTGATACGAAAAAATGAAGAGCGGAACTTTGATACCAGCTGCGACTACGAGGACGTCAAATATCCCCTGTGTCTTCCCAAAGTAATTGTTTTCCTGCAGTTGCTGCAAACGCAGGGCCCTTATTATTTTGATACGATAAGGAACTGGGACAAGGAGAAAAACAAATTACTCGAACTATACGGTTATTCATTGTCCGACGATCTGAAAGGCAAATTTGAATTTACCTATAAGGAAGGCAAGCCTTTTCTTCGCGTGCTTGATACTTCTATCAAAAGAATAACGCCGCAGGAGCTTTCGCGATCCAGGCAGGTTGCGGCAATAGAATCGCCTACGGGAGAAGAGCCGGAGAACGAAACGGAAAAAACAGAAGGCCCGGCGCAACGGCTCGGCATTGTATTCAATTTTAACCATGAGGCTTATCCAGGGTTTGCCGTTGAAGCCGTTATGGGAGAGCCCAATGAAGAGCAGCGCGAATATGTAGGAAAGGTTGCCAAGGTGGACCTGGGAAAATTCATTAATACCGATGTTTTAAACGAGACCGATAAGCAGCTGATCCCTTCATTAAGGAAATTACAGGATGCGGAGATCAACAAATACCTTAACCGGAATTCGCCTTTCAGCGGCATCTGGGAAAATATCATTCATCATGAAGACGACGATCTGCCCGAAGAGACCAAGGCGCTGATCGTCGAATATATCCACCCCAAGCTAAAGAAATTTCTAAAAGATATT
>JAEUVR010000278.1 GCA_016786785.1 Chitinophagaceae bacterium
TATTTTTTCAGAGATGAAGTTCATGAACCTGTTTACCAGGATCAGGCTATCGTATCCGATAGCGCCCAGCTTGGCGAGCCATTTGGAATGTTCCATGGTAACGTCAAACACGTCGCCATGAAAGAACCATGCTTTCTGACCGTTCTTCAGCTCCAGCTCCAGTTTATTTTTTATACATAAGGATCCCATCCTGAGCCCTGCAAACTTTCGCAGCATTTCATCATGGTTGCCGGTGATATAATATACTTTTTTTCCCTTGCCGGCCCATTTCATGATATGCTGCGCTACCCTCATATGGCTTTTGGGCCAGTACCGTTTGCTGAATTGCCAGATATCTATAATGTCGCCGTTCAATACGACAATTTTAGGATTGACGCTTCTCAGGTAATGTAAGAGTTCTTTGGCATGGCATCCATAGGAGCCCAGGTGAATGTCTGATAGCACAAGGATTTCTATTTTCCTTTTTTGATTTTTCATTCGTGTATTTCAGGTTTGGTTTTTCAATTGCTTCAGTGAACGCTGCGCGGTTACCGAAGCGCATAAGATATTTTTATTGGTCTCAGTGAATGGTTCGCCTTTACTTCGCGCACAAATATTTGCAATGACCTCAGTAAATGCTTTGCGTTTTTCCCGGATGATCAACTTTATCAGGCGATGGTTCTTAAATTTTTTTGGCGTCGCTAGCGGTAAGGAAAGTTTTCCTGCACTGGGAAAATAAAGGCGGTCGTTGTGCGGTTTTATATAAAGCATTTGATTATCAATGCGCTTCGATCTGTAAAGCTCCTGGCATCCAACCATAAAGCAAGGTTATCATTGTATATGAACAAATCATTAAGAGAATATGACGTTTTCGTTATTTCCGGTTTAGGCAGGCACAAGAATTGCAATATGATTTAGCGCCCGAAAATAATGCCGGCCAATATGCGCTTATTGCAGGTATTTGTTGTTTGCCGGCGGTTAATTGTTTACTTTCAGCGCCTGGTTTCATCTGTGGTCTTGGTAAGAGCCTAGTCTTAACCCGATCATGCCGCCGGGCCTGATGTTATGATCCTGTATCTTACCGGTCTTTATTTCATTTTTTACTCTTAAAACCTTACGCATGTTAGATCAACTTATCAACCTGGTGAAAGAAAATGCAGGCCAGGCAATCCTGAACAATACCGCTATTCCTGCAGACCGTCAGGAAGAAGTTGCGCAGGTCGCGGGAACCTCTATTGTAGGAGGGCTTCAGCAGGCATTCGCTCAGGGAAATGTCAGGGATGTGATAGCGATGTTTACCGGTAATGCTTCAGATCTTCAGCAGAATCCCGTTACGAATCAGATCAGCGGGTCCTTTGTTAACCAAATGGCTTCTCAGTTTGGTCTTTCCAATACTCAGGCGAGCGGCATTGCCGGGTCGCTGATTCCTATGATATTAGGGCAGCTGGTCAAGAAAACAAACGACCCCAATAATAATGGCTTCAATGTGCAGGACATTTTTAATCAGTTGAGCGGCGGCAAGACCTCCGGTTTTGACATCGGCGGGCTTATCGGTAAATTATCTTCAGGGCTTGATCAGGATGGCGACGGCGACGTGGATATGCAGGACCTGATGAGCATGCTTGGCGGCAGCGGATCCAGCGCGGGAGGCAGCTTGTTTGATAAAGTGAAAAGTATCTTTAAATAGTTATTTTGTTTCTGTCTAATAGCTGAAAAACAGGGAACCGACCCTCAGCTGTATTTTATTCATCAAAAAAATAGCATCTATGAGATTAATCTATGCATTTGTTTTGGCTTTTTTCCTGGTATCATGCGGTCCCTCCGATGATAAGATATTAACCGCCGTCAATGCCGGGCTGGCTGCGAATGGCGGTCAGATCAGCGCTTCCGTGGCCAAAGGCGTGGTAACGCTTACCGGCGAATGCCCTGACGAGCCTTGTAAAACAAGCGTTGAGTCTGCGGTTAAAAGCATAAAAGGAGTTAAACAGGTAGTGAACAATGTTACGGTTGCTCCGCCTCCTCCGCCCCCGGTCATCAATCCTGACGCCGCATTAAATACCGCGTTGAATGATATTATTAGCGGGTATAATACGGTAAAGGCAACCGTGCAAGACGGAGTAGTAACGCTCACCGGCCAAATTAAACGGTCCCAGTTAACGGAGTTGATGCAGAAAATAACTGCCGCTAATCCCAAAAAAATCGAAAATAAATTACAAATAAAATAATGTCTATGTCTTTACAAAATAAATACCAGGAGCTTATCAATGCCGTTAAACAAAAAGCCTCGGGAGACGTCAGGGTAGTTGAACAGGATGATGTATTGTATATCGACGGACAGGTAGGGTCCGAACAGGACAAGGATGCGCTGTGGGAAGTTTACAACAGCATAGATCCCGATTACCGCGCCGGCGATCTTCGGTTGAACCTGGAAGTTACCGGCGGCGCCCAATACGAAGAATATGTGGTAAAATCCGGGGACAGCCTGAGTAAGATCGGCGCCAAATACGGCATTGCCTGGAAAACAATTTTTGAAGCCAATAAGGATATCATCAAAAACCCCGACCTGATACAACCGGGATGGAAGTTGAAGATACCTGCAAAATAGGCTGGGAATCGCGCGTCCGGCGCGCCTTGATATTTCTAAGGAAATGAAAGCCGCCCGAAAATAGATCCGTTGCCGGTCAGTCTGATTAACTGGCATACCCGAAGAAGATCAGCGATCTCCGATAAGGAAATGTGTAATAGAGCCCTGCTAATGCGGGGCTTTATTGTGCCGGCAATAAATATTGCCGTTTTGGACTCCTTACTGGAAGCTGTATTTTATATTTGCGCATGAAATATTCGCAATGGATAGGCGTTGCCGCCGCGATCTTACTGATCATATCCTGTTTTATGCCCTGGACCTGGTATCCAGACCTGGGAAAATCATTTAGCGGTTTTTACTCGGAGGGAAATATCTATGGAAAGCCGGGTAAGCTTTTGACGTTTTTGTCTGTTCTGCTCATAGCGCTTTACCTGACTCCCAGGGTATGGGCCAAACGCTGGAATATGTTCAATGGTTGTTTTACGCTGGCTTATACCATAAAGACTTATATTCTTTTTACGGGATGTTATGGCGGCGTATGCCCTGAAAAGCTGGCGGGCATCTGGATCATGCTGGGCTGCTCCTTAGCGATCATGCTGACCGTTCTTGTGCCTGATACTCCCCTGAAAGGCGGACAGGCTCCTAAAGAGAAAACTAACGAATAAGCGTAACCGTTCCGCGCTGTATCGCTTCAGCTTCGCCGGCGCCGTTCAGCCGGTACCGGCAATACCAGATAAAACTGCCCGTGTTTTGCGGAATGCCTTTAAAAGAGCCATCCCATCCCTGCCGGGGATCGGCGCTTTCAAAAACTTTTTGCCCATACCGGTTATAGACCAGGAGCTGGTATTTGTCGGTCTTTACTGATACTGCCGGCTTAAACAGGTTGTTGGTCGCGCTTCCCGGCGTAAAAGCATTGGGAAAGTACAGAACCTCTCGGTTAAGGCAATCCTCAACGATGACTACTGTCGTGTCTGCGCCTGAACATCCGTTCTGGTCGGTCGCCTCCAGGATGCGGATGCCATTGGCTCCTGCCAGGGTATAAGGAACGGCGGAGCCGTCGTCCCAACGGTAGCGGGCAAAAGATGCGGATGATTGCAGTTTTACGGGATAGCCGTTGCAGACCGTTATTGTATCTGGTAAGAAACCGGAGGGCCTTTTAAAAATACGAGCGATGGTCAGCGTATCGGACCATTCGCAGCGATCATCGGTAATCCTTACCCAATAACTTCCTTCCTTAGCGACCCTCATAGAAGAACCGACGTCGCCGGTATTCCATAAATAGCGCCTATAACCGTCCGGGGCCTGCAGCAGCATGGTGTCTCCTTCGCAGAGCGTGGTATCGCCGCCGAGGTTTAACGGGTTGGGCGTATGGCAGAACGTTTCCGTATCGTTGGCGGTATCGCATTCCCCTTTACAAAGTTGTTCTTCCGGCAATTGGATATTACTAACGTTTAGGGATAGGTTATATTCAGAAGCGGATATGGATAGTTGGCGGATATACATTTCCATAAATGGACGGGGAATCGGATCGGTTAGCGCCTGCGTTTGCGCGGGAATCATCGGGCAGTCGTTTATTTTTCCTTCCGGATCGGTTTTCAGGAGATAGATATCCCGGCTTAATGGCGTCGTATTGTACTCATCCGTCCTGGTCGAGCTGGCGCCGATCACGGTAAGCGCTTTATCGCCGGTTGCCGTGATGCCGGAAATATCGGTCTGCCGATCGCCGGGGAATATATGCCGCCATTGGGGTTGGAACTGTTCGTTTATCCTTAACAGAAAGGGGTCCTGGATGTTTGCAACGACGGAGCTTTGCCCGAAAAGGCCCAGGCCGTCCTCCGTAAGGCCCTTCAGTAATATTTTTTCCTGCGCGGGGCCGCGGAACACCACTGTCCGTAACAGGTCCAGGTTTTTGTCGAAAACCGAAAGCTGTTCGTCCGATAATACTAAAATAGCCGTTCCGTTTTTAGCCAGCGAATGGAATGGCTGTACATCTGTATACTGTTTTTGCATCCCTACCAGGGAGCCATCGCTCTGTCGTAGCTGGATCAGCCCGGTAAAAAGACCGGAAAAAGCCAGTATAAAGCTATTGCCGTCTGCAATCATATCGGTTACTCTCCCCCCTGCAAGCCAGTAATGCGGTTTGAGCCGCCTGACCCAGGAAACGCTGCCATTAGTATTGAGTATGCCGACCACGGGATAAACGGCGCCGAACAGGGCGCCTTCTTCAATATTGCTCGCCGCCGTATTGGCGGCAAAAGCAATTCTTCCATCGGGAAGTTCAATAAGGGCCGACGCTTCAATAAAGCCCTGGTAATCCGGCCCCCGAAAAAAATATTCCCTGCTCCAGAGGATATTCCCTGTCGTATCGGTCTTTACCGCCAGCATAGCGCCGGAGGCATGCGCCGAATGAGTGGCGCCCAAAGCGATATAGTTGCCGTCGCGGTCGATGATCAATCGGGAAAAATGATCTTTTCCGCTGCCGCCATATGTTTTTCCCCATACTGGGCCGCCATGTTTATCGAGCTTTACCAGCAGGGCGTCCTGTGTTTCGGGAGAAGATAAATCGCCGGTGAAGCCGGCCAGCAGGTATTCGCCGAATGCTGTTTGCCGTATAGCCATTCCTTTATCGTCCAAATCGCCGCCCATCCTTTTCTGGAAGCTAAGGGAGGAACAGTTCTCAGGGTTTTCCTCCTGGCCCGCCAGTAAGCATGTTTGCAGGGTAAACAATAACAACAGGCAATGTCTAAGCATGGAGCGCTTGCGGTTTGTTACCAAGATAATAACAAATCCAAAAAGTTAATAGCCCGCCGGCGCCTATAAGCTTTCCAGCGCTTCGCCGATAATGGATACCGCTTCGATTACCTGTTCTTCGGTAATGATCAGCGGGGGCGCCAGCCGGATCTTATCGCCATGCGTGGGTTTAGCAAGCAAACCTCTTTCTTTCATGGCCATACAAATATGCCAGGCCGCTTCCTTATCGGGATGACGGATAACGATAGCATTCAATAATCCCTTTCCTCGGATGGCGGCAATTAAGGGAGACCGTAGCTTTTCTATCTCCATCCTTAGCAGTTTTCCCATGGCGTCGGCATTAGCCGCCAGGTTTTCCTCCTGTATCACGTTCAGGGCGGCAATAGCCACGCTGCAGGCGAGGGGATTGCCGCCGAAAGTGGAGCCATGTTCGCCCGGCTTTATGGTCAGCATGATCTCATTGTCGGCCAGTACTGCAGATACCGGCATGGTTCCGCCGCTTAATGCTTTGCCCAGTACCAGGATATCGGGCCTTACGGCTTCATGATCGCAGGCCAGGAGCTTGCCGGTCCTTCCCAGGCCGGTTTGTATCTCGTCGGCAATAAAAAGCGCATGCGCATCGGCGCAAAGTTGTTTTGCCTTGGAGAGATAACCCTTGTCCGGTATGATCACCCCTGCTTCTCCCTGGATAGGTTCTACCAGGAATCCTGCTACGTTTTTATCGGTCAGCGCAAGGGCCAGCGCGTCGGGATCATTATAGGGGATGATCTCAAAGCCGGTCATGAAGGGACCGAATCCTGCATAGGCGGAAGGGTCGCTGCTGAACGAGATCACGGCGCCGGTGCGTCCATGAAAGTTCTGGTCGCATACTAATAGCTTAGCCTTGTCGGCAGGGATCCCTTTTACCGCATATCCCCAGCGGCGGCAGAGTTTAATAGCCGTTTCCACCGCTTCCACGCCGGTATTCATCGGTAGAACCTTATCATAACCAAAAAGGCCGGTGATGAGTTGTTCATATTTTCCCAGCTGATCGTTGTGAAAGGCGCGCGAGGTAAGCGTCAGGCGACGGGCTTGCTCGATCAGCGCCGAAGTAATGGCAGGGTGACAATGACCCTGGTTAACGGCGGAATATCCGCTTAGAAAATCGTAGTAACGTTTGCCGTCCACATCCCAAAGAAAAACGCCGCTGCCTCTTTCCAATACCACGGGCAATGGATGGTAGTTATGGGCGCCATATTGTTCTTCCAGTTGAAAATAATAAGATGATTTTCCGGGTAATGCCGCGATCGTATTCATGATCAGAATGTTTAAAATAAGTAAATCCGCAACAAGGATATAAAAAAGACAGGCGATTAAGCCTGGCGCATAGAGGGTAATATGAAAGAAGCATACGCCCCGCGGGGATGATCGAGAAAGTCAAGATGACGATCCAGAAAGTTTAATATGAAGCAGGTATTGACGATGTCTGTAAATTTTATGCAAGATACTGTTTTTAGGGGTAGGATTGTATATTTGTTCAAAGCGCATTTCATGAAAGTAAGCGGGTTTACCTATGTCAGAAACGGGTTGCAGTACGATTATCCCTTCCTGGAGGCGATACGCTCGATCCTGCCCATATGCGATGAAATGGTGGTAGTGGTCGGCGATTCTACCGATGGCACCCGCGAAGCGGTGGAAGCGCTGAATGATCCCCGGATCAAGATCGTGGATACCGTTTGGGACAATAAGGATTTAAAGGGAAGACGTTATGCCGTTCAGTCGAACACCGGCCTGGACCATGTTACGGGCGACTGGGCCTTTCATATCCAGGCCGATGAAGTAGTGCACGAAGAGGATCTTCCCCTGATCCGGGAAGCCATGGAGAAATATGCAGACGACCGGTCGGTGGAAGGGTTCCTGTTCAGGTTCATCAATTTTTTTGGCGATTATCGCCACTGGGGGCCTTCCCGCCGCTTTCATCAGCATGAGATCCGGATCGTCAGGAATGATCCCAAAGTCCGCGCCTACCGCGATTCGCAGGGTTTCAGGATCTTTAACGACCCCGCCGATCAATGGAATGAAAAAGGAAGAAAGCTGAAAGTCATCCCCTTAGCCGCCAGGATATTTCATTATAGTTATGCCAGGAATCCCTTTGTGCAGCGCAAAAGACAGATCGAATTTGAAAAAGGATACCTGGAAGAGAAAGCGGTGGACGAAAAATTTGCCGCAACGAAAGACCTGGCTTATGACTATCGCAATATTGATTACCTCAAACTTTTTAACGGCGCGCATCCTGCGGTGATGCGGGACAGGATATCGCGGCAGGACTGGAACTTTGAATATGATCCGACCCATCACAATATGAGCCCGAAAGAAAAGCTGATGAAATGGCTGGAGGATCTTACCGGCAGGCAGTTTTTTATTTACAAGAATTATAAAAAGATCAGGCGGTAATTGCTTAATAAAGGAGGGAGGCTCAATGGTTTTGCCGGGAATATCCCCGCGATCGCCGAGCCCGTCCCCGTCATCCCCGCATAGATAGCGCCTTGCCGGTATAGTTCTGTTTTAATAGCCGCCAGTTCGGGATGCGCCTCAAATACCGGTTGTTCGAAATCGTTAGTCAGCGTTTCTTTCCAGCGGTCTATGGGCCTGGAAATGATCGCTTGCAGCGATTCTTCCCTTTCGGCTGGCCGAAGCCGGGAGAATGCCCAGGCGGTGCTGATATGGATGCCCGGATCAACCAGCACAATGGAATAAGCGGAAAGATCCAGCGCAATCTCCCTGAGTTGTTCGCCTCTGCCTGTAGCCAGGCAGGGCCGGTTTAGTATAAAAAACGGGCAATCGCTTCCCAGTCGCAGGGCGTATGTTTTCAGCGCCTCTGCTGATAGGCCGAGTTTGAACTGCCGGTTCAGCAGCGTCAATACAAATGCGGCGTCGGCGGATCCTCCTCCCAGGCCGCCTCCGATGGCAATGGCTTTGTGCAGGTGCATGCGGACAGGGGGGAGGGAAGGGAAGTCTTTTTTTATCAGCGACCAGGCTTTAAGACAGAGATTATCGCCCGCTTCTCCGGGAACGGGCAGGCCGGAGAGGGAAAAATAGCAGTCGTCCTGCAACAGGATATTGTTCTCGGGCTCTTCAATGGGCGCCTGATGGGAGAGGCCGGGGGAGGCCGTTGGTTTTTTCTTTGTATCGGTATCGGAAGCGGGGAGGATCTCCAGGGCGTCGTGCAGCGCAAGCGGGTAAAAAACAGTATCCAGGTCGTGGTAGCCGTCGGTTCTTTTCCTTAATACCCTTAGGCCGAGATTGATCTTACAGTTAGGGAACAGTACCAAGGTCAGCGTCCTCTTTTGCGGCTGTTAATTTCATCGCGGATGGAAATCGCGCGGATATAATCTTCCTGTTCCAGCACTTCGGTCAGGAGCGTATTCAATTCCTCTAAGGATAGCGCGCTGAGATCGTCGGAGCCCCTTGATGTTTCCGTAGTTACGGCTTCGCGGGGGAGTTTCTTTTTGCCGGAAGAATCTTCCATCAAAATGCCGGCGCTCTCCAGGATATTGTCATATGTATAGATAGGACATCCGAAGCGAACCGCGAGGGCGAGGGCGTCCGAGGTGCGGGAGTCTATTTCTACGGTGTCGTGTTCGCTGGTGCAAAGTAGTTTTGAATAGAATATGCCTTCCTGCAGGTCGCAGATAATGATCTCCTGCAGGTCGATATTAAAGGCGCTCATAAAGTTCTTCATCAGGTCATGCGTGAGCGGTCTGCTGGGATGCATTTTTTCCAGGGCGACGGCAATAGCCTGGGCTTCAAATCCTCCTATAACGATCGGCAGCCGGCGCAATCCATTGACCTCTCCCAGTACTACGGCATAAGAATGAGTTTGAGTGATGCTGTGGGATAAAGCCACTATTTCGAGTTCTATTTTCTTCATAAGACCGATTTCTCGCAATGTTTTCCCGGACACGGGTTATGGTTGCCATTTTTATAACCGCAAACCTACATGTTTTTATTGAAAAAATGGAGCGCAGACCGGCCGGTAATGGCTCGCTCGCTTCCGCGTATCCGGGCCCGTGGTTTATCCCTTCAGGGCTTTGACGGCTTCTGTTAATTTTGGCACAACTTCAAAAGCGTCTCCGACAATTCCGTAATCTGCCGCCTTAAAGAAAGGCGCTTCGGGATCCTTGTTGATCACTGCAATGACCTTGCTGCGGTTCACCCCGGCGAGGTGTTGGATGGCGCCGGAGATGCCGATGGCGATATAAAGATTGGGCGCAATGGCCAGGCCGGTCTGACCAACATGTTCATGATGCGGTCGCCAGTCGGCGTCCGCGACAGGCCGGCTGCAGGCGGTGGCGGCGCCGAGCGCGGCGGCGAGATCTTCCAATATCTTCCAGTTCTCAGGTCCTTTTAATCCGCGTCCCCCGCTTACCACGATCTCTGCTTCGCCAAGCGGGATCTCTCCTGTTACCTTATTTACGGCGCTCACTTTTATCCTGGGCTCGCCGATGGTCGCCGCAAATGGAACTACTTCGGCGGAAGCGTCGGCGCTAACGGAGACCGGGAAAACATTGGGGTTCAGGGAAATGATCTTTATATCGGTATTAATGGCGATAAAGGCGAATGCCTTGCCGGAGAATACATTTTTTTTGACGATAAAACCATTGCTGGTATCCGGCAGGGCTACGGCTCCTGCTACCAGCCCGGCTTTCAGTTTTGCCGATACCCTGGGCGCAATGGCTTTGCCGTGTAAGTTGTTGGAAAACACGATCAGTTTCGCGCCGGATTTTTCCGCTATCTGCGCAATGATATCCGTAAAAACCTGAGGGTCGGGATGATCGAGCGCCGCATCGGATACATGGTATATCTTTTTAACGCCATATTTTCCAAGCGAAGCAATGTCTTCATGGATATTGCCCAATAAGGCGCCTTCGGCGGTTGTTCCTAATTGTTCGGCAATCTTTGCTCCATAAGAGATCGCTTCAAGGGAAGCTTTTTTTATGGCGCCGTCGGAATGATCGATAAATATTAAAACGGACATCGGAAAACAGTTTAATGAATGAATTAAATGAGTTTGGCTTCTTCGTGAAGCAGGCGGATCAGTTCTGCGGGATTATCGGCCGGGATCATCTTAATGCCGGCTTTTGGCGGAGGCGTTTCAAAGCCTGCAATAGCGGTTAAGGTATCGGCAGGCGCCGGCTCTACAACTTTCAGCGGCTTCGTTCTTGCGCTCATGATGCCCTTCATATTGGGAATGCGTTGCTCGGCCATTCCTTTCTGACAGCTGACCACTAACGGAAGGCTTGCCTGCACTGTTTCTTCCCCGCCCTCTATTTCTCGTATAGCCGTTACCGTTGATCCGTCCAGGTCAAATTTGACGGCCAGGCTGATATATGGCAGTTGTAATAGTTCAGCGATCATGCCTCCTACCGAGGAGCTGTTGTAGTCGATGGTCTCTTTACCGGTAAAAATGAGATCATATCCTCCCTGTTTGGCTACTTCCGCTATCTGCGAAGCAATAAAAAAGCTGTCGGCGCTGGAAGCGTTGATGCGAATGGCTTTATCGCCGCCCAATGCCAGGGCTTTACGAATGATCGGCTCCGTATCAGCTCCTCCCACCGTAACCAGGTGAATGATCGTTCCGGGATCCTTTTCTTTTAATTCAATGGCCCTGACCAGGGCATACCATTCATCGTAAGGATTGATGATCCACTGCACCCCGTTTTCAGCGAATTTCGTATTGTTATCGGTGAAAGCTATTTTT
>JAEUVR010000281.1 GCA_016786785.1 Chitinophagaceae bacterium
AATATCTGCGATTGGCGCCGGCATGGCTAAGTCCTGGATAGGCGTCATCGCGGGGATCGCGCTGTTTGCCGGCAGCGGTAAGGCGCAGGACTGCGAGGCCCTGATCAGGTATCGCGACGTAGAGCTGAACCGGCAGTACAAGGCGGCTTTTGACAAGTATAGCGTCAACAAACAGGCCATGATGGATATTGAAAAGATACGGTATGATCTGCTGAACGGCGACTGGCATTCTTACTCTACAGCTTTTGCGGCAAGTGATGCAGGGATCACTACGGCAATCATTGCCAAGAATATCCAGACCACCTGCAATCTTATTCTCGACTTGTTAAAAATTGTACCCGGGGCTGAGCTGGGCGCCGAAGCGGCGGAGAAAGCCAGCCTTACCGCAACCAGGATCTATGATGCGATACAGGCGGGGGAAAAGATAGCTGATGTTGTGCAGGATGGCGCGGAAAAAACCGCTTATCGTGAAGTATTGTCTCTCGGCAACCCATTGATGAAAGCCGTGAACACAGCCTGGAAATTTTCGGAAGATGTGGCAAAGATGGCGGAGATGCCCAAGCAGCATAATGAATTAAAAACCGAACTGAAGAGGATCCTCGATATGTTGCAAACCGAGCTTGCCAAATACCAGAAAGCCATTGAATCCAGCGATGCCAGAATGAAGGAACTGCGGGCGATCGTGGAGGGCATAACCCGATACCTTGCCAAGTATTGCCCCCCAAAAGAGAATAATAAAAAGGCCGAAAGGCCCGCTCCTGCTTTCCGGCTGGAAGAAACCGCTCCCTCTCCGGCGGTTGTTGCGAAAAAGAAACCGGCTTCAAATAATGCGTTTTACCTGTTCCTTTCCACAAGCATTACCATCGGAGAAAAATCAGTAAACGTTATTTCTCCTCCTGTCATGCATACCGGCGAATTCTCGGACGACATGTCCGATAAGAAAGAAAAATTTATTCAGGAGATAGTAAGGCAGTTGCCGAATAAACCCGATCGCTTGCAGGAAAAGCTCCGGGAAAACAATTATCAAAGCATATCCGTTCATTTTTCTCTTCCCAATTCCACCGATCCGCTTTATGGCCCGCAGGATGTAAGAGAAGCCATAGACGGGTTTAAGCGATCAATATGGCAGGCGGTAGCCGGACTAACCGGGTCTGAAAACATCGAATTCTACCAGCTTCGATAACCCCGATTCTTCACCATCCTTATACTAACAGTTATGAACACCAGTAAACTACTCGCGGTAGGGTTGATTGTCCTATCCGTATTATGGCCCCGGACCGGCGAGGCCCAGCAAAGGGAATATTACGAAAGAGCCGCTAAATTATACAGGGAGGCCGCGCTGAAAACAAAATGTCCCGAAAGGGCCAGGTATTTAAATGCAATGGCTGCATACCAGGATTGCGTTGCGGCGCAACTGGGCGGGAGAACCGCGCCCTGCCAGCCGCCGGCCGGGGATACGCCGCCTTGTAGCGGGGATATGGTTGGCGGAGGAGGAGCAACGGGAGGCGTCACAACCAGCGCGGCAACAGCCGCCTCTTCCAATAAAGCTTCCGTTCCTTCTTTAATAGGCGCCGGAGATCCTGCGCAGGCGGCGCTCACTGCGGCTTATGAGAACGCCGTCAACAGCGGCAGGAAAGAATCGGGGGCCATGCTGGAAGGATTTTTGGCGGCGGCGCAACAAACCGGCGATCAGCAACTGGCCAATGCCTATGTGGGCACAGGATTGGCGCTCGGCGGTATTATGGCGCTGGCGGAACGCGGCGCGGCAAAAAAAGCGGCTGAAGAGGAAAGGATACGGCAGGCGCAGTTGGAAGCGGAAAGAAGAAGACAGGAAGCCGCATTGATCGCCTCGAAAAACGAATTCCTGCAGTTCGTCGAAAAGCAGGGGTTTGCCACCTCGTTCAGTTCCGGCGAACGCCATGCCATAATCGTATGGCGGCCATCCTCCCTTACGGCCGAAGCGCAGGATGTGTATATATCCAATCTGATTCCCGTTGCGCCCGACGCCGACGGCTCATTTCCCATGAAAGAAAAGCTATACCGGGAGTTGATTAAAAATGCTCCGGAAAACCTCAGGAACAGCGAGTATTTCAGTTATTCTATCATTTATCCTGTTGCCGCTACGCAGGATACGGATACCAAGATATCCTTCTTCAGCGAAAAGGGGAGGGAGCTGAACCTGAACATTCAGACCGTTGCTATAAGGGCCGGTAAGCCCGGCGTTCCCGCTGCCAGCCAGCCGGCGTCAAAGCAGGTCGATTTCTGGGGTAATCCCATCAAGAAGGAAAACGCAACTGCGCCGCAGGCAAAACAACAAACAAGCGATTTCTGGAATCATTAAAACCATCATCATGAAAAAATTATTAAGCCTGCTCTTATGGTTGCCTGTTGCCGCGGCAACAGGATATGGACAGGAGAGGGACCTGATCGCACAGGTTCATTATACCGAAGCGGAGACCTACTATAACAGCAATTCGGCTTCGGGATTCTACAGCTGTATTGAAAAGCTGGACAAGGCCGAAAAAGCGCTGGGCGCAACCAATCTCAAAATACTGGCGCTGAAAACAGAGGCATACGCAAAGCTGGCAATGAAAGAAGACATTTACAGCTGTCTTTATCTCGCCGATTCCTGCCTGAAAGCATTTATTGGACGCTATGACCCAACGCAATTTTCGGCGGCAAGGTATGAGCAGATAAAGAACCTGGGACAGGAACTGGCAACCTATAAGGAACTGATCGGGCCGCAGTATGCGCAGTTCTATACCCGTAATTATACGCGCGTCGGCGATACTTATGGTCTGTTTGATATCAATAAGCATAAGATGAAACCCCCGTTATTGCTTTCCCCGGCCATGCGCCCGGGACGCGAAGACGATTTTCCCATCATCGCCGATACCCTGCGCAGTCTTTTTGAGTACAATCATAAAAACTATTTTGCGCTCCCTTTTAAAACAGGCCCTGAGCAGGGTTATTTATGCTGGTGGTTCACTGCCGATAAAACAGGCGCGTGGTATATGGCCTACAAAGACATCAACCGTCAGCTCAAAGCAGAAGCCGAACGACAAACGAGTTTTTTCACCTCGTTTTATAACAATTATGTTATCAATCCCACCGGCAAAATGAAGAGATCGGCTGTCTGGCCGACGCTTTTTGTTCAAAGATCCGCTATTAAGCTTGAGCCAAATACAGAATATTTTATTTGGTTTTCTTCTTCTAAAGAGTATACGCTGCAAGAGACCGCGTCGGTTCCCGTCTATTATTTCCTGCAGGTAACGGATGATCCGGACAAGGCCCGGGAAAACCTTCTTGAGAGGGGAATCAAAAAAAAGATCATCAGGACAACATCCAGTAACGGCTATTAATCAAAAACATTTTAAAAATTAATATTATGAAACGCAGCATAAACAAACTCCCTTCACAGGACAGATACGAAGCATTCGCGAACGCCATGAAGATATTTAATACGGCGGGTAATGTATTTGCGGAAGTTCTGCATGCCGCCGGCAAGGCCTTTGGCAATGCAAGGCATGCCGCCGCCGGAACCTTTGGCCATGCGAAGCGCGCCGCCGGCATAGCCTTTGGCGACGCAAGGCCGGCCATTGAAATGCAGAGTATACCCGGGGCCGATAAAAAATATTTCGCGCGGGAAGTGAACACGAAAAATAAGCGGATGCAAAGGGGCATGCTCCTGCTGATTTACTGTTGTTCTTTATTTTTTACCATAGGGGTCTATGCGCAGGACAAGAGCGCCCTTGCGGAAAACGCATACTTCAGGGCGGAGGAGTTTTTCTCGAATAACGATTACGGCAACGCGCTTATACAACTTGCAGAAGCGGAAAGGCTATTAGGATCCACCAATCCCAAGATCATGTATTTTAAGATACAGGTTTTGAAGTCGCAGTTTTTGCAAAGCAGTAATAATTACCCGCTGCTGCGCAATTCGATCAGTCGCTTCTTTGAGATTACCAATAAGGAAACGTTTTCTCCTGAAAAATACCGGGAGATCATCAGGCTGCAATCTGATCTGGACGATTTTAAAAAATCAGATAGCATCGCCAGTATGCGACTGCTAGAGAATGGCGACCTGAGCGCCCTGAACAATTACCTGTCGAAAACACCCAATACGTTCAATTTTGTAAAGCTGGACCAGAAAAGGCGCGAATTACAAAAGGGGCAGGACCTTGTCGATGCAAAGAATGAGCTGACCAAACGACTTGCCGAGCTGGATGATCAACTGTCTGATGCAAAAGCCAAGGGCTGGAGAAGAAGATATTGGGGCGGGATGGCGTTTGTAGTAGGAGGCGCGGCGGGCGCGGCGCTTATACAGGATGCCAGTTCGAATAGCGACGACGATCCTACGCTTTCTACATTAAAGCCTATTGGCGCGGGATTATGCCTTGCGGCATCGGTGATAGGGGCGATGAACCTTATCGGCGGCAACCACAGGGAGGTGAAATCGCTTAAGGCGGAAAGAGAAAAGCTGTTGCAAAGGAAAAAAGACCTGGGGCTGACCGTCTCGCCTTATTACCGGAATGCCTATGGCAGCGATATTGTTGGGCTGAAGTTCAAGCTCTCTTTCTGATCGCATAAGAAAAGAGCAAACTCAGGGTTAAAAATGCATCGGGTAACTTATCTTTAAGCGTAGACTTTTGACCATGCACTATTTGCTGACATTATATGATAACGATATACAGGGCATAGTGGAAGCGCTCAAAAAGATCAAATATCAACTCGAAGAACTGCCCTTGCAATTTGAAGCCTTATTAAATGACGCCGATCACCAAAGCATCGGCGTCATTTGCCATAAAACAAGCAATAGCGCCGCCATGATTGGCGCTAAGTCGTTAAGAGATGCGCTGATGCGCGTGGAGAAAGGACTATCGGAGAAAAGATACAGCGCAGAGGATCTGGTCGTCGAGATGGGGAAGATCAGCGAGCTTGTTCAGTCGGCGGCCGATTCAGTCAATCTACAACTGCGCATATATGGACAGTAACAGCTCTCCGAAAGTAATCATCATCGGCGGCGGCGTGGCGGGATTAAGCGCCGCCCATGAATTGCTGAAAAGAGGATTCCGGGTAACCATCGTTGAAAAAAATCCCAAATATTTTGGAGGGAAAGCCCGAAGTATTCCCCAGCAACCGGAGAATGCGGATTTTTGTTTGCCGGCAGAGCACGGCTTCCGGTTCTTCCCGGGGTTTTATGGCAATATCACCCAAGCCATGAAGGAGATCCCGCTTGCGAATGGCAAATCGGTATATGATAACCTGGTCCCCGTATCCTATTATACCTTTCTTTTTACGGACGGCAGAAAACCGGTGGACGTTCCGCTGAACATAGGAAGGAACCTGTTTGTCAAGGGCAGGAAACTGATCAGGGAATTAAGAGCCTTGATCAAGGCTTTTAATGACGGTTCCATTGATATTACGAAGGAGGGAAGGGAAAATTTCACCAGGGCGGTATTTCAACTCTACACCAGTTGCGAAGAGCGGTTTATGTTCGAGTACGAGCGTATCCCCTGGCAGGAGTTTATTGAGGCCGAAAAGCCTCAATATGGAAAAGATTATAAGCTGCTCCTGGCAGAGGGACTGACCAAAAACCTTGTCGCCTGCCACGCGGATAAGGCTTCTACCCGGACAGGAGGTAAAATATTGGCATTAATGCTCTGGCAGATCCTTAACCCCTTGCTTGGCGAGGCCGACAGAGTGCTGAACGCGCCTACGAATGAGGCCTGGCTGATCCCCTGGGTCGATTTCCTGAAAAAGAAATACGGGGAGAAACTGGAGATCATTACCGGGGAAAGAGTGATCAAACTCGAGATCGTTCCGCAAAAGCTGAAGGGCGAAAAGGATTCGCTGGATTATATTACTTACGATTATAAGGACGGGGAGAGAAGATCGAAGCCGGTCGCCATAAAAGCAGATTATTATATCGCGGCCATACCGATAGAACGTCTTCACAGCATGATCGAAGACCGTAGCGATGATATCTACCGGATAGATCCCACGCTCAGGCTGTTACCGCGATTAGCGGAACATATTGAATGGATGAGCGGGATCGTTTTTTATTTGAACAGGGACCTGAATATAGCGAATGGCCATATAACGATAACCGATTCTCCCTGGGCGATCACCATGATTTCTCAAACGCCTTACTGGAAAGATTATCTCCGGGAAAAGCCGCTGCCGGAATTTAAGGGGCAAAAGATCAGGACCGTCCTCTCGGTGGTCGTATCCAACTGGGATGCAGAAGGCATTTTATATCCTGGGCTTACCGTTAAGCAAATGAGCTTTGACCAAATAAAAAAAGAAGTATGGGCGCAGATAGAGAAGTGCGTTTTTTTTGACCTCAAAACAAAGCAGCCATTTTGTTTGAAGGAAGCGGATTGTTGTCATGAGTTGACCTTTCTGGACGACTCTATTGTGGTCAATTACAAGGACCCTTCGCGACTTTTTAATAAGGAGCCGCTTTTGGTGAACTCCGTAACCACGCATTCCCTCCGCCCCGATGCGCATACCCGGCTGGATAATTTTTTCCTGGCTTCCGATTATGTCAAAACCAACAGCGACCTGGCCGATATGGATACGGCCAACGAAGCCGCTAAAAGAGCGGTGAACGGCATTCTTTTGCAGGAAGGAAAAAGAGGTTTTTGTAAAACGGCGACATATGCGCTTCCCAGCGTGCTGGGATTGTTCGCCCTTGCCCGGAAAATGGATGAGCGCAATTTCCGCCGCGGGCTTCCCTGGCGGCCATTCAATCCTTTGTATCATTTTCTAAACTACAGCTATTTATTTCTTACCTATATCATTAGGCTCCCGCTCATTCTTGCTATACCGGCCTTCATATTGTATGCGCTATTTTCGGGCGTCGTTTTAATCATTAACTTCATTATCCTTATCATCGTGTCGCTGATCCGGCTTATTTAAGCGTTTAACATGGTTGATTATTTACTGAAATACCGTTTGCCTGCGGGCGTGGTCAGAGAAGAAGAAAAAAGCCGGCACCGGCATTTTGCCACCTGTAGCCGGCTTACGGTCATTACCCTGATCGTGCTCGTATCCGGTAATGAGCTATTTAATTTTTACCAGGCTCGGGAGATATCCCTGGTCTTCCTGCTGGTGTTTTCGACTATTTTTACGCTGTTCTATAGTCAGCTGCTAACGCTGGGAAAAGCAGCCAACCTGTATATTGCCTCGGGAGCCGCTTTTGTTGCTTTAGCCGCCTATGTTTCCGGAGGATTCGTCAGCCCCACTCTTTTTTGGTGCATCCTGATCCCGCTGTATGCTTTCTGGTTGTTAAACAAACGATTTGCCTTGTTTTGGTTCTGGATATCCGTCCTGATGCCCTTGGGTTTTTTAGCGATGGATATCTATGGGATAAAATTTGCCAACGCTTATAATTATTATGAGGGCGATAACCGGTATTATGCTTTTATCATCGTCCTGTTTCTTATCCTGAATGTATTCATTATCGGCAATGCTTTTGAGAATAATAAGATACGGTCGATAGAAGAGATCAGCGGCGTCAATAAAGACCTGTTGCATGCGATGGCGCAGCTGGAAAAAACCAAGAAGGAATTGGAGACCGCCGAGAAGCATAAGGATCTGTTCATTGCGCAGATGAGCCATGAGATGAGGACTCCGCTGAATGCGATAACCGGCGTAACGGAATTGATCAGGAGCAATAAGGTCGAAGAGGATTACCCCGAGTTGTTGTCGGTGATGGAACGATCCGCCAAACAACTGGTGTATATGATCGATGATATACTGGATATCACTAAGATCCAGACGGGAAAGTTTCATTATCAGCAGATCGTTTATGATCTCCGGCCCCTGCTGATGATGGCCTACCGGTCGAATTTGCGAAAGGCGGAAGCAAAAAAGATACAATTTACTCTTTCGATAGACGATGATCTTCCTCAAAAATTAATCGGCGACCCCTTTCGTGTGATGCAGATACTTAATAACGTGCTGGAGAATGCGATCAAGTTCACTGCAGAAGGGGAAGTGCATTTTTCGGCCCGGCTTTTAGCGGAGGAAAATGCTATCGGTTATTACGTTAAAGACTCCGGTATCGGCATGTCGGCGGAAGAGATAAGCAGGGTGTTCGACGTCTTTAGCCAGGCCAACCCGACGATTCATTTAAAATATGGAGGAACGGGCATGGGGCTGAGCATCACCCGCCAACTGGTTCAGTTGTTCGGAGGAAGGATCGACATCAAAAGCCAGCCGGGCAAGGGCGCGGAAGTGAGCATTACGATGCCTTATACAATAGGCGCTGAACAGGATGGAGATAGCCAGGAGAGTTTTTCGTTGCCTGGGAAAATGAAAAACATGTTGGCAGGCATACATATTCTGGTAGCGGAAGACAATGAAGTGAACCAGCTCATCATCCGAAAGATACTGCATTCGGAAGCGCCGGAGATAAGGATAGATTTTGCGACAGACGGCAATGAGGCGTTAAAAAAAGTGGAA
>JAEUVR010000277.1 GCA_016786785.1 Chitinophagaceae bacterium
CAGCTGCGATGTGTCGAAGGATATGGTTTTCCTATTTGTTTTTACAGATGCCAACCAGGACCAGGTAGTCAGGGAAAGCGCATTGGCAAAAATAAAAACCAACCCGGCCTGGCGACAGGAGATCATACGACGACTAAAAAATGACTGGGCGCCGGAAGCCTTTACTTTCCTGGCATCTAACCCGGTTGACAGCGCTGAATTGTTTACAGACCCCATACGGGGAGGCATCATCATACAGGCAAGATTGATACGGGAAAGGATCCGGAAAAACTCGCATCCCTCAAATTTTTACCCGGGGCTTTTTTCCTGGGAAACAGAGCGGGTATTGCGTACGGTAGACAGGTTCCCCGATATTGACTATACAAATGAAGTAAAAACGCTAAGAGCCGCATTGGATGAGCGCTCAGATTTTGAAAAACCCGTATTCAATTGTATTCGTACGCTCGACAAATGGTTAAAGAACAAATCGGGCAGTCATACCCCATAACGCATTTAGACTCAAAGTCCAATTTTTGCGCTGCTGGCGTGGATTATTTGAAGATATTGATCTTTCAATTCAGCAGGCAGAAATGAAAATTCAATCCACTGTTCCGCCTCTTTTATCTTTTTGCCGAACCTTGCATAAATATTCTGCGTCGATCGCACTGGAATCTTCAGGTTAAGCGCCAGCGCATCAAAATCTCTTCTTTCCAGTTTACTTCTTCTTCCATTAATCGCCAACGCTGATTCTTCCTTATCATCCGGGATGGCTATTTTTGTGCAAACCAGATCGTAAGCCGGCGCCATCGCTATTTCATTGTCCGTTTGCGTAAGCAATGCAAAGTTCTTTAAATGCATATCCGCATTTCCAGTCAGGTAAGAGAACAAAACCATTTCAAAGAATGAAATGGCAGCCAGCCCGGGACGCGATGCAAATGACCAGATACATTTCCCGATCTTTTCCATTGAACCGCGGTACTTATCGCTGGTTAGTGTTTCTGTTAATTGACACATGTCTTCCATCGGTAATCTTTCTTCGCCAGACCGGTCGAATCTTTTGGTGATATAGGCCAGCTCGCCCGACTCAAGGCGGATCAGGCTATGCTCTGCAGTCCGCAATCCAAATATCTTCGCCAGGTGCATCGTGAGATCTTCATTCTCCGGGAGGAATGGAAACTCCGGAGTAGGGGGCTTTAATATAAAATGACCCCACAAACCCACGATAGTAAAACGCAACCTTTTTCGATTACCCGGATCCTTATCAAGGGCGAGCGACAATTTTGGCTGTACGCCTGTTACTGCCACGCTGCGCAAGACGATGTCTTTTGTCAGCTCCTGCATTTTATCATTAGTAAGCGCCAACTCAGGCGGCGTCTCGACGCCAAAGAATTTTTTGCTGCATACGGCATGAAAATCCCTTGCCTCGTCCGGCAAAGGCTGATAACAATATAGACACCTGCGCTGGTTCATTCCTGCGTTCTATTTTCCGATTCAATACTCACCGCTCCAATGCAATCGCGACATACCGTTAACAAAAGCGCCATCCTGTCCTTAGGATCGAGTTTCCAGTTCCTCACGGCGATATCCAGCAACCATCCTTCCGGGATAAGCCCGTCAAAAAACGGTAGCATTGTTTTTGAAACGTATGGATGCCCGCGCAAAGGCAGCGTGAAGCTGACTGGTTCATTTGCCGATCGCAGGTACCCCGGATCATACGCGAACCCATAGCCATCTTCATCCTGCCAAACCGTTCCGGCCTTTTGGCCTCTGAATAATACAGCGCCCTCTCTTCTCATGTCAGATGTTTTCTACGTTTATGATCTCCTCATCGCTTATTATCTGCACGAGCGATTCATCTTTAGTATCCCTGTAGCGTAGCGCATTGTTGTTAGATACAAAATGCCAGGATTTCACTTCCTGGTCTTCCATTTTATAATCTAGCAGAAGTCCCGTCAATACTGTTCTATCTTTCAGATAAACATGCACATTGCGGTTCATGTGATTCATGATGATCTCCCACTGATCCTTTTTTTTGCTTGTACCAGGCACGACACGGCAACCGAAAAGCGCCAGCACCTGGTTCACTTTATCCATCCGGAGCGTTTCCTTACCCTGTTCCAGATCTCGGATAAAGCGGAGCCCCACTCCTGCTTTTTCGGCTAGCTGCTCCTGGGTCATCCTGTATTTAGTGCGGAAGTATTTTACAAAAGACGATATATGATTTGGTTGTCTCATTATATACCCTTTCGGGTATAAAAATACATAATTTTATTAAAATCATACCTTAACGGGTATAAAAATAAATAAAATAATTCATTTTATACCATATCGGGTATAAAGATTGCTTTTGCGATTATCTTACACCCTATCGGGTATAGTCTTATCCTATAAAGTGTGGAATCTGAGTGCGATACCTTCATCCCGATTAGCTATATATTGCAGCTATTCTCAAGATCTATAAAACCAGGTATGCTTTACCGTAAAATTTTATTGTTATTTTTTTTGTGTGCGATCATGCTTTTCGGTTACGGACAACAAGCGGTTAGTCCCGTTGCCATTGGCGTGTTGCCAAAAGGGAAATATAACGCGATCACCGATGTGCCGGGCGTATTGGTTGGACAAAAAACGCTTATCAAAGGCGCCAATGTGCGTACAGGCGTTACCGTTATCTTACCGCACGGAGGCAACCTTTTTCAACAAAAAGCGCCGGCCGCTATTTATGCAGGCAACGGCTTTGGAAAGCTTGCAGGCTTTACGCAGGTAAAAGAATTGGGCAATATTGAAAGTCCC
>JAEUVR010000321.1 GCA_016786785.1 Chitinophagaceae bacterium
CAAAGGTCATTGCCAAGTACATCAATATGGACCTTAATGAATTTAACCGGTACAATCCCGACTTTGACAAAATGATAGCCGCTTCTCAAAACAGTTATGAGTTGAAATTACCGGCGGAGAAAATGGAGGCTTTTGTCTCCAATAAGTATCCCATACTCAACGAATCCGTGCAGCAGGCCCTGAATGAAGGAAATACCGTGGCAACTACCGATTCAATGAGCGCCGGCAACCAGGAATCGGCTTCAGCGGCAATCCATCAGTCAGCCCTAAACGAAGATGAAGTCATTGCTTCGGCAAAAAATGAGTCAAAAACAGTAATGAAAGACCGATCGTTTGACACTGAAGCAGAGGGGGCCGTGATCAAATAAAACCCTATATTATCGGTTCCATAAAAAAGGTATTGGTTTATTCCAGTACCTTTTTTATGGCTTCTGCCTTAAGCAGGCATTCCTGGTATTCGCCGGCCGGATCGCTTTGAAAAGTGATCGCCGAACCGGTATGAAAAGAAAGATAAGCCGTAGCGGCATTATATGCAATGCTGCGTATGACCACATTAAAATCAAAATCGCCTTCGGGATGAATATACCCTATTGAGCCGGAGAACAACCCCCGTTTCGACCGTTCATATTGTTCTATTAATTGCATTACTCTTTTTTTAGGCGCGCCCGTCATCGACCCCATCGGAAACGTCGCCTTAATGATATCGGCGAATGAGGTATTGTCTTCCAGCTCCCCGCTTACCGTAGAGATCATCTGGTGCACCTGGGGGAAACTGTAGATGCCGCATAGCTCGTCTACTTTCACCGTTCCTTTCCGGCATACCCGCGACAAATCATTCCTGACCAGGTCCACCACCATTATATTTTCGGATCTTTCCTTTTCGCTGGTCCGCAGATGATCTTTACTTAAGGCGTCCCTGGCCTCGTTTTCCGCATCCCGCCTGGAAGTCCCCTTAATGGGTTGAGAAAGGATCGTATGGCCCGATCTGTTCAGGTATCTTTCAGGGCTCATGCACAGGAGGTATTTATCGCCGAGCTTGTAATAAGCAGAAAACGGGTTAGGAGAAGAGCGGCTTAACGATCCATATACCTTAAGAGGATGGATATCCGCTTTCTCCGCGTAGAATTCCTGGCAGAAATTCATTTCATAGCAATCCCCTTTCAGGATATGCTGTCGTATCCGTTCTACCGTATCTATATATTCCTGCGCTGAGAACCGCGACCGTATGGATGCGCCGGCGGCGGGCGATGCGGGAATGGAAGCCGGGGCGGCGGCAATTTCATTATAGACGGTTTCGTGCGAATCGTCTGTTACGCCGATGATGAGCGCGTCGGGCGTAAGCTGCGCCACTATTTGGGGAATGAAAAAAAAAAGATCCGGGAAGCCGACGCCGTCGGGATGCGAAGAGCTTAATGTTTCCAGCTCATTTTTGAGGTCATATCCCAGGTGGCCGAATACCCAGTCTTTTTCAGCCGATAAAAAGGTTTGGAGCGAAGCAAAAGCGGCGCCGGCATTTGCGGAGATCTCCCGTAAAGAGCCGGCTCCGAGAAGACATTCAATACGATGGCGGGGCAGCTCATACTGGTGGTTATCCAAAAAACAACAGATGTTGAACCGGTTGCCCCAATTCAACATCTGCCGCCTGGTTTGCTGAAAATCAGCTATGGGAAAAGAAATAAATTTCCTTGTCAATTTCTTCTGTGTGGATGAAGAAATTTTTTTAGTAGTCGTCTTCGTCGTCGTCTATTCCGGAATCATTAAAAAGGTCCATCTCTTTAAAATCAGGGTCCAGGGAAAGATCATCGTCGTCGTCTCCGCCCTTGGCTCCTTTTTTACCGAGGCCCGGCGTTGATTTTTTAGTCTTGGATTTAGGAAGATCGAATTCTTCAAAATCCGGATCCCACTCCTCGTCCTCTTCTTCCGGCTTATCCCAATCGTCTACTTCATCATCATCGAAATCATCATCATCGTCGTCCTCATCCTTCTTTTTTTTAGAGGAGGATTTAACCGGTTTTTTTGAAGCTGATTTAGCGGTTGCCGCCTCCTCATCTTCTTCCAATTCCTCCTCATCTTCTTCCAGTTGTTTCTTTGGTTTTGAAACTACTTTTTTAGAAGCGCCCTTACCTGGTTTTGGAGAGGATTTGCCTTGGTTAGTTTTGTCAGATTTTGCCATAGCCTGATAATATTGAACTGTAAAATTTCAGCGAAGTTTTTAATTAGCCAAACTTTTTTTACTTCTTTTTTTTTTAAAATTTATCGGAAAAGCTACGCTTTTTACTTGATCTTCACTAATTGATCCCTTCCCGGGCCATTTGAAATATACCGCACCTGAACGCCCAGGTAATCATTGATAAAGTTAACATAGGTTTTCATTTCTTCCGGCAATTGGTCTGATGATTTTGTAGCGGTAATATCCCTATTCCATCCCTTAAACGATTTTAGTTGAGGCTTTATTTCAATCCTTGACAACTGGAAGGGAACTTCTTTGGTTTTTTCGCCATTTATTTCATATTCGGTGCAAACATCCAGCTTTTCAAACTTGTCCAGCACGTCGGCCTTGGTCATGATCAGTTGCGTAACGCCATTCACCATGCAGGCAAACCGGAGAGCCACCAGGTCTATCCATCCGCAACGTCTCGGTCTTCCCGTGGTAGCGCCGAACTCCTGCCCTATTTTTCTCAGCTCTTCGCCTGTTTCATCAAACAGTTCTGTGGGAAAGGGGCCGCCGCCAACCCGGGTACAATACGCTTTGGTAACGCCCATCACCTCTTTTATCTTCTGGGGCGCCACGCCCAGCCCGCTGCATACCCCGGCAGAAATGGTATTGGAAGAAGTGACAAAGGGGAAGGTTCCGAAATCCACATCCAGCATACTTCCCTGGGCGCCTTCCGCCAGCACTTTTTTTCCTTTGGACAGGTTATCATTAATAAAATACTCTCCGTTTACGATCTTGAACTGGCGCATAAATTCCACCGCTTCCAGGAACTCTTCTTCCCAGTCGGAGATATCCTCGCCAAAATGCATGCTGTCCAGCAGCTTCTGGTGCTTCAGCCGGAGTTTTATGTAATGAGAAGTAAAATTTTTATCCAGCAGGTCGCCCACGCGAATGCCGTTCCTCCCGGTCTTATCCATATAAGCCGGGCCGATGCCTTTTAACGTGGATCCTATTTTTTCATTTCCTTTTGCTAATTCAGAAGCTTTATCCAACGCCCGGTGAGTGGGCAGGATAACATGCGCTCTTTTGGAGATAAACAGGTTTTTACGATAATCCGAAACAAAAGGTTTTACCGTTTCGCATTCTTTTCGCAGTATGACCGGGTCCAGCACTACGCCATTGCCGATCAGGTTGATCTTGTCTTCATGGAAAATGCCGGAAGGGATCTGATGCAACACGATCTTTTTATCCTTTACATACAAGGTATGCCCTGCATTCGGGCCTCCCTGGAACCGGGCAACGATATCATAACCGGGAGCAAAATAGTCTACTATCTTTCCTTTCCCTTCATCGCCCCATTGAAGGCCTAAAATAACATCAACCATTGATTTTTTTGTTTGTTTTCAGAAAGGGGCAAAATTAGGGAATTCCCCTTTACTTCATTCTACCGTTTCCGTATCATAACGATCTACGGTCTCTATGCCAGGCAGTTTTTTGAGTCTATCCGCCAGCATATCGAGCTCTTCCTTGTCATGGACATAGATCTTTACGTTTCCATGGAACAATCCCTCTTTGGCTTCGATGGTCATGGCGTTGATATTGATCTTTAGTTCGCCGGATATCAGGTTGGTGATCTTATGGATCACGCCCACGTCGTCGAGGCCAATGATCTTAAGCCCGGTAAGGAAGGAAATTTCCTTATTTTTTACCCATTTGGTCTTCACCACGCGGTGACCGAAATTCGCCATGAGCTTGGCGGCGTTGGGGCAGTTGGTGCGATGGATGGTCAGGCCCTTACCCGTGGTCACAAAACCGAATACATCGTCGCCGGGGATCGGCTTACAGCAGTTGGCGAGATTATATACAATACGTTCGCTGCTCTCTCCGAAAACGATCAGCTCCGCGTCTTTTTTTGCGACGGGCGATTCGGCTTTATACTCGGGAGCGGCTATCTTTAAAGGTTTGGGCGCTTCAATCTTATCGCCTAACAACTGAAACTCCTGGAGTTCCTTCAGGTCAATGTTTTTGATCGCCACCTGGTAGTA
>JAEUVR010000331.1 GCA_016786785.1 Chitinophagaceae bacterium
GGCTTTTAACATCAGTGGCAAATACCAATTGTATAGACGTCGTAATGACAAGTAGTATTCCTAATCCAATTCGCATAAACTTTTTAATAGTAGGTTCCTCAAATAGCAGTTTAAACATCGGTGGGAAACCGGCAAAACGCAGCCGCTCTGCAGAAAACACAGAAAAAATCATAGCTTTGGTATGTTTTAAGTGACTAGATAATCCCGCAAATGCAGGATAAAATTTAAAACGCAGCCCTTGCTTCGATGGCCGTCGAAACAGGGCGAGGCCCCTGAGTTTTTTTGCTTGCCGCAAAGAAATTCGGGGTTTTTTAGTTTCTATTCTTTCAAATGGAATACGCCGTCTTTTAATTTACCTGATAAACAGTTCATGTTGCTGATTTTCGTTTTGGTTTATTATTCTTTTTTAGCGTTAATGACCACAGCGGCTTTGTTCTTATCATATTCATAAACAGCGCCATTAAACTCGCATATACTTTTTAGCGCCTGATCCAGGGTCTGCTTACTTGTAAACGTTGCGGTAAAATATTTTGCGCCAATGGTTTCGTCAATAATCGATATCTGCACATTAAACTTTTCTTCAAGAAATTTCGCCGCCGCCGTTACCGGGAGATTATCAAAGAACACATCCTCATCCTTCCAATGAATGTAAATATTCGGATCAACGGCGTTCTGAACGACCCTTGCTTTATGCTTATCGTACACAAGCTGTTCATCCGGGGTAATAATACCCAGCACCTTGCCCCCGTTGCTTACCTGGACCCTCCCTCTAGTAACCGTCACCGTAATATTGTCATCGCTCTCAAAGGCATTGACGTTAAATGCCGTTCCCAGCACCAGTGTTTCCAGTTTGCCGGTATGCACAACAAAAGGCCTGGCTGCATCTTTCCTGATATCAAAAAAAGCCTGGCCTTCCAGGTATACCTCTCTTTTTTTCAACCCCTCAAACGAAGCAGGATAATCCAGCTTGCTTCCCGGACTCAGCATGATCTTACTGCCATCGTCAAGTTGGATAAACTGGTTTTCTTTTTGCTGGTTGTTAACAAGGCTTGAAACCTCCTGCGTCTCAACAGGTCCCTTATTTAAAAAAAACAGCGGTATCACAAAAAGGGCGAGAACCGCGGCGGCGGCAACCCCTCTCTGCCAATGAATCATCGGCCTTAACTTATGCTGCGACTGCTCATGCTTTTCAATGCTCTTCCAGATCCGGTTGCGGAGAAGGCTTTTTAGCTTTTCCCTGTCTTCCGGGGCCAGCAAATCCAATATATCCGGTTCATTCCTGAAAAGATCATAATAATCGATCACCACCCGCTGCTCCGCTTCCGTCGCTTCGCCTTTAAGATACTTACGCAATAACCTGATAAAATAATGCTTATCCATTGTATATATGCTATTGGATGGCCATAATTATGACCCGTAAAAAAGAAAAAGTCCCATCGAAGAAGAAGATTTTTTAAAAATTTATTTATCCATGACCTGCAGGAATATAACCAGGCAGCACAAGGTGTGCGTGAGCGAAATACGAAGCTGTTCTACAGCTTTGGCCAGTTGATTCTGCACCGTTTTCCGGGAAAGCCCCAGTTGGGCGGCAATATCTTTGGTATATAGCTCGTCGTGCATACGAAGCTTAAAAATGAGCTGACGTCTTGGCGGAAGAGTTTTCACAAGGGCTTCATAAGACTTAAAAAACTCTTTTCGAAGAAGGTTGGCGTCGGCCTGCAGGTTTTTCTCGGGGATCGTCTCCAGAATGGTAAAGAATGGATGATTCTTTTGCTGCCTGATCAATAACTTAATGGTCTGGTTACGAACAGCCGTATGTAAATAGGCGGGTAAATTATCAATATGCAGGGTCTCTCTCTTGATCCATATATGCGCAAAGATCTCCTGTACCACATCTTTAGCATGATCTGCATCCTTTAGTCGCTTATAAGCTTCCGAGAAAGCCTTATCCCAGTATTTCTCAAAGAGAGCATTAAAAGCCTGCTTACTGCCCTGCTCCATTTGCTGCAGCAAAAGCGCATCATCAGAAAGTTCAGGTTTTTGTACGCTCATCATAATAAACAACGTTATTAGCTTATCGCGAAAAACAGGCGAACGAATGTATATTTTTTTTTTCTTAAACGCAAAAAATACGGCTGGCCAAAAACAAACAGCCTGCGGCCGCTTCAAACAATATCGCCCGCAGGATGACAAGACCGGTATGGCCAGTCATTCTTCTTTACCGCAGGGTTATCCCGCATAAGCAGGCCAGGCACGCTGCACATCAATTCCTTTTTTACAGATCGGCGGTAAGCTTCTGTATCTTTTTCCTTTCGCCCACGATCCATACAATATCGCCCCATTCAAAAACAGTAGAGGAATCAGGGTTTAATATCCTTTTCTGATCTCTTTCAATACCCGCTACCAGGCCGTTGGTCTTTTCGCGGATGCCCGAATCGCGAATGGACAGGCCTTTTAGCCGGGTATGCTCGTCAACCACTATTTTTTGCACAATGATATCGTCGACAGTATGCGCTTCAGCGCCAATATTGTTATCGCTGGCGTCAAACGCGGGCTTGAACGCCTGCATCTGTTCGTCTGTCGCAATAATACCGACATGATCGAAGGGCAATAATTTGTTATGACGTCCCGGAGAATAGATCACTTTATCGCCGCGTTTTATGTACACGATATTGATCCCGTATTTTTCCCGCCAGGCGAGTTCCAGCAGGGTCTTTCCAATGTATTCCGCATGCTGGTTCACTTCCAGGTCTACGATATGGGCATCCCAGGGCGAGAGATCCGATTGCGCATTGAACTGGCTTTTTAAATTATCGGTAGTTCGCGATTCTTTCTCCGCCGCCGCCGTCTCGCGGGCATTCAGGTTCACCAGGAACCGTCCTTCAATACGCTGATAGAATTTTTGTATCCGCTTAGAAAACACCAATAATACGATCACGATGATCGGCAGCGCGACCAGGATGGCTACTTTGGTAGAAAACAGCCGGTCGACCCAGAAGCCGATCAGCAATATCCCCAACACATTTCGCATGATCTCCACCACCAGCAACGGGCCATGGCTATATTTTTTATCCAGCCATAATTCTTTATAGGCCATATTATCGGGCTTTTTCGCCATAAGCGCCCATAAGAATGGGGTAGAGATCCCCAGCGATACAACCAGCCCTATGATGCTGCGGGCGGTTTCATCTTCTACGTATTCGCTCAAAAACGGGACGAGGAACCTTATTGAAAGCAGGATCAATGCCAGCAAAACAATGCCGTTGGTAATAGCGATATTCGCATACGATTTCAGCAGCACTTTCCAGGCGCTTTCCGCCTGTATGTTCTGTGCGCTGGAAGAATAGTTATTTAATGCAGTTACCCATTGGGAAGGCAATACCTTGACCAGCCAGTTATAGAACCGTTCAGAGTATTTGATCATATAAGGCGTGGTAAAAGTAGTTATAGCCGAGGCGCCTACGGCAATCGGGAATAAAAAATCGCTGGTAACGCCCAGAGAAAGGCCTAGAGAAGCCACAATAAAAGCAAACTCCCCGATCTGGGCCATACTCATCCCCACCTGCACGGATTGCTTTAAAGGCTGACCCGAAAATATCGCGCCCAGCGTGGTGCTGAACAATTTGCCAAAAAGCGTTAATAAGGTAATCAACAATACCGGCCATTTGTATTCCATTATGGTCGCCGGATCGATCAGCATGCCAACGGAAACAAAAAACACGGCCCCAAATAAATCCTTTACCGGCTTGATCAGGTGTTCTACCTTTTCCGCAGAAGTAGTTTCGGCCATGATAGATCCCATGATGAAAGCGCCCAGCTCCGCAGAGAAACCGACCTGGGTTGCCACCACCACCATACCCAGACAGAGACCGATAGACAAGATAAGAAGGGTCTCCTCATCCAGTAGCTTTTTTGCTCTTTTTAAAATCGTCGGCAACAGGAAGATCCCCGCAATAAACCATAGCACGAGGAAGAACAATAATTTCAAAACGGTCATCAGGAGTTCTGTTCCTTCGAACTGCTGGCTGACAGCCACCGTAGAAAGCAATACCATGAGCAATATCACAACAATATCTTCTACCACCAGCACGCCAAATACAATACGCGCATACTGCTTGGTTTTTACGCCCAGTTCATCAAATGCTTTAATAATAATAGTGGTGGAGGAACTGGCCAGCATCCCTCCGAGAAATAAACTATCCATCGTAGACCAGCCCAGGGCCTTGCCCGCGAGATATCCGGCAAAAGTTATAAAAAGAATTTCCACAAATGCGGTTATCGAAGCAGAGCCGCCTACGCGCATCAGTTTTTTAAAGCTGAACTCAAGACCCAGGCTGAACAGCAGGAATATAACGCCAATATCAGCCAGGGTTTTTACATTGGCGCTGTCCGCCACGGTAGGCGTAAGAGAGGTGTAGGGGCCTACGATCAAACCAGCAATAATATACCCCAGCACCAGCGGTTGCTTGATCCTCCGGAATATTAAAGTGGTGATTGCTCCCGCTATTAATATTAGCGCCAGATCTTCTATTAGTTTTGGTAAATGCCCCATATATATTTTATATTGCTATATTCAACAATTCCACACTTCAATTATATTTTAACTGTCAGTATTCTCAAAAACCGAAAAATTTTATTAAAACAAATCTATTCTGGCGGTATTTTTTTGAGAAGGGTCTGATTTAGCATTTTATTAAAAAAAAATCAGTGTGACAAACGCCAGTGTTTCCCTTGCAAACAAAAATAAGAAAAAACTCCCTTATATGATCCCCGATTTGTAACGCGGATCATTGTTTATTGATGCCAGCCAATCATTTAAACGTTTCGGGAATCGCTTTGCCGATCGTTACGCTGGGCATCTGCACCCGAAGCAGGGAGGCAAGCGTAGGCGCCATATCTGTCATATGCATTTGTCTGAGGGGGCTGCCCTGCTTTATTCCCCATCCCATAAATATTGCAGGAATATTCGCGTCGTATGGATTCCACGCGCCATGCGATGTTCCCACGCTCCGCTCCGCCAACCGGACTTCAGCGTTCGGAATTGACAACCGGGCTCTAAAATAACCTGGATGGCTCCGGAGCGACGGGGATTATAACCATTGATGATCCTGGTCTTTATTTCTTCGGGGAGGGCGGTCTCGCCCACTCTATCCATATCCACAACAAAGGCAACGCCGGACCGCGGTTTCAGAAACCGGATACAGTCTTGCTTAATCGAATCCGGGTTAAGCCGATTCCCGAGGATAAGCGATGATTTAAGAAAAGCTGCGGAGATCTGGCATTCAGGGTCGGATTGGCAACATGGTATTTTTTCCCAACAGGGCGTTTAGCTCAGCTAGCGCTTCTTCGCCCTTCCATATCGGACAACCCTTCGAACGGAGTTATCCCGTCAATCATTTAAGCGCTTCGGGAATCGCTTTACCGATCGTTCCGCTGGGCATCTGCACCCGAAGCAGGGAGGCAAGCGTAGGCGCGATATCCGTCATATGCGTCTGCCTGACGGTTCTGCCCTGTTTTATTCCCCATCCCATAAACACTGCAGGGATATGCGCGTCATACGGGTTCCAAACGCTATGTCCCGTCCCCAGGACGCCTCCCTGCCAGCCTGGTTCCAGTATAACCTGGATAACGCCGGAACGATAGGGGTTGTAACCGTTGATGATCCTGTTCTTTATTTCCTCGGGGATAGACTCTTCGCTGACCTTTGCCATATCCGATACGAAGGCAACGCCTGGTAATGTTTTCAGATAACGGATACAGTCCTGCTTGATCGATTCCTCTTCCAGGTTATCCTTACGGATAACCGGGTAATTCAAAGAAACCTGGGAAGCGCTAAAGCTGGTTATCAGATTAGCCGCATGGTATTTCTTTTCCAGTAGTGCATTCAGGTCTTTCATTATTTCTCCGCCCTTCCAGATGCCGGCAGGAACATTGTGGTCCATCAGCATCCTGCTATTATGCGCGGCGCCATGATCAGCCGTTAAAAAAACGGTATAGTTGCCCTTGCCCACCTTGCCGTCCAGGAAAGTCAGGAAAGAAGCCAGATCCTTATCCAACCGGAGATAAGTGTCTTCCACCTCTATGGAATTAATGGCAAACTGGTGCCCTACGCCGTCTGTGGCCGAAAAGCTCAGCGCCAGGAAATCCGTTAAAGCGCCCTGCCCCAGTTTCTCATTTTCCACTGCCGCCCTGGCCATATCAAACGTATAGGTATTACCGAAAGGAACCCTGCGCAGTACGCCAAAACCCTTTTCAAACATACCGGAAGTCTTTACGGGGAAAGTAGGCGTTTCCTGCCCGGAAAACTTTCCTTCATAGGGGTTATCGTCGGGCAGGCTTTGCACGTAGGTATTCAGGCCGTATAAGGTGTTCCAGTTTTGTTTTAAGTATTTTTCCGGCAGTTTCTTTGCATTAAACTCCTGCACCCATTTGGGCAGCTCAGTCATATAATACGTGCTGGTGATCATATTCCCCGAAGCGTCGTCGAACCAGTAAGCCGCATTTGCCAAATGTCCTGCGGGCAAAATAGCGCCCCGGTCTTTTAACGCGACCCCAATGACCTTGGAACGAAAATTGGTCGCCAACTTAAGCTCATCGGTAATGGTTGTCGCAAGCAGGTTGCGGGGCGACATCTTGCCCGCATTAGAAGAACTGCCTACTGTTTGAACGATGGAATCTTCAACGCAATTGATTCTTTTTCCAGTTGCATTGATGATAAAATCGTTTCCCGTAATGCCATGTATGGCCGGAACAGAACCGGTATATACTGTGCTATGACCTATACCCGTAACGGTCGGCACATAATCAATCAGCGTATTCTCGCAGGTAAATCCTTCTTTCAGCATCCGTTTGAAACCGTTAGGCTGATAACGATCGTAATAACGATAGAGATAATCCCAGCGCATCTGATCAACCATAATGCCTACTACCAGCTTTGGCCTCGGCAGCTTTTCGGCGTTCTGCTGTTGAGCAAACCCTGCGAAAGAGATCAACAGGAACGCAAATACAACAACCCTATTCATAGTGTGTTTTTTTTCGTAAGGTATCATAATAATTTATTTTCAGCAATTTGAATTTTACAATAGCGACCGGAATACCGGCTCAACGCATTGGAGGCAGAACATAAAATTATCATGCGCTACGCTGTTACGCCGCTTCAACCGAAAATAAAATCACGGACGATGCAATAAACCCTGAAAGGAAGCAGCATGGCTGCTTTTATTGAATAGAAACGTAGGGAAAAAGAAATTAATCGGGCAGGCTCGTTTGGGCGTTTTGATATGTTCCGGCAGCGCCTAATTAACCAGCGCCTGCCCTTTCGCTAATTAATGATAATTTAATGTTCACAGAACGGATAGCCATGAATGCGGCGGCTATTTATTAAGCGAGATGAAGCATAAACCCGGCGCTATGCCTAATTACCGGCAGCAGATCCGGTTAACGCATACTGTATCTTTACCGCTTTTGACAAGTCCGGCGTTCCGGGGATACCAGTAAACAATACCGTATAAGCCTTGCCTATTTGAAAATTAAAGGTCTCCTGTGCAGTTACATTAACTCCATTGTCAATGCCGATGACTAAATCCAGGCCGTCCAGGGGAAAGAAATCAGAAACAGTCGCATAATGAACATCTGTAGCTAAAATTACCGAGCCGTTCGCGGTAATGCTCACCGTAAGATCGCTGGAATCAGGGATAGCATTTATATACCGCACATAGGATTTCCCGGATCCGACAGGAAGGCTTTCATAGTTATCCCGCACGATTATATTACTGTAGTTTCCCTGGTTTCCCAATACAAACAAGGAATAATATTTATCTTCTTCAAAAGACAGCGAGGCGCTTGCCATCGCGGCATTAAGTCCAACGTCGACTGATTGTACTGTTTGAGGGCCGGGATCAACATCCTGATAAAGGCCGGTATAGTTTGGATAGCCAAGCGGCTGATTGGTAATAACATCGCCGGAAACAGAAATGTTTACTGCGGCTTTGTCAGGCGCGAGGTTAAAACTCATCAGATGAGATACGGGATCCATATGCTCGTCCACCGAATCTTTTTTACAGCCAACGCTCAATACAAGCATAAGCATGATGATGCAGGATAAGCTAATCTTTCTGCGAAGAGATAAAAACAGTTTTTCCATGATACGTTCAGTTTACCGGTAAACGATGATGCAAGATAATTAAACCTTAAGGGAATATATACTTTAAAAAATACTGCGGATTTTCCTGCATATCACGCATCAAACAATTGGCGCAAAACATCCACAAAAACCGGTCAAAATTCCCCAATCAACCACAGCGTGTAAAACGGCCGCAATCAATAATGTCATGTCTGCGCCAGGATCTACATTCATTAGCAAACAAACCCCATACTAAACAACGAAAATGAATGCTTTAGTATATCATGATAAATATTTGCCCCGAAATTTCCCGCATTTACGCCTTTATTCTTTTATTGGCCGTCAATAAAAAAAACTGGCATAATAATAGTAATACTATTATCAGATTACTGATTAGGGGAGGTTCTAACAATCTGAGAAGATAACCCTTATAACTTGAAACGGGTAATGCCGGCGAAAGGAAATCAGCAATTAAAAACAAGCCCCCGCTAACGCGGGGGTTTGCATTTTAAATAAGAATGGACGCGTTGAACGCAAAATATTAAAGATAAATCCTGGCTGCATATTGGATCGCTAAAGTCAGGCAGGACTCTTCCTGGCTCGCATTTTGAATCATAAGACAGGTATTCAACAATAATTATTTATACAATGCCATCGCATGAAAAGCCAGAAAAAAATTCCCGAGATCGCCCCTCCCGATAAAACGCCGGAAATACGGGAGCCTGATATTCCCGCGATGCCGGTCGTCCCGGACGAGGAGCCCGGGATAGCGCCGGATGAAGAGCCTTCCATTTTACCTCCGGAAACGCCTCCTGAAAAAGAGCCGGATCTTCCTTCTACCCCGGCGACCCCGCTGCCGCAATAACAAGGGACGGCGGGGCAGCCGCATTGATATTGGTCATTACGGATCATTGAAGGATAGACCCGCACGCCGCGCGTTTCGGGCGAACGCCGGCAATATATAAAGCAAACCTACCCGATAAGGTTGCGTCCCCAGCCGTAGGCGGCATATCCGTTATGGTTAAGACATAAGGAAAACGATGAGAAAAATCTCGCCCCGATCTTCAGGCGGCGTATCCGCTATGGTTAAGACATAAGGCATAATGACGATAATGCGCTGGCTACTGTGCCGACATAGCATTTTCGTTAAGGTTACAAGCTATAAGTATAACAAGCTTTAGCCGATCCGGAATAATTTTTTTGCGTTTTCGTATAATACCTTTCTTTCGATCTTTTTAGTGGCGGATAGTCTTCTGACAGACGCAATGATCTTTGCGCCCAGGCAGGCGTCGATCGACCCATCGGTATCTGCGCAATCGCTGCCAAACATTAGCTTATCCTGGTGCCGCGTCAAAAACTGCCGGATATGCTCCTCATCGCGGGTCAGGGCATTCAGACCGGAATTGGAGGAAAGATCGCCATACATATTCGGATAATCGCTCAGTAAACGATCTGTCAGGCCGCCGGCAAAAACCTTTCCCTTGGGATACATTTCTGTTTGATCCTTGTTCTCATTATCTATATTGGCCCACCAGGTTTGCGCATGGCCGATAAAGTTAACGCGCGGATATTTTTCCAGCATCTTATGAAAACGTTCCAATCCCAAATTAAACTCTCCGTGCTGCCAATGCATCAACACCGGAACATCATAGGACTGGGCGAGCTGATAAACCTGTTGCATCTCCGCCGAGTCGCACTCCACCTTCGCTTTCAGCTCTCCGATCACTACCGCCCCCAACTTCAGGTATTTTTCTATTTCCGGCGCGGCATCCGGAAAATCAAGTTCGCTCGCTCCCGCATAGAATGTCTTCGGATATTCTTTTGCGATACGATAGCAGGCGTCGTTATCGCCGGCGATCGGTCTTCCCCCCTTAGCGGCGCTGCCGGGAGGAAGAGCAAGCGCCTGGCGCCCTACCGGCAGCACAATGGAAGCGGTAACGCCCATCGCGCGCTGATGATGCAACAGGGATTCCACGCTGCGACCATTGTAATCGGCATGCTGATGAATATCAATAACAGGCGACGAAGCATGGTCGGTTGCCGGAGCGCCCTTTATTTTTAAGGCGGCGCCCAGGACGAGCAGGCCAGTCCCTGCTAAAAATTTCCGCCGCGAAGTCATCGTTTCATGATCTCCCCAGGTTTTCCCCATAGAAGACAGCTGTTCGCCTGCCTCGCAAACCTGGCCCTTATTTTTTTGCTGCGTTCTCATTTCGATGATTTATGATGAACCGTATTATGTATTCATTAAAACAATCCGCCAGCGCTTTACTTTCGCGCATATATAATACCGATAGAAACTACATTCTATGATCCGGGCGACGCTTAAACCGGGCAGGCGGTCTTATGCCTTGCAATAAAATCATCTTGCCTCCAGCCATTCGTATGTCTTCTGCCGCATATCTGCAGAAAACCGGTTGTAATCGTCCGGCGCATACAACCGGATATTCCCCGGCTGGCCATATAACCGGTATGCTTTCCCGGCTTCCTCTACATAGGATTGCACCTCTTTCAGCGCCGCCTCCTTGTCCAGCTTTGGCGACACGATCAATACAGGCCGGGGGGCGATACAGGCCAGTATTTCATGAAAATCATAGGGAATGCGATTTTCATTGCCTACAAAAAAGCCCAAACGAGGCAGGAGGCCATGTATATCTGCATAAGCTTTCACGCCGCCCTTGTCTGGTCCGTCCAGTCGCATCGGCGCAAAACCGCAGACGGAAACAACGCCGGCAATACGCTTATCCAATGCTGCGGTATACAAGCCCACGGTCGCCCCGAGCGAATACCCTGTTACAAAAATCCTGGCGCTATCTATAAAGTTCAAATGAGACAAAGCGTCGACAGCCCCTTGAAGGTCTGTCACCAGCTTGCCCATTTTTGACCAATGAGGGTAGCGTTGATAGAAATGTGTTCCTTCCGTTATCCTGTTGCCAAATCCCATAAAATCATAGGCAAAAACCGCATATCCCCTATTTGTCAGCTCCTGGAAATAAGGTCGTATCTGGTGATCAAGTCCTTCTGAAGAAAACCCTTTCGAATAATCATATTCATGCAAGTAAACGACTACGGGCAGCCGGATATCTCCTTTCCTGATCTCCGCCTCTTTATGTTTGGGATAATACAGGTATCCATAAAGATAATCGCCGAATTCATTATAGGGCGTTAACGCCATCCTACCCATAAGACTATCTGTTTCGGGGCGATGCAAAACATTGCCAAAATAGTTTTCGCCGGCGCCGCCGTTATCCCATTTTACCGGTCCAGGATTGCTTACTCCGGAAGGAGGATCGCCCAGCGCCCAATGCAGCGTCTTTTGTATATTTCCTTTTTTTATTTCCCAGTCTTCAACTGTATTGATCTTCTGCCCCCGGTCCTTGATCAGCAGGTCGCCCGCCTTTTTAGGCGCATAAGCCTGGAGGTTTATCCGCTCTCCGCTCAATTGGCGCCAGTCTTCAAAAGAATGATCATACAGCAATGTATTTGCCGGCTTACGATCGCTGCGATGGAATACATAGTCGAAGAAGTCTATGTATTCTTCTATATCGCCCGCCCTGGTTCCATGTAACCCGTCCCGGAAACGAATAGCGATATTACGCTCGGCGCCCAGGAACTTATATACTTTCCGGGTAACGCGATAAGCTTCTTCAATGCCTAAGGGATTGGCCGCCGACTCATTATACGCCGCGCTCAACATCAGGGCTCTCGGCGCGATCAGCGCCATAAAAAAATGCTGATCTACCGGTAGTTTATCTTCTCTTCCCACAAAAAACCTTAAGCGCGGATGAAGCCAGGAAGGTTGCGCGCAGGCCAGTAAAGCAATGTCTTCCACATCATATTTATGGCTAGCATATCTCCAGGGGACTTCTGCGCCTGACCCTCCGCTGCTGGGAATAACCGCTTTTATCCGGTCATCGAAAGCCGCGGCCCACAAGGACTGTTTGCCGTTCCTGGAGTGGCCGGTCATGCCGATCTTATCCCTATCTACAAAGGGAAGCATGTACAGATAATCGATCGCCCTTGAAGCGCCGAAAGCCCGTCGCATGAGGCGGGTAAAATCATATTGGGAGGCCCATAGCTCGCTGTATTGCTCGGTATCGTCCCATATATCCGCGCCGGCATATATGCAACCTATATAGCCTCGTCTTACGGCAATCTGCGCCCAGCCCCGGTGATTCCATTGGGTCAGGAAAACGGGAAAAGGCCCCCTGCCTTCCGGGATCATAAGCTCTACGGTCAGCCTGGCTTTTTGTTCAGGGCCAAACCTCAGCTCCACGCGGCGTATGGTCGTTTGTCCGTCTTTTGTTTCGCTTAACGTTTTGACCTCAAGGTTTGACGGCGCCGCGGGATAGTCGCCCGTAATATAATATTGCAGTGCTTTCTTCATCTCCACCCGTTTGTTTTGCCATTGGCTCCGGGTAGTAATGGGAGTGTTTTTACCGCCCTCATCCCATAACAAGGGATCAGGTAAAAAAGGAATAGAAGGCAGCTTATCAAAGTCCGGAGGAAGTTCGCCGGTCCTGGCCAGCCAATCCTTAAAGGTCTTGTCCAAGAAAGAAACCGGGCCATAGTCGACGCGATCGGGAGGCAGCAATTCCACTATCTTCTGCAACAGCGCTTTTCTTTTGGCGGTATCTCCGCCGCCCTGCAACGTTGCATCCGCATACGACTGCCCGGCGGCATAAGACCGATCCAATACAGATTGAGCGCCATTTGACTGCTTCGCGCCTTTCTGCGCCGCAACAGCGCCCCACAACAACAGGCAATAGCCTGCGCTTAACAAAGGTTTATACATAAGCCGGTTTTTATTGAATATATGCTGTAAGAATTACCTGTTCCATAATCCTTTTTTATGCTCCCTGGCCTGTCGTTGAAGATCAATAAACCTGCCTGCATACTTCACATTAGGAGGAACCGTCAACGCGGTAGCATATCCCTGCTCGATCAGCGTTGCATTTAAAAACAAGCCGTCTTCCAGGTAAGCATAGGCCAACGTGCGCTTGTATTGATCAAGACGGGTTGCGTCGTATTCCAGTCTCACTTTTTTTCCTTTCAGCAGTTTTGTAAGATAATCCTTTGCCTCTCTCCCAAAATATTGAACGTCTTTGCGGGCCGATTTCCTGGATTCAGGCGCGTCAATGCCTATCAGCCTTATCCTCTCCTCCCTGCCATCCCTGTCAATATAAAAAGTATCGCCGTCTATAATTCTGGTTACCCTAAAAAAGACCTGCTGTGGATCGCCGTTTACAGGAGTTTTTCCCGAACAGGAAAGCAGCTGAAACGTCAACCATAAAGCATAAAAAATGCGGTACAACGGAAAAAGCAAAACGCCTTGTATTATAAAATGAACAAATGAAAGGCTAAGAACGGTCCTTAACCTCTAGTGTTTATCAAAATAATTTAACCAGTCGATGATCCGGCTCGTATACCCATATTCGTTATCAAACCAGGCGATAAGTTTTACCTGCCTGCCCGCCACGGAGGTCAGCGAGCCGTCAATGATACAGGAATGCGTATTACCTTTTATATCTGCGGACACCAGCGGATCTTCGGTATAATCCAGTATGCCTTTGTATTCGCCCTGAGAAGCGGTGCGGAAAAGCGCGTTGATCTGGCCCCGGGAAACCGGCGTTGAGAGTTGCACGGTAAAATCAGCCAGCGCGCCGTTGGTTACCGGCACCCGGGTAGACACGGCGTTGATCTCAGTGATCAGGGGAAGAAGTCTTTTCAACGACTGGGCAAGATCCACTTCCACGGGAATAATGGACTCCGCCGCCGCCCTTCCTCTCCTGAATTGCGTATGCGCGGTATCCACCAGCTCCTGCCGGGAAGTATAGGAATGCAATACATTGATCTGGGCCGATTCAATGCCGATAGCATTAAGAATATATAAAATATGGGTAGAACAATTGGTCATACACCCTCCCGGCGAAATGACGGGCGTATCGCCGTTCAACTGATGCTGGTTAAATCCATAGATCAGTAAGGGCACATCGGCAGAGCCTGTGGTGGATAACAATACTTTGCGCGCGCCCGCCTGCAGGTGTTGGGAGGCGGCGGCTAATTGCGTAAAGCGGCCGGAGCATTCCAACGCTACGTCTATATCAAGGGCTTTCCAGGGAAGCCTGGAAGGATCGGCTTCCTGCAGAACAGCCACCCGATGATTTCCGCTGATGATCTCTTCTCCTTCCAAATCAAGCTTGCCGGGAAAGGGGCCATATAATGAATCATACTGCAACAGGTACTTAAGATTGGCAGGATCCATGATATCATTAACAGCAGCAATGGTAAATTGAGGATCCTGTATCAGCCTTCTGAACAATAATCGCCCGATCCGACCCATTCCATTTATGGCTATGCGCATATCCTTTCTTCTTTAAATGAAAATGCAAATATCCATAAAGAAAAAAAGAAAAATGCGAATAATATTCTACAATGTCTTGTCAGATAAATCAACTAATCAGAAAGACCTCCGGCAGCGACGGCATAGCGACAAACGCCATTAAGGATAAAATATCCCATCAAAAAAATATCCCCTGCCGGGGATATTGCGAGCGGATTATTTATTAATATAGGACTTAATTGATGGCCTTGTTAATAACAATTATGTTTGTGGAACGTGGAACCGTAACCGGACGGGAAAATGCGAAAGTAGTTTCTGTAAGCGTCAGCACGTTTACATCGCCTGTAAGGCCGCCGGGAAGCATGCCATCGATATTAATAAGGGCATTGTTTTCTTTAAACGACCAGTTGAAATCAATAGGCAGGGTTTCGGAATCACTACATTTCAAAGGACCAAAATCAAAAACGCCGGAGCCATTGCTGGAAAAGCTGATGGTATTGTCTGCATCGCAAGCAACCAAGGGTATAGGCGTGTCAATCTCTCCGTTCTTGTCGTCGTCATAGCCTATGGCATTGATTTTCCAGGTTGTGCGGGTAAGCAACTCTGTGGGAGTGGGCGGTTTCGGATCCTCCTTTTTTTTACTACAAGCCAGGATGAAAACAGTACAAAAAGCCAATGTCACAAAAAGAACATTTTTCATAAATTATAGATTTTATTATTCCAATATACATTTATTATGCCTAAAATAATAGCGTTAAGCATAATTAGAACGCCTGACGCTACAACTAATTGTATGACAAAGGTATGCACATTGATTTATAATTAAATGTTATATATGTTTTTGAACGCTTCTGCAAAGAAGCGAAAAGAATCGAGCCTGGCCTGACGATCAAAAATATGCGAAGCGATCATTATTTCATCTACCTGCGTTTCTTTGATGAACGCCTTTATTTCGCGTTCGATCTTATCGGGGCCTCCGATAAAAGAAACCGCCAGCATCTGGTTCACCAATTCTGCTTCGTATGGCGTCAGCGGGTTCGAGCCAGGATCCACGGGCGGCTGTAATCGTCTCCGTTCTCCGGTCGCTACGCCTTTAAAAAACTGCTGCAGAGAGGTCGCCAACCAGGCGGCTTCGGCATCCGTGGCCGCCCCCACGCCATTAACGCAGGACAGGACATAGGGACTTGCCAAGCGCTTCGAGGGCTTAAAATTTTGCCGGTAGATCCGGATAGCGCTCAGAAACTGGGCCGGCGCAAAATGGCTGGCAAAAGCATAGGGAAGTCCTAATGCCGCCGCCAGATGAGCGCTGTCCGTGCTGGACCCCAGTATCCAGATCGGGATGTCCGCGCCCTCGCCCGGGATAGCTCTCACCTTCGCGGCGCTATTCTCCGCCGAAAAATAATTTTGCAGTTGCAAAACATCCTGTGGAAAATCATTGGCTGCATTAAATCTTGATCCGCGTATGGCCATTGCCGTTAATTGGTCGGTTCCCGGCGCGCGACCCAGTCCCAGGTCGATCCTGTCGGGGTATAAGGCTTCAAGCGTGCCAAATTGTTCCGCGACGATAAGAGGAGAATGGTTGGGCAGCATAATGCCGCCCGCCCCCACGCGTATCGAAGTAGTGCCTCCCGCAATATAACCGATCAAAACGACCGTCGCCGAACTCGCAACGCTTACCGTATTGTGGTGCTCTGCCAGCCAGAATCGCCGGTATCCGAGCCGCTCCGCCAGTTGCGCCAGTTCAAGGCTATGATGAAAGGCATCGGCAGGGGTTTTGCCCTCCGCCACGGTAGCCAGGTCCAGTATCGAAAAAAGCGGGCGCTGCAATGCATCATCCTTCATATGGATTGAATTTCTTGTTCACTAAAACGAATAAATACGACAAGCTAAAAATAGCCGGAACCAATCCTATTGGCGACCGATCCAGCCGTCCTAGCGGCTCCTTGCGCTATAGCTAAGCTGGGCCGATCTTATTGACGAAACCGATCCCTCGATTAATACTGATCCGTAGCGGCGAAATCGTTTTTCCGGTTTATCCATTGGCCGCCGGTAAAATCAGGGAAGCTTACGGTTTCATTACCCAGCGCAATAGAACTTTCGCTTAGGGGCGTAATGGCGCTCCAGCTTGCAGCGTCATAGACATCCATAGGCGTAGGCGTTTTTCTTTTAACGGATTCAATAAAAGCGTGCAACACAAAGAAGTCGATGCCATCATGACCTGTCTTCTGCGCTTCGGCGCCCCATTTTTTCCAAAGCGGATGATCATATTTATCAAACCAGGTCTTTGCGTCATCCCAATGTTCATGGTCATACTTGCTTTGCCCTTCAATAAATATTCCGTTGTTCAGGTTCATCCAGATGCCATTTGTGCCCTGCACGCGGAAACCGAGAGAATAAGGCCGCGGAAGATTGGTATCGTGTTGAAGGAACACGGTTTCGCCATTGGCGCATTTTAATTGCGTGGTTACGATATCGCCCAGCTTAAAGCGCTGTTGGGCATTCGGATGGTTCTCCCCTCCTTTCTTAACGATATAATTATGCAGCCCTCTTGATTTGGTGGAAAAAGAAGAAAGGGATTCAAAACGGTTCCCGCGGTTGATATCGATCAGCATGGCCAGCGGCCCCACGTCATGGGTGGGATACAGGTCGCCGTTCCGATGAACTGAATGATTGGTGCGCCAACGGGCTTCCGAGAAACCTTTTTCGCCAAATTCAGCGCCGCTGTTATACGGCGTTTTGCCGTCGTTAAATTTCACTCCGCGCAGATCATGCTGGTATCCGCCCTGCAAATGCATCAGTTCGCCAAACAGCCCCTGCCTGACCATGTTCAACACTGCCAGGATATCGCGGCGATAGCAAGCATTTTCAAGCATCATCACATTCGCCTGGTTGGATTCGGCGGCGCGAACCACTTCCCAGTGATCCTCTAAAGTAATGCCCAGCACTACTTCCGTAGCCACGTACTTAAGGCCCGCGCCAATACTATCAAGTATCATAGGCGTATGCCATTCCCAGGGAGTGGCGATAACCACGGCGTCAATATTTTTTGCCGCCAGCAATTTCCGGTAAGCATAATTATCGCCGGTAAATACGGCGGGCATTTTCTTTCCGGATTTCTGGACAACCTCCCTGGCCATCTGCAACATCCGCGGGTCGATATCGCAGACGGAGACCACTTCGACATCATTTCGGTTAAGCGCCATCGTCAGGTGCGACTGCCCCCTCAGGCCGACGCCGATAAATCCCAGCCTGACCTTTTCGGCGGCTGTTCCGGCAAATGAACGGATAGGCTGTAAAACGCTTAGTCCTGCGGCGGTAAGCGATACGTTCTTTACAAACTTTCTTCTTGACACTGACATGCTTTATCGGTTAAACAGGTGAATAATAAGATTGTTTTAGGTTAAAAAGCCCCGGCGGTATAACAGCAACAACAATCAGGGTAATAATACCTATAAAAGTAATACTTTCTTTCAAAATATTTCTATAACCTTACAAACCCTTTCAATACCTTATCCGTCTTCTTTCTAATCCTAAAAATGACGCTTGGCCTCGCTGGTAAAATTACTTAAGTTTGTTGTATCAGATATGGCATAGCATCAGGCGATGCCAGAAGTTGCGCCAGGTTATATGCTCCCAGGAAGCGTTAAATAGGACAATAGCATCAGGCAATTCCGTACTAAAGCGGGAGCCAATAGAAGAGACGCCAACGTTAAATTGGACAATAGCTCAGGCGATTCCGTAATACTGATCCGTTATCGCTTAAGTTTGTTGCATTAAACGCCGTCTGCATTTCTCGTTAAAATCAATAAATATGGTCGTTGCGCGTATTCTTTTTATTACGGGAATGATATTGATGCATGATATAATCGCCCGGGCGCAGGTTTGTTTCACTTGTTCGAATGCGCCCGACTCTACTATTTTTTGCGATGATTTTGAAAGCGATGAGCCCGTATCCAACCGGTACTTCGGTTATGACGATAACAATGGAGAATTTATCAGGATGAAGGGCGTCGGGCGAGATGGCAGCGCCGGCATGCGGGTAAAATGGCAGAAAGGAGAAGTGTCGGCAGGGGGATTGCAGAAAGCCATTGGACGCGTTCCTGAAGCAGGGATGAATAAGGCCGCTTTCCCGGACAGGGACTTCAAAGAGATCTATTGGAGGATAGACCTGAAACACGAAGCCGGATGGGAAGGCGGCGGAGGCGATAAGTTAACCCGCGCGACGGCAATAGCTTCTAAAAACTGGCAACAGGGATTTATCGCGCATCTCTGGTCCGGAGGCCGCGCTCCGGATAATAATTACCTGGTAATGGATCCGGCAAGCGGCATTAGCGAGGAAGGCGAACTGGCGAGCCGGAAATACAACGACTTCCAAAATCTCCGGTGGCTGGGCAACCGGAGAGGGATATTCGATTTGTTCAGTCCCGAAAATGTAGGAAAATGGCATTGTATTGTCGCCCATGTTAAGCTAAACACGCCCGGGAAAGCGGATGGCATTTTCGAGTACTGGATCAATGATACCTTGCAGGCCGCGCGTTATGATCTTAACTGGCATGCCGATTGGAATAATAAGCCCGGCAGCTACATGATCAATGCTATCTTTTTCGAAAACTACTGGAACAAAGGATCGGTCAAAGACCAGGAAAGATACTTCGACAATATACTGATATCTACCGCGCCTATTCCCTGCCATTGCGCCGTTGCGCGATAGCAGGGAAGCGGATACCGGCAGGTGATGATTATCAGGAAAACTGTTAAGCAGGATCATAATCGCGCCATCTTCTATGGTATAATTTTGCGCTTAAACCATTCATATGGAAAAGATCCTATTAGCCATCGACGCCGCCCGGATAAACAAGCCTGCATTGGATTTTGCCAGTTATATCGCGGAGCTGAAACGCTCCCAGTTAACCGGTCTCTTCCTGGAGAAAATGCAGGAAGAATCGTCTCCTGTAATGAAAAACCACGATGGCGTGCCCTATGTTGAAACCGTTGCAGTTGGCGATATTAAGGAAACGGTATCCAATAAACGATTATACGATCAGAACATTCATTTGTTTGAAGAAACCTGCAGAAAAAAAGGTATTCCCAGTATTACGCATCGCCGTCCCGGAGCCCATGCCGACGATATCATCAATGAAAGCCGGTTCGCCGATCTGCTTATTGTAGATCCTCAAATGTCGTTTAATCAAAACATGGAGGGTCGTCTTTCTCCGCTGATAAAAAAAATACTGGCCAAGAGCGAATGCCCTGTAGTGATCACGCCGGATCAGTTTACAGGCATTGATGAAATCCTGTTTGCTTATGACGGCAGCTTTTCGGCCGTCTTTGCAATAAAGCAGTTCACCTATCTTT
>JAEUVR010000386.1 GCA_016786785.1 Chitinophagaceae bacterium
GCATCAGCATATTGGAGCCTGCGCAGATGTCGGACATTGGGCGCGTAGCGGCCTTGATCCCGTTGAATGCCTGAAAAAGCTGGAGGGCCGCGTTTACGGCGTGCATCTAAAAGATATTGTTACTTTCGGCGACCCCGATGCCGAAGATACCGTCGTAAGCAAGGGCGTAATTAATTTCCCTGCGATATTTGCCGAATTGAAAAGGCAAAACTTTAATGGCCAGTTTTCCATTGAGCAGGAATCAAACTGGCATAATAACGTGCCGGATATGATGTTTACTGCAAGATACTTTAAGGAAGAAGTAGACAAGCTTAAATAAATCGAACCTTGTTTTCGAAGAGGGCGTATCAGGCGGAAGGCTTCCCAACAGTTGCTGTTCAGGGGCGTTTCGGGGTCTGATACGCTCTTTCTTTATTCGGTTATATCCTCTTCCTGAATTTCATTCAACCATTTATCGGGAAGTTTTTTAGCCGTCCGCGCTTCCAGCTTGCGGATGTTCTCGAACCTGCCAATAATGGTATCGCCCTTCCTGGCGCCGTCTTTCAGCCTGTCTATCGCTTCCTTATACGATTTATTGGCCTGGCTTAACCCTGCGCCAACCTTATCCATCTCTTCAATAAAGGTTACAAATTTATCGTATAGCAGTCCGCATTGCCTGAATATCTCCTGCACATTCTTAACCTGGTTTTCTTTTTGCCAGATGATCTTTATCACTTTTAAAGTGGCTACCAGGGTAGTGGGGCTGGTCAGTACGATCTTTTTATTCAGCGCCCTGGTAAATAAGGCTTCATTTTCATTTAGGGCGAGGGTGATGGCCGATTCTATGGGCATGAACATAAATACATAGTCGGGCGAATTGATCCCTGAGAGCAGATGGTAGTTCTTGTTCGCCAGCAGGTCGATATGATCGGTAACGCTTTTTAGGTGCAGCTTGAGGTATCTTGCTTTGTCTGCCTCATCCTTCGCATTATAATAGTTAACATAGGCGGTCAGCGACACCTTGCTGTCGATGATGAGGTGTTTATCGTTGGGAAGTTTTAAAATGAGATCGGGTTTCCGGTTTCGCTCCTGCTCTTCGTCTTCATAAATATCCTGCGTTCTGTAATCAATATATTTTTGCAACCCTTCTCCTTCGAGGATCAGTTTTAACCGGTCTTCGCCCCACGCGCCCTGGATGCGGGTATCAGACTTCAGGGCGTTTGCCAGGTTCCTGGCGTCATCGCTTAGCTGCACATTTAATTTTTGAAGAGCGTTTATTTCGACTTTTAAGGAGGAGATATCTTTGATGTCTTCTTTTCTTGTTTCTTCAACGGTTTTTTTAAACGCTTCCAGGTCGCTTTTTAATGGCGTAAGGATATGGCCCAGCTCGGTTTTATTGGTTTCGACAAACAGCTTTTTCTTTTCTTCCAGGATATCGGCGGCGATATTTTTAAATTGCTGCTGGGATAATTGGTGCAGCGCGTTGATCTCTTCGCGGAAGACGCTCAGTTTTTCAGCAAGCCCTTCCTTTTCTTTTTTCAGGGTTGCCATATCCTCGCTTAAACGCAAGACCAGATCATTTTTTTCTTCAGCTTCCGATTCGGTCCGCTGTAATTTACGCTGAACGAAATCGAAGGTTTCCTTTGACACAAAGGCTTTTTCGACTTCTTCTTTGGATAGTTTTTGTTCCGATAAGCGGGTCAGACGAAGGATCGATTCCTGGTTGTTGAGAATGGTTGCCTCGCAATCGCCGATCTCTTCCAGCGCCTGCTCATACTGTTTTTCCAGGCGCTCGTATAGTTCGCGATGGATATAATTTCGCGCCAGTTCTTCTTTATCTATTTTGGAAGCCGCTTCGATCTTTGCGGCGGATAGCAGGCCCTGCATCGCGTAGCGGGCAATTAAATATCCCAGCGCGCATCCTGCAAGCAGCGCTGTTAATATGTATATGATCATTTGACTCAAGCGTTAAGATAAGCCGGCTTAAGGTAGCATTTTTTGTTTTAACTTATTGGCTGTCTGTTCAGCGATTATCGGCATGGGCGCCAGATCCTGGGATAGCGGTCCGGCTATCCCGATGAAAAGCCGATAAAAATATGGACATACGCTTTTAATGCCTTAATTTACTCCGGAAAAAACGGAAACCTTTTTTAATCTACTTATTATAAAAGCGTCCGCGGCGGGTTAGACCAGGAAGGGAACGCCTGTTCAGGCATGTTAGGGACCAACAGATCTCGAAATGCGACAGGGTATCCCGGAGGTGGAACGCCTGTTTCACGGCTTTGATAGAAAACAACAAATATGGCTATATCCGGTAAATCAAACAGAAGGATCTTTTTACAGAAAACGGGCGCTGCCGTTATTGGCGGCTCCCTGGTTATGAACCTGGCGGGCGCCAACCGGGCTCGCGCGGCAGGCCGCGCCAATACCTTGAAAATAGGATTGATCGGTTGCGGCGGAAGGGGGTCAGGCGCTGCAGTGCAAGCCTTAAATGCCGACCCCGACGTGGCGCTTACCATGATGGGAGATGTTTTCCCCGATCGGCTGGAAAAATCCTATCAGGAGCTGTTGGAAGCCGTTCCCGATAAAGTTAAAGTGGACAAAGCGCATAAATATATTGGGTTTGACGCGTACAAAAAGATCATCGAATCGGATGTTGACGTGGTATTGCTGGCGACTCCCCCGGCTTTCCGACCCGATCATTTTACCGCAGCCGTGAATGCGGGTAAGCATGTTTTTTGTGAAAAACCCGTAGCTATTGACGCGCCGGGGATCCGCAAAGTACTGGCGGCGGCAAAAAAATCCAGGGAAAAAAATCTTTCCGTTGCTTCGGGCTTCTGTTTCCGTTATGATCTTCCCAAACGCGCCTTCTACGAAAGAATATTGAAAGGCGCGATAGGCGACGTGCTCGCCGTATCTACCGTCAGGAACGGAGGCTATTTATGGTCTAAGCCGCGGCAGCCCCAATGGACAGACATGGAATATAAGATGAGGAACTGGATGTATTATAACTGGCTGTCGGGAGATTTTATTACCGAAATGATGGTGCATAGCCTGGACCAGATGTCCTGGGCCCTGGGCGATAAGCTTCCGGTAAAAGCCACCGGAACGGGAGGAAGACAAACAAGAACAGAAGAAATATATGGAAACGTATTTGATCATTTTGCAATAGAGTACGAATATGAGAATGGACTGAGGGCATACCATCTTAGCCGTCAGCAAGAGGGCTGTTCCAGCGTTAGTAAGGTGGAGATAGCGGGCTCCAAAGGAAGAGGGCTGATCATCGGAGGGGAGCATGGAATTACCGGTAAAAAGAAATGGGCGTACGAGGGAAAAGAGAACAATATGTACCAAACCCAGCATGATGAGTTGTTTGCGTCCATTCGTAGCGGTAAGCCGATCAACGACGGCGAAATGATGGCCAATAGCACCATGTTGGCGATTTTAGGAAGAATGGCGGCGTATACCGGCCAAACCATCTCCTGGGAAGAAGCGATGCAGTCCAACCAGGTTTTAGCGCCCGCTATTGATGAATACGGCTGGGATTTACAGTGGCCCAGCCTGGAGATCGCGAGACCCGGTATTACGAAATTTATATAATTATAATAAGGAAGGTTTATTTATTTTCTCAAACCTATGCTATGGGGATCGTTATAAAAACGTTGGCCGCGCAGATCGGCATATTTTTATGTTCTCTTGTTAACGGAGATATTCATGCGCAGAAACCGATTGAATTTGGAATGCTTAGCAGCCTGAGCAAAGCCGCGTCCTTATCACAGGAAAAGGATATTCCTTTAAAGTGGATTGATGTTAACACCTCCAAAGAGACCTGGAAAATGCGCGATGGGATGCTGGTTTGCTCCGGGCTTCCTATAGGGGTGATGCGCTCGGAAAAACAGTATGAAAATTTTATCATGCATGTGGAATGGCGGCATATGGAGAAAGGCGGCAATTCGGGCGTTTTCGTATGGAGCAGCGCTATTCCCGGCGAAAAGAACCGCCTCCCCGACGGCGTTGAAGTACAAATGCTTGAGCTTGGATGGGTAGAGCTGAATACAAAAAATGGAGTAGCGCCCCCCGTCGCTTATGTGCATGGCGAGCTTTTCGGCGTGGGAGGCGTGAAGACCGTTCCGGATAATCCCCGGGGAGAAAGAAGCAAATCGATTGAAAACCTATGTAAGGGAAAGGGAGAATGGAATACCTATGACGTAGTGTGCGTAGACGGGGTGATCAAGCTGTCGGTGAACGGTAAATTTGTCAATGGCATTAGTCAGTCTACTCAGAAAAAAGGATATCTCTGTCTGGAGGCGGAAGGCGCCGAGATACATTTTCGTAATTTCAGGCTGATCGAATTACCTCCTAGCGCGCAACATTGACTTTTAAAGACTTTGGGCAAAACATCATAATGGACAAGGCTTTGTATGGATTTGAATAATTTTAAGGATAGCGTTGCTGTGATTACCGGAGCGGCATCGGGTATCGGCTGCGCTATTGCGCATCGCCTGCTCCGGGAGGGCGCGCAAACTGCGTTGATCGATATTAATGGGAAAGCGTTGGAGACGGAATTTAGCCAATACGCTTCTTCTGCGCGTTTGTTTCCTGTTGATATTACCAGCGAATCACAGGTTTCCGAAGCAATAGATGAGATTGCCCGGTTTTATGGAAAGGTCGATATACTGATCAATTGCGCCGGTATTACCGGACCAACCGGTATTTTATCTCATGAGGTCGGCAGCAAAGACCTGCAAACGGTGTTTGGGGTAAACTTCTTCAGTTGTTTTTATACCGCTAAGGCAGTCTTGCCGCATATGCTGAAGAAAAATTATGGTCGCATCCTTCATATAGCTTCTATTGCAGGCAAAGAAGGGAATGCGGGAATGCTCGCTTATTCTGCATCTAAGGCGGCTGTTATTGGCATGACAAAAACGCAGGGTAAGGAATATGCAGAAACGGGCATAACCATCAATGCGATGGCTCCAACGGTCATCCGGACGCCGCTTGTTGATGCAATGCCAGCCCGGCAAGTGGAATACATGACCGACAAGATTCCCATGAAAAGATGCGGCACCCTGGAAGAGGCGACCAATCTTGCGTTATATATTGTATCTCCGCAAAATAGTTTTACCACGGGATTTACTTTTGACCTGACCGGCGGCAGGGCTACTTATTGACGCTTTATTGAATGACGAGCGAGCAGGCGCATGAGCCGGTCCTGGCTAAAGACAGGGGGCATTACTCCATTTTTTGTATTCAGCTCTACCCATCCAAGCTCAGGCAATTGTTTGGGATTAACGAACCACGCGTAAAAACGAGTTCGGAAAAAGTTTCCCCTGATTAGAAAATCATTGCGGATCAACAGTCCCGGCGGAATATATAATGGAATTTATCCGATTGTTTTTTTAGATACCTTAGCGTTAAATAAATAAGAAATAATAATGATTATGAAAAAATTCATTTTGGCCGCATTGCTGGTTTTTCTCTCTGCAGCTTTTGGCTCGGTCTGTATAGCGCAGAGCGCCGATGAAGTATACAAAAAGCCGCTCAAAGAAGTGTTGGAGAATATTGAAAAGGTCTTTAATGTTAACCTCGAATGGTCGGATAGCGATGTGAAGAATGTAGAAGTGCATTATGCGACCTGGCGTTATACCACGGACGTTAAGAGCGCTTTGGAGAATATTCTCGGTTCCGTCGGGTTTGTATTTAATGAGAAAGGCAATAACGCTTATGTCGTATCTCCATTTGAATACCATAAACGTTCCGTGGAAGCGGGTAAGCGGCATCTCGACCAGTTATTGTCTCTCTATTCCGATGCTTCGGCATTTGATAAAAGAAAAGCCGATCTGCGGCAATGTATCATCACGACGCTGGGACTTAATACCACGGCTGCGCGTCCTCCGCTGAATCCGATAGTACGCGGCCGGAAAGTAATGGACGGTTATACGGTAGAAAATGTAGCTATAGAAACCCTGCCGGGCTTTTTCCTGAACGGCAATTTGTACAGACCGAATAAAAAATCCGGATCCTTCCCCGTGATTCTTTCGCCCCATGGGCATTTTTATGGCGAGAACGGGTCTACTTCCGGCGATGGCGCCGGGCGTTTTAATGAGAATGTACAATACCGTTGCGCTGCTTTGGCCAGGATGGGCGCCATTGTTTTCAGTTATGAAATGTATTCCTGGGGCGAGTCTATTGCGCAGACCGGCGGCCGGGATTTTCATTGGGACCCATTCGCTCTTCGGATGCAAACCTGGAATAGCATGCGGGCATTGGATTTCCTGCTAAGCTTAAAAGGAGCGGATAAAAGCAGGGTAGGCATTACCGGCGCTTCGGGCGGCGGCACCCAGACTTTCTTAATGACCGCATTGGACGACCGGATCACCGCCAGCGCGCCGGTAGTAATGGTTTCTTCCAGCTTTTATGGCGGATGCGCCTGTGAAAGCGGGTTGCCGATACATGATTTTTGCAACGGCTACAGGACCAATAATGCTGAAATTGCCGCTATGGCTGCGCCACGCCCCCAGCTTGTTGTTTCCGACGGAACGGATTGGACGGCTTCAGTTCCGGGAACAGACTATCCCTATCTTAAAAAAGTATATGGCTTGTATGGAAAAGAGAGCAGCGTAACCAATGTCCATCTGCCTAACGACGAACATGATTATGGGTATTCAAAACGCGTTCCCGTATATCGTTTCTTTGCGGAGACGCTTGGCTTGAACCTGAAAGCAATTACCGGAAAGGACGGAAATATAGAGGAAAAGAATATCGCGATCCAACATGCCGATGCTTTAAAGGTCTTTGACCAGAACAATCCCATGCCTTCCACTGCATTAAAAGGACAGGAAGCCATTAAGCAGGCATTCAAAGCCTTTCATTCGCAGTCGCTATCCCTGGTTCGCTAACAGTGCATTATCTCGCTGTAAAAACATTCGGTCTTCGGGAAGAGAAAACGCCTGCATCGGCATGGCAAATGCGAATTTCCTCCGGCTACATATAAAGCCGGAGGAAATTTTATTTTTTACCCTGGCTGATCGGCTGAAGATGAACCGTTAATTTGTTGATCGCCTCCGCTACGGCGTGAATCTCTTCCTGGGCTTTCTCCCATTGGCGCTCTTCAATGGATTCGCGTATGCCCGGAAGCGTTTTGACGCCATAGCCCGTATACAAACCGGGCGCATAGATAGCATGTTTATACCAGCTTCTTCCGGGAAGTCCTTTCGGCAATAGCAATTGTTGTTCTGCCTGGTATAGAACAGCGTTTAACCTCCTGGCGTCTGAATGGGAAGAGATGTCGCTAAATATTTTTTTACCCCCGTCGACGCATTGCTGCAATCCGGTCAATGCGTTTTGCAGCGGTGAAAAATCGAGATGGGGCACGGCTCCCTTAAATTCAGGAGCGAGCGTCTTTTGTGTTGGGTCGGCGGCAAGCGCATAAATATTGTCGGTATGCAATTGTTCCTCTATGAGGGCGGCCTGCCGCATTTCATCGGTCATCCTGATCAGTTGTTTGGCATACTCATCCACCGCGCTTACAAGGCCTGTATAATCGAAAGGAAGTATTTCTGCCCCGGCCAGCCGCAGAACGAAGCGGCCAACTGTTTGCGCCAGCGTCACCCCATACAAAAAGCCCGGGTCTTTAAAACGGCTGTAATGATCGTAAGTGTCATAAATGGAATGGTATTCTCCGCCGCCGCCTTCCCCGCCGTAGCCCAGGTTAAGCGCGGGGATGCCCGCATGCTGCAGGAAGGCCGTATAGTCTGATCCCGATCCAAGGGGAGACAGCGCTATGCTGTTTTTTGCAGCCGCGTCTTTTTTATCGTTGGTGGAGGAAGCGCTGGCAGCGTTTTTTGCCAGCTTGCGTTTAAGCACGCTTACATTTGTCTGGGGGTCTGTTACATCCCTGGCTATTTCATTTGTCATTGTCTGAAAGGCATGCGAGCCTCCTGCGCTTAAAAAGCCGCGGGAGTTGCCGTCGGTGTTAATATATACGATCGCTTTCTGCTGTAGTTCTTTCAGGTTGTCCTCCACGAATTCGGTAGAACCCAGCATCGCGGGCTCTTCTCCATCCCATGCGCAATAAACGATAGTTCTTTTGGGCCGCCATCCTGTTTGCAGCAAAGCGCCTATGGCTTTGGCCTCTTCGAGCAGGGAAGCCACGCCGCTGATAGGATCGGCCGCGCCGTTTACCCAGGCGTCGTGATGATTGCCGCGAATGATCCATTCGTCGGGATATTCGGTTCCCGGGATAGTAGCGATCACATTATAACAGGGAACAATATCCCAGTTGAAGGCAAGCTTCAGCCTTACCTTGGTTTCTCCATCGCCTATATGATAAGTGAAGGGGAGCGCTCCCTCCCAACCCTTCGGGGCCGCCCTGCCTTCAAGTGAAGAAAGCAGGGGTTGCGCGTCATGATAGCTGATGGGTAGCGTAGGGATCTTTAAAAGATTGTCTGCCTCGCTACGGTCTATTCTTTTGGCGTCGGCGGTCGATCCGTAAGAGGGAGTGAGCGGATCTCCTATGCGTATGGGAAGATCCATTACGCTTCCTCTCTGCACCCCATACTCGTTTTTATAAGCGCCTTTAGGATATACATCCCCGGCGGCATACCCGTCGTCGGCGGGATCCGAATAAATGATGCACCCGATAGCGCCATGTTCCTGCGCTACCTTTGGTTTGATGCCCCGCCAGCTGCGCCCGTATTTAGCAATGACTATTTTCCCTTTTACGTCGACGCCTAACTGCTTCAATGTTTCATAATCTTCGGGAAGCCCGTAATTGACAAATACCAATGCGCCGGTTACGTCGCCATCGGCGCTCCAGGCATTGTAAGTCGGCAACTGTCCCTTCTGCCCGCTCGTAGCGTCTTCTTTTAACGCAGGCTCCTTAAGCAGGGCGGTATATTTTTTTGGAGAGGTCATTTCCAGTATCCTTGTTTTGGGGGTGGGAAACAGCACGTGATAGACGTCCATCCTGACCGTCCATCCATAGTCTTTAAGCTTCTGAAAGATGCTGTCGGCCACGGCCTTGCTTCCCGGCGACCCAAGATGATGCGGAAAGGCAGACAGGTTCCGGATGACCCCGCCTATATTTTGCGCGCTAAGGGCCGCATCATATTGTTTTTCCAGCGTTGCCTGCTGCTGCGCCGAGCTGGCGCTGAATCCCGTGATCCCGGGCGTCTGAGCGAAAGAAAACAGATGCCCTCCGGCAATAAGCAGTAAAGAAAAAATATTTTTTTTCATATTTGACCGTTGAATGTTATCCAGCATTGCTGTTTTGGGTATCTAATATCCGCAAAAAAATATAAAGACCTGTTCTTTTCTTAGATTTACTTAGCATATCCGGAAATACCGGTTCGCAGACGCGTCCTGCCCTGGCCTCAGGAATAGCCGGCGCTATAGATGAATCCTTTTAACTATATAAAAATGAACGGTATGAAATTATCGACTTGCATATTTTTTTTTGGGCTTGTATGGGGGCTGACAGGCTGCGGCAACAATCAGCAAAATGCGGCGGCGGATAAAGAAGCATTCCCGGCTGAACTGGTTAAGTTCATCCCTTATCAAAACAATCCCGTTTTTTCCGGTTCCGGCGCCGAAACCTGGGATAAAAAAATCAGGGAGCGGGGGTATATTTTATTTGAAGACAGCGTATATAAGATGTGGTATACGGGATACAATAATGCATTAAGCGATCAAATGTTCTTAGGGTACGCGACATCGCGCGATGGCGTCAACTGGGTCAGGGATTCGACAAATCCTGTGTTCAACGAAAAATGGACGGAAGATATGTTTGTTTTTAAGGATGGAGGAAGGTATTTTATGTATGCTGAAGGAAAAAATGATATTGCTCATCACCTTAGTTCTGACGATGGCATACGCTGGCAGGAACAGGGCGACCTGGTCATTCAGCAAGTAAACGGCGATACTATTCCCGGACCTTATGGAACGCCTGTCGTTTGGGTTGAAAACGGGAAATGGCATCTTTTTTATGAAAGGATGGATGCAGGCATCTGGCTCGCTGTTTCGGAAGACCGTATCCGGTGGAAAAATGTCAGCGATGAACCGGTGATCAAATTAGGACCCTCCGCCTATGATGCGGGCGCTGTTGCCGCCAATCAGGTGATTAAATATAAGGGGCGGTATTATATGTATTATCATGCTTCATCGGATCCGGATTGGGCAAAGCCGGGATCGAACGCGTTATGGTCTTCTAATGTGGCCATGTCTGTCGATTTGCTCCACTGGACCAAATACCCGCTTAATCCGATAGTGGAAGGCGATCATTCGAGCCCCATCCTGGTTTTTGACGGAGCGCAGCCCCGGTTGTATACCATGCATAACGAGGTATGGCTGTATTTTCCGGAAAAAGACGGCATAAATGATCATAAACCTTAATCATCCATATATGAACTGCTTATTAAAAATTTTTTCGCTGTCGTTATGGTTATTAAGCGCTCTTGTTGCAACAGGACAACGTAATATCCTGATCAACGAGATGAACAGGGTAGGATTGGAGCATCTGGCTGCTGCTGCCGAGGATTACCGGCCATTTCCGCGCTATAACGACAGGAGCGGCTGGGAGACCGTCCCCAAAGCGCATAAGGAAAATCTTATCGCAAAAGCCGAGGCCTACCTGAATTACGACTGGGCGCCTTTGCCGGCTACGGTATTTCTCGAGTATTCGAAGAATGGCAACCGGTCTCATTTTGAAAATATCCAGTTCAAAAGAAGAAACGTTTTATCAACGCTTATGCTTGCCGAATGCCTGGAGCATAAGGGGAGGTTTCTGGAAAATATTGTGAATGGCGTTTGGGCGACCTGCGAAGAATCGTTTTGGGGCGTTCCGGCGCATATTTCCATGCAAAAGGATGGCAAGCCGGGATTGCCTGATGTGGCAGAACCTATCGTGGATCTTTTTGCCGCTGAAACAGGCAGCCTCCTGTCCTGGGCGTATTATTTGCTTCGGGAGCCATTAGACAGCGTTTCACCGCTTATCAGCGACCGGATCGTTTATGAAGTGAATAGGAGGATCTTATCTCCGAACCTCGAGCGTAATGATTTCTGGTGGATGGGGTATAATCATATCGAGGTCAATAACTGGAATCCCTGGATATGTTCCAACTGGTTAATAGCCGCCTCGTTGGTTGAACAGGATAAGGAAAAAAAGAAAAAGGCGCTTCACAAGATCGCCGAATGCCTGGATCATTTTTTAAACGACTATCCGGATGACGGAGGTTGCGATGAGGGGCCTTCCTACTGGGATAGGGCGGGAGGCGCGCTGTTCGATTGCCTCGAATGGTTATATGGCGCCAGCAAGGGCGATTATAATGTATTCAATAATCAGTTGGTAAAAAATATTGGCGCTTATATTTATTATGCGCATATCGATAAGGATTATTTTATCGACTTTGCCGACGCTTCGGCACGGGTTAACATAAACCCGACGCTTGTATATAATTTCGGGAAAAGAACAGGCAATCAGGAGTTGATGAGCCTGGGCGCATATGCGGCTTCAACGCAAAAAATAGAAGAAGGAAAGATAAATGGCAATCTTTACCACATGGGCATTGCCCTGCTCAATGCCCGGGAATTGATGGGAGCGGAAAAACGCGATTTACAACCGAAGGATTTCTGGCTTCCTGATCTTCAGGTTTTTGGGGCCCGGCAAAAGCAGGGCAGCGCCGAAGGTTTCTTTCTTGCAGGCAAGGGGGGGCACAATGCCGAAAGCCATAATCATAACGACGTAGGCAATTTTATTCTCTATTACGATGGCAAGCCTGTTATTATTGATATAGGCGTAGAGACCTACACTTCGAAAACATTCAGCGCGAATAGATATGATATATGGACCATGCGATCGGAATACCATAACCTACCTACCATTAACGGGTATGAACAATCGCCCGGAAAGGAGTACGCGGCTAAGGATGTATTATTCAAAGCGGGAAACAAGGAGGCTGTTTTTTCGCTGGATATTGCGGGGGCATACCCCCAGGAAGCGGGCGTACAGAAATGGGACCGGAAACTGATACTGAAAAGAAGCGGAGCGTTTCAACTGGTCGACGATTATGCATTAAAAGCGGTTACAGGAGAGCTTTTTTTTACCTTAATAACGCCCTGTCTGCCCGTGGTGAAAGACGGAAAGCTGGTTCTTCAGGGAGATGGATTCGAAGCGATAATACCATACGACAAAAACAAGATGGAACTGGCAACAGAAGAAAAAAAGATAGAAGACGAACGGTTAAAACATTCATGGAAAGATAAATTGTACCGGATAAAATTTATGCTGAAAAGCCCCAGGCAGAAAGATACCCTCGGGCTGACCATTAAAGCAGTTAAGCGTTAGGCGGCCGCCGGCTATTTTTATCCAGCATTTGTTTTATTCTTTTAAGATCGGTTATTTCCGTTGGCGAGAGCAATTCGTTGTTTTCATATTTTGATTTGAGAAAAAGCGCTCTTTTATGGTTGGGATAGGCGGTTAGGATAGCTTCGATAAGCAATCCGGTATCCTTATCCTTTTCATATAGGGGAGCCGGTTTAGGAAGAGGAGACCGGTCTTTTGTCGGCATTTTTTTGATAATCGCTTCCAGCGCGGCCAGTTTCCCGGGAGGCATATCTTCTATCTGGGAAGCCTTGTCATATAAGCCCTGCAATTGTTTTTTGCTCATACTTCCCCATTTGAGATAATGTTTGTACAAACCTATAATGAAAGACGAAACAGGGAAAGCCATTATACAATCCTCGAGTACGGCGTTGATCATATCTAATGGCGGCTTTTTTTTCTTCATATCTGCGGAGGTATTTAGGGGATCTGTTTTTTATTGCTGAACATTACGGGATCAATTTTTTCTTTATGAGCGCTAGGCGATCGCTTTTCTCTTTCTGAGAATACCTAAGTTAAAAATTACCACGGAAAAAAGGATGATCAGGTAGGCGATGACCTGCGAACCGTTAATGGGCTCCTTATAGTAGCCGATAGCCACTATAAAATTGATCAGCGGGTTAATATACAGGAGGATTCCCATTACGGACGACTTCAGTCCCTTGAGCGCATAAAGATTGAGCAATAAGGGAATAATGGTGTATACAACGGCAATGATGAGAATGAATACATAAAAAGAGGTTTCCGTCGGGACCGCTCCCCGGTATTCAGGATAGAACGGCAGCAGCAGGATGGCGGAGAAGCCGATCTGGACGGCCAGAATCAGGAATTTGTCGAGCTGATCATTTTTGGGTTGAGTTACTAGATACAGCGCATAGGATAACGCAACGATCAGGCTGTATAACAGATCGGAGAACTTGTGGGTAGACAGGATAGCGCAGCTGATTATGCTTAATCCAACAGCAATCCATTGTGCGAGGGATAATTTTTCTTTTAAGAGCAAGGAGGCGAGCAGGGTAGTAAGGATAGGGCATATTATATAGGCGAAGGAAGCCGCTTTTATGCTTACATGGTTCATTACATAGATGAAAAAAAACCAGTTGGCCATTAATAAGACGCCCCCGCCCAAAACCTGGACAATCGTTTTATTTCTCTGTTGTCGCGGCATCTGTAAAAGCAGGGTTTTGGTTTCCCTCAGAATACGCGGCCTGATAAAAATATTAATGAATGCCATTATACCTCCTGCCATAAACACGCGGTAGAAAAAAATATCGAGCGAGGGATAATGGTCGATAGGCTTTAATACAAAACCAAAAAAGCCCCAGATCACAAAAGCTGTAATGGCTGCCGCGTAATATTTAGTATTGTTCATTATGATGGCGCCGGTCCGCCTGTTTTTGAAGGAGGGTGCTAATGTACGTCGAATGGACGAACATACCTTTGTTTTAAACGGGCTCGCTCAGTCTTACCCTATTGTAACATTAGCGGCGGCGCCGGTCGCCGAAATATTCCTCTCGCCGGTAGTGTATTTGCAGCTGAGTTATATATTTGCAAGGTTGCCCTGCTAAAGGCGGTTGTCAATCTTAATCCTTATTATGAGCATGCATAAAATAAACCTGTATTCCCTGCGGATCACTCCCGCCCTGATAGCTGTTTTTTTGGCGAGCGGCGTTGCGCTCAGCTCTTGCGATACCAGGCAAAGCGTGTTGCGCAACAGGCAGAAGCAGGCGATCCGGGAAGTCAACGCCCGCGAAATACCTGTCGGCAATAAGCCTATTGCCATAATAGGCGCCCTGGTAATTGATGGAAATGGCGACGCGCCGATGGAGAATGGATGCGTTATTGTCAGCGAGGGAAAGATCTCTGCGATAGGCATTACGGGCGAGATCAAGATCCCTGACGGCGCCGAAGTGGTAGACGCCCAGGGCATGACCTTGTTGCCCGGTTTTATTGACGCTCATTTTCATCTCGACCGGGTCAAGGATCTGCCTGCTAAATTTTTGCAGCATGGCGTAACCTCGCTAAGGGATCCCGGCGCCTGGATAGAAGCGTATGATGAGGAACGCAGATCAGGCAGGCAGATGCCCAGGCTCTTTCTTTCGGGGCCTCATCTGGATATGTTTCCTCCGGCCTATCCCAATGACGCTTATATTGTAAGAGACGCTACCGAAGCGGCGAACCAGGTCCATAGAATGATTGATTCAGGCGCTACGGTAATAAAGATATATTTCCGGCTTCCCCCGGATATTATCCGGGCAATCTGCGAAGCGGCTCATAGTCGCGGTATCCCGGTTACCGCCCATCTCGAAACAACGGAAGCGATGGAAGCGATTGAAGCAGGGCTGGATGGCGTGGAGCATATTACTTCCTTTGGATTATCGCTTATCTCCCAATGGGAGGGAGAGAAATATCGTCGCGCAGTGCTGGCAGACAACAATGCAAGGAAGCAGGGACGTTATGAGGTTTGGAAATTGATCGACCCCGATGGTCCTATGGCGGATTCATTGGCGCGGTTTCTCGTTAAGAAGGGAACCTTTGTTACGCCTACGTTGGGGCCTTTCGAATACCGATTGCCTCAGCCAATAAAAAATGGCGGAGATACTTCTGCCTTACATCAGTTTGAATCCGATAAGCAGGAGCCCGATAGCGCCCGGTGGATGGGCTTTAACCGGATGAAGGCGTTAACGGCAAAGCTACGGAAGAGCGGCGTGGCTATTGTAGTAGGATCGCATTCTATGATTCCTTATGCCGAAGAGGGATGGGCATACCAGCGGGAAATGGAATTGCTTGTAGAAAGCGGCCTCAGCAATGCAGAAGTGATCGTTGCCGCTACGATGGAGAATGCCCGTTTCTTTGGCGTTGCCGATAAGCTGGGAAGTATCAACGAGGGTAAAATTGCCGATCTGGTACTGTTGAAAGGAAATCCGCTGATCAATATCAGCGACGCGCGAAACATTGAACGGGTAATGCTTAACGGCGCCTGGGTGCCCCGCTGATCCGCGTTGATCTTCTTCTTCATGCATCTGTATCAGCATTCGGGTCGGGTTTTCTCTCAGCCTATTCGTACAGGCTGTCGATGTTAGCGTCTGACAATTCAATGAATAACCCCGCTATTTTTGCAGCAACCGCTTTAAAAAATCTTTCTCCCTTTTCTTTGCTTGCCAGCCTGGGGTCGCCGATACCGGTGTCTTTGGTTACCTCTGCCCATCGGCGTTCGGCCCACGCCCAGCCTTCGGAAAGAGCCTTTATCTTACTCTTTTTTTCATGACCGTCCCCTGCTTCTGAAAGAGGTAGGGCAAGATCGGGCGCTAAATGAAGGATCATGCTGGTTTCCATTTCATCGGCATGGTCGCCCGTGATCTCGAAGTATTCAGCGCCTTTAACCGCCTGAAACCAATTGCAGGTAGTCAGGAACATCTTGGGGAAGCGCAGGCCCAGCTCGCGGATCATGGACCTGAAATCGTTTCCTCCATGCCCGTTCAGGATAAGTAATTTATAGATTCCCTGCCGGTTTAGCACTTCAATGATGTCTGAGAGGATGGCATATTGGGTGCTGGGGTTTAAGTTGATATCAAGCTTAATGTCCTTTTGAGCGGTATTCACGCCGAAGGGGATGGTCGGCAGCACAATGAGCTTAGCGCCTTTTTCCGAAGCGATCCTCGCCGCTTCCGCAGCGACATGGTCGGCCTCGATCACATCGGTTGCATACGGAAGATGATAGTTATGCGCTTCCGTAGCGCCCCAGGGCAGCACGGCCAGTTCTATGTGTTTGTCTTTGATCTCTTTCCAGTTTGTTTCAGCTAATAAATAATGCCTCATATGACGTGCGATTATATGTCCGGTGAACAAAGCCTGACCCGGCTGTTTACATCTTCCGAACGGTTTACGAAAGGATAAAGTTAGGGAGATAAATAAATAAATTCCAACAAGCTCAAGAATTAATAGGCATTCAGCAGGATACTGTCAGTGCGTACATTAAGATTCTTCCATGACAGTTTTTTATCAATTACCCTTATCGGTTTTATATATCCTATTTCCTGGCCGTTGTTGTGGATTTCTTGTTCCGGTGAAACCGCTGAACGGAGTTGAAAATATTAGAGTTCGACACAGAAGGCAAATATCAAATTGAGCGATAGAAACAGAATTTGATAACCGCCGTCTTTTAAAATCATCATTTATGATACAAAAAATTCCTATAATTGTATCCTTTACGAGGATTAATAATGGGGGGAAGGTATGATAGCTCAAGGTATCAATTATTGATTTTCGTTTTTTCAATTCATGGCTGACAATTCAGTTGATTAATTAAAGGCTTTTGTTACCTAAAGGAATATATGATGAGAGGGAACTGCTTCTGCGTATTGTGGAGGGAGATGAGAGGGCTTTTTCCGTTCTGTTTGACAAGTATCGGCTGCCAATTTATATGCATGTGTTGAGTATTCTTAAGTCGCCCTGTAGAGCAGAAGAAATTACGCAGGATATCTTCTTAAAGATTTGGAATAAGCGCAGAGGGTTATCGGGGATACGCTCATTTGAAAACTATCTTTATATCATTACCAGAAATTATACGATTTCCGATCTCCGGAAGAAATTGAAAGGCGACGAGTTGCCGCCCGACCCTGGATCTGCCTGGACGCCAGAGCAGCAATTGCAGCTTAAGGAATTGAGCGGGCGGTTAAGAAGAATTATTGACCGGCTACCTCCAAAGCGGAAACAGGTATTTATTATGAGCCGTTTAGAAGATAAAAGTCATCAGGAAATAGCCAGCGAATTAGGGATCTCTACAGGTACGGTTAATCAGCAACTTATTGCCGCTTTAAGCTTTGTCCGGGCAGAACTCCGCAATCATATCGACCTGAGTATATTGATGTTTATTCATGCAATAGATCATTTCTAAAAAAAATATTCCTTCACACACTATGTGCTTTTTCTTTATTGCGTCTTTATACTAATACAAGCCGGGTCTTGGATATAGCATTGCTTTTAATGGAAACTCATGAATAAATCACTGTTACGGAATTTAGTACAGAAGTATTTAGCGGAAACGCTTTCAGCGGAGGAATTGGATCAATTACGATATCTGTTAGCGGAAGATGACAGCGAACTTATTCTTGACCAGGAGTTTAGTGATTTGTTTAAGACGCAGATGCGGCAAGAATATGTTCTCCCCGAAATAGATCACAGGATTAGGCAATATGTTATGGATCATTTGCGTGATGACAGGGAAAAATCAAACTCGAATGATGTCTATAGAACCGTGCGCGGAATGTATTTTCTGAGTCGTTGGGGTTGGGTTGCTGCTTCTGTTGTCCTTGTAATGGCCGCCGGCGCTTATTTCTGGAAAGCCAATGAAAAAGATACGCTGCAGACTACTGTATCGGTCTCGGCAGCTGATATAGCCCCTGGCAGAGATGGCGCTATTCTTACGTTGGCCGATGGCACGCAAGTAGTTCTCGACAGTCTGGGAAATGGGGTAGTCGCTAGTCAAAAAGGCGCACAGGTGCTTTTAAAAAGCCGGCAGTTGACTTATAGCCCAACAGGAGAAACGACAGACGAGGCATCGTTCAATACTATGACGACGCCCAAAGGCCGTCAGTTCGAGATAAAGTTGCCTGACGGTACAAAAGCATGGCTGAATTCCGCGTCATCTATCCGGTTCCCTACCGCTTTTATCGGAAAGGAGAGGATTGTCTACATCACCGGAGAGGTATATTTTGAGGTCGCTAAGAATTTCAATATGCCTTTTAAAGCGATTATTAATGAAACAAGTTCGGTAGAGGTCCTGGGTACGCATTTCAATGTCAATGCATATCTGAATGAGAATAGCGTAAATACTACTTTGCTGGAAGGCGCCGTCCGGGTCAGTTATTCCGGTAAAACGCAATCGCTTCTGCCAGGGCAGCAGGCCCGATTAAGTAATCAAAACATCGTTGTCGATCAATCGCCTGATCTTGAGCAGATCATGGGCTGGAAAAAAGGGCTGTTTATATTCAACAATGACGATGTATATACCGTAATACGCCAGTTGGAAAGATGGTATGATATCGATGTCAGGTTTGAAAATGATATTCCGAAGAAACAGTTCAATGGAAAGGTTCAGAGAAACTTACAGCTTTCGCAAATATTAAAAGTATTGGAGGGAGTTGGAATCCAATTCCGGATGGAAGGAGAGCGAAGGTTAGTGGTATATCCCTGATCATGATCAAAAAATTCGGATTGAGTCCTAAATAAAAACCGGAAGCGCTACAACACTCCCGGATGATTATTCAGGTCAATCTTATAAATAAGTCGAGCAGACTGCTTTATTCATCAACCTAAACTGTTACAAAGCTATGTATTTTTATGCTTATTGTAACCCCGCTGCTATATTTTTTTTCCGATTAGACGTCCATAGAAAGGGAAAACAAGCAGTGGGGTTTTCAGCCAAAACGTTGCGCGTTATGAAATTAACCGCTATTTTATCTCTTGCATTTGCTTTACAAGTCAGCGCTTCCGGATTATCTCAAACCGTAACGTATTCTGCAAGGAACACGCCGCTTAAAAAGGTTTTTTCATCCGTCGAATCTCAAACGGGGTATGTGTTTTTTTACGACAATGAGATACTACGGAACACGCATCCCGTTACTATTTTTGCTAAGGAAATGCCATTGCCGACGTTTATTAAAGCTATTCTAAAGGACCAGCCGATTGATTTCTTTATAGAAAACCAAACGGTGGTTATTCGCAAGAAGAGCGAGCAACTTATTTATCCGGAGGCCGCTTTATTTAAAGACAAACCGGATTTGCCGCCGGTCGAAATCCGGGGAAAAGTAGTTAACGAACAAGGGGAGCCATTAGAAAATGTATCAATGCTCATTGTAGGAACCCAAATTGGAACCGTTACCAATAGCCTTGGCTATTTTACGCTGACCGCTCCTGATAATAAAAATATTTCACTGGAAGTTTCAAATATAGGATACCTGACCAAACGGGTAAGAGTCGGAACGCAAACTGAAATTAATATTACGCTGGAGCAAGATATTTCAGACCTGAGTAATGTGGTGGTAGTGGGATACGGATCGCAAAAAAAGGCGACGGTCACAGGCGCAATAAGCACGGTAAGCGGTGAAAAATTAGAACAGGCTCCGAATATTAATTTCACGAACTCGCTGGTTGGACGATTACCGGGATTGACCGCCGTGACAGGAAGTTCAGAACCAGGAAGGGATGATTCCCAGCTTAGAATAAGAGGGGGCAATACCTTAGGAGACAACTCGCCGCTTATTGTAGTTGACGGCGTGATTGGAAGAAATATTTCACGCCTAAATTCTTCTGATGTTCTAAGCGTCACTGTCCTTAAAGACGCTTCGGCGGCGATTTATGGCGCGCAGGCGGCAAATGGGGTTATCCTGGTGACTACAAAGCGCGGTAAAATTGGCAAACCTACTGTCCAGATCAATCTTAATCAAGGTTGGTCGAGTCCTACCGTAATTCCCGAAATGGCTGATGCGGCAAGTTATGCGCAGATGATTAATGAAGTTAGTCTATATCGGGGCAGTCCCTTGCAGTTTACGGATGAAGATATCCAAAAATACAAGGATGGCTCAGATCCCTGGTCGTATCCCAATACCGATTGGTTTGCTGAAACATTTAAAAAATCAGCGGTGCAGCAAGCTGCCGACATATCCGTAACCGGCGGATCGGAATTTCTTAAGTATTTTCTATCGTTCGGAACCAATTTCCAAGATGGAATTTATAAAAATAGCGGAACTAACTATGGACAAGCAAACTTTCGCGGCAATTTCGACGTAAAGATTTCCAAAGACATCAACCTGAGTTTAAATTTAAACGGACAGAAAGAAAACAGGCATTATCCAACGGTTGCAACTTCCACAATTTGGGCAACCACAATCAATGGCTTGCCTATCATAACGGCCTATTGGCCAAATGGCCTTCCAGGCCCCGATACTCAGTTAGGCAGAAGCCCTCTCCAGGCAACGGACGCAACAGGCTATGATAAAGAAAAAAGATATACGCTACAAAGCAATGCTAAATTGGATATATCAATACCATGGGTGAAAGGTTTGTCTTTGACTGGTAATGCTTCTTTTGATCAGCTTGTAATAAACAATAAGTTATGGAAGAAACCCTGGATGCTTTATTCATGGGATCATGTAAGTTATGATCAAAATAATCAACCTGTAATGATCGGAGCGCTGGCAGGATATGCGGATCCCAGTTTATCGCAAACCATGACAGATGCCAACCAAATAAGTTTAAATCTTTTGCTTAAGTACCAGAAAAGCATTAGCGATAACCACAATCTTAATTTCCTGGTGGGAAGTGAAAGAATTACTTCCAATTCCGAAAATTTTTCTGCATTCAGAAGATATTTTGTTTCTACAGCCCTTGATCAAATGTTTGCAGGCGGCGACCTATTAAAAGATAATGGAGGAACCGCAAGCTTAAGCGCGCGTCTAAATGCTTTTGGCCGCGTTAACTATGACTATTCCAATAAATATTTGGTCGAATTCGTTTGGAGATATGACGGATCCTATATTTTTCCTGTAAAAAGACAATATGGATTTTTTCCTGGAGTTTCATTGGGATGGGTAGTGTCCAAGGAAGATTTTTGGGATAATAAACTATCGTCAATAAGTTATTTTAAACTTCGGGGATCATGGGGACAAACGGGTAATGACCGGGTTTCACCCTACCAATACACCGGAGGCTATCTTCTCGGCGCATCAAATGGGAACTATATCTTTAATCAGAATGTATCAGTAAATACTTTATCTTCCAGCCGTACTCCTAATCCTCAGATTACCTGGGAGGTCGCCAATCAGACAAACGTTGGATTTGATATGGAAATGCTTGGAGGCAAGTTGAAATTTACCGCCGATTATTTTTATTATCTCCGCACAAATATTCTAGCGCTGCGAAATGCTTCTGTGCCTGCCACCGCCGGCATTACTCTACCACTGGAAAATATCGGAAAAGTATCTAACCAGGGTTTTGACTTCCAGGCCAGCTATGGAGATAAAATAGCAAAAGATTTTACTTATGAAATTTCAATAAATGGCGGGTATACCAAGAATAACATTGTGTTTTGGGATGAATCGCCGGGAGTGCCAGAATATCAAAAATCGACAGGCCACCCAATGGGGTCTACATTAAACTACCAGGTAATAGGCGTGTTTAAAGACCAGGCGGCATTAGACAAATACCCCCATTTTGCCACAGCGCGCCCCGGCGATCTTATTTTTGAAGATGTCAATAACGATGGCGTAATCGACGGGCGAGACAGGAAGATGGATTATCGGTCGAATTTGCCAACATTTACAGGAGGACTGGCCATAGATCTCGGGTATAAGAACTTTTATCTTTCCCTGGTAATGCAGGGAGCTGCAGGAGCCGTAAGAAGCATTTACATGGAATCTGAAGGGGAAGGCTTTAACTATCTTCAGCAAAATGTAGATGGGAGGTGGACGCCTGATAATACAGATGCCTCGAAACCCAGGGCATATAACAGGGTAAGCGACTATTGGAGAGCGGGCATTGCCTGGAATAACACCTATTATCGAAAGAGTAACGATTACTTAAGACTTAGGACCGTCGAATTTGGTTATAATTTTCCCGCCGCTACTATTAATAGAATTGGCTTAAATGGGCTAAGAGTCTACTTTAGCGGACAAAATCTTTTTACCCTGACGGGGTTGAAAGATTTTGATCCTGAATCCAACTACATACAGGTATCGGGAACCACTTACCCCATTAATAAGATATCCAACTTCGGATTATCAGCAACTTTTTAATTTTTAAACATATGAGAAGTTTTAATTCTATAATAAAAATATCTCTATTCAGCCTGGTCTTAATGACTTCTTGTGAAAAGGGGTTATTGGATACAAATTCCCTGACGGAATATTCAGAAAAGGACGTATGGAGCGATCCAAGCTTAACGCAGTTAGTGATCAACAGACTGTATAAAGAATTTGACTTTGTTTTTTCTGAAGGCATGAAATGCGGGCTTGTTGACGAATCTAATCAAACCTTTGCAGGCCTTAACTTCGACTATCCAACGATATCGCCCGATTACCTTCCTAACAGAGGCAATTCATTCATAAGCTGGCCAAACTACTATAAAAGCATAAGAGATTGTAACATGTTCTTTGAAAAGAAAGATGAGATAAACTGGCCTGCCGGGTTAATTGACGGTAAGACCTTGGAGGAAAGGATGACAGGGGAAATTACTTTTATCAGAGCTTTTTTATATTCTTATCTGGTCAATTACTATGGCGGAGTGCCCCTGGTCACAAAGGTATATGGCCTTTCAGACGATTTTAAAGTAGCCAGGAACACTTATGCGGAATGCATAAAATTTATCACGGATGAATGTGATAAAGCCGCGGATCTATTACCTGTTGTTCAAAGCGGCGTTAATGACGGACGGGCCACCAAAGGCGCCGCGCTTGCCCTTAAAGCCAGGATGTTATTATTTGCGGCAAGCGATTTATATAATACGGAAGTTTTTCCAGGTTATGGGCATCCCGAGTTTTTAAGATATACGGACGGAAATAGGGAAAGCCGGTGGAAAGCTGCAAAAGATGCCGCCAAAGCAGTAATTGATATGAATCAGTATCAACTGTATAAAGCTAACCCCGGGCCAACCGATGATGTTAGTCAGAATATTATAGAACTATTTACGCTGAAAAAAACAGGAGAGGATATCTTCGTAAAATATATCGGTCCACTGGCTGATACGCGTGGATATGGTCGTTATACAACGCCCAATGGTTATGGCGGCGTAAGCACTATCACTTTAATAGGAGAACTGGTAGACGATTATGAAATGAACGATGGATCGAAATTTAGCTGGGATAACCCGGTTCACGCAGCGGAACCTTATAAAAATCGGGAACCCCGCTTTTACGCTAATGTGCTATACGAAGGCGCTAAATTAAAACCCAGGCCGGCAAATGCCGTAGGATATGATCCTGTAGGCGTAATTCAGGCTGGAGTTTGGCAAAAATGGGAAAATAATGCCATGGTCGAAGTGTGGGGATTAGATACCAGGAAAGGCGTTTTTGCGCCTCATAATGGAGGATATACCGGTTATTATAGCAGGAAAATGCTTGATATTTCCGTTAACCAGGCTTTTGATCCTCAAACCGTTCCCTGGCGTTATTTCCGGTATGCTGAAGTATTGTTAAACTACGCAGAAGCTTGTATTGAATTAGGACAGGACGAGGAGGCCCGGACCTATATTAACATGGTCAGGACGAGGGCAGGGCAGCCGCCTGTTACCGAATCAGGAACCGCTTTGCGCGACAGGTATCGCCATGAGCGCCGAATTGAAATGTCATTGGAGGATCATCGATTTTACGATGTCAGACGCTGGGTAATCGGTCCTGAAGTCTACCATCCCATTCATGGAGTAAATATTGTTTATAAACTTCAACCCGATCATACTACTGCTACCGCGCCAACCATTACGCCATTTGTGGTAGGAGATAGAAAATGGGTTAAAGCAAGTTACTATTTTCCAATTCCAAGAACAGAAATGGAAAAAAATGATCTTCTGGCGCAAAATCCTGATTATAATTAAATATAACAACATGAGGTTGCCGCTGACCTGGCGCTAGTGAAAATATTTACAGCCAGTCCTTTCTTACAAATTGGAATTAGCGTAGCTGTTTTGGGAACTGGTAAACATCAACCAAAAATTAATAGAGCTACGTTTTAGCCAAATTTGAATATATTTCAGCTGAACAATAGCGTGATAGACTATTTAGAAAAAATAACTGAATTATGAAACTCGAAATAATTCTTGCTGGTTTTTTATGGTTGAGTATAAATAATGTAAAAGCGCAAGAGCCGTCTGTTAACAGCGTGGACATAAGCTATCCATTTGATCATATGCCAGCAGTATTGCCGGGAACGGCGCAACTTACCTGGAATACTGATATATCCGCGAAGTTGCTGGATGATGCGCATGTATTTGTCGAAAGAAAAATAGCTGAATCTATAAATGGTCGTTCCGCTTTCTGGCATCGCGACTATTCCTCAAAAGACGCTTATGAGGCTTCTGTACAACCAAACAGAGAGCGGCTGATGAAGTCTATAGGCGTTGAAAATAAGCAGGCGTCATTTCTTAATCGTAATACGGGATTTAAAGATAGCCGACCAGCAATATTCATGGAAAAAGTATCAAATGTCAACGACCCTATATTTGTGGCCGAAACTGAGAAGTATCGGATTTATCAGGTTCGGTGGCCGGTTTTGAATAAAGTTTTCGGAGAAGGATTATTAATTCAACCCAAAAAACAGGCAACGGCCAATATTATTGCTATTCCAGATGCAGATCAAACTCCAGAACAACTTTGCGGGCTTTCTCCCGGCATTCCCGCTAACTCGCAGTTTGCTCGCAGCCTGGCAGAGAATGGCTTCCAGGTATTAATTCCAACGCTTATTGACAGGACATTTCTTTTTCCTGGCTCGGCTAGTCAGCAAACATACCGCGAAAGAATTTATAGAGAAGCATTCCAGATGGGAAGACATATAATTGGTTACGAAGTTGAAAAAGTCTTAGCAGGAATTGATTGGTTTGAACAAACCTCTCCCCAAGGAACGAAGATAGGAGCGGTAGGTTATAATGAAGGCGGGCTTATCGCTATGTATGCCGCAGCCGTAGATACAAGAATTGACGCTGTTTTAGTAAGCGGTTATTTTACCTCGAGACAACGGATTTGGGACGAACCTATTTATCGTAATGTGTGGGGCCTGCTAACAGAATTTGGAGATGCGGAAATAGCTTCTCTTATTGCGCCGCGTCCTCTTATAGTTGAATATAGCGATGTGGCAACGCTGGTTGAAAAAGTAATTAATCCGGGCCCCAGGCCGGATAGTATTAACGGGTTTCCTGTTACGGGTTATAAAGGGAGAATACAGACGCCTTCATTAAAAGAAGTACAATCAGAGTTTAACAGGATCGAAACGATAACAAAAAAGGGATTCCAACCTCATTATTTAATTTCAGGCAACAATAATAAACCCTTAAGCTTTGGATCGGAAAAGGCCTTAAAAAAATTTTTAGACCAATTGTTGTCAACTGGTCCGACAATTGCAGCAGGCAATAAATCGGAGAAATCTTCAGGGGCATTTCAGCATCAACAGGTTTCCAATATTATGCCTGTCGATAGGCGAAGGGCTTTTAGTCCAAAGGAGAGGCAGTTTCGTCAGGCAAAAGAGCTGGAAGATCACGTGCAATGGCTCCTGCATATTTCGGATGATGAAAGAAATGACTTTTTCCTGTACAAAGCAACGCCGGAATCCGAATTAAAAAACAGAGGGTGGAGCACAAGAAGTTATCATCCTTATCACTCGCCTGAAAAATTTATCATGAAGGGAAATGAATATCGTAAATATCTTTATGAAGAAGTTATTGGAAAATTTGACGATCAACTGTTGCCTGCAAATGCGCGCACTCGAAAAATATATGATTATGAAAGGTGGACCGGATACGAAGTCTTATTGGATGTTTACGACTCTTTCAATGCCGCAGGAATTATCCTGATACCAAAAGATTTAAGAAAGAGCGAAAAAAGACCAGTCGTTGTTACCCAGCATGGACGGAACGGCATACCTCAGGAGCTTGTTGAAGGCAACAAAGCCGCTTACAATAATGTTGCGGCAAAACTTGCCGACCAGGGATTTATTGTATATGCGCCTTATAGTCTTTATCGCGGGGAAGACCGTTATAGGTTTCTGAGTCGTAAAGCCAATAGCGTTAAGGGCTCCTTGTTTTCATTTATTATTTCTCAAAATGAACAGACTTTAAAATGGCTTGGCAGCTTGTCTTTTGTAGATGCAAAGCGGATAGCATTTTATGGCATTAGTTATGGGGGTGAGGCGGCTATGCGGGTTCCGGCTATACTAGAAGGCTATGCCGCATCAATATGTTCCGGCGATTTCGGCAATTGGACAAGAAAAGTAGTAGATCCTTATTTTAAAGGCAGCTTCATCAATACGCCTGAATGGGAAATGTCTTATTTCAATATGGGAAATACATTCAGCTATGCAGAAATGGCCTATTTGATATTTCCCAGACCTTTTATGGTTGAGCGCGGCCACGATGACCTCGTTCAACCAGACGAATGGGTTGGTTATGAATATTCCAAAGTAAAATATCTATACGATAAGTTTAACCTAGAAGATAAAACCCGAATCGAATTTTTTAACGGAGGGCACTCCATGCGAAATGAAGGGTCATTTCAGTTTTTGCATAAACATCTCAACTGGCCTTAACCTGTTTTTAGAACCGCTATTTCCGAATATCCTAATATTAAAAAGTTTAATAAGTAAACGTATGCTCGTATTTTCCAAGATATTTCGATTCGGTCTTATTTATTCCTTAATTTTTTCGATCTCCAATTTCTCTTATGCCGAAAACGTAAAAAATTTCGGAGCTAAGGGAGATGGGAAGACTGACGATACTTATGCAATCAATAAGGCAATATTAGGATGTAGAGACGGTATAATTGAATTTCCGCGAGGAAACTACAGAATAACGCAAACCATCTCCATAGATCTATCGAAAAATGGCGTGCTTGGCATTTCCGGGAAGGGCGGCAGCGCTAGTATCATTATGGCAGGCGAGGGGCCGGCTTTTTGCTTTATCGGCTCCCATGTAGGCTCGGCCCTGCCTTCTTCGGTTAAACCCGTAACCTGGGAAAGGGAGCGAATGCCCTTGATCGACGCGTTGGAGATCGTAGGCGCCAATCCCAAGGCCGATGGCATCGAAATACGCAACGCCCTGATGCCAGTGTTCCGCGCTTTGCTCATTCGCGATGTAAGAAATGGCCTTCATTTTACTTCCAGGAACCGGAACGTTTTGATAAATGCCTGTCATATTTATAATGCGAGCGGTATTGGCATCTATTTAGACAATGTGAATATCCACCAGATGATCATCAGTAACAGCCATATCAGTTACTGCAAAAAAGGCGGCATTAAAGTAATGAACAGCGAAATCCGAAATTTCGAAATAACCGGGAATGACATTGAATATAACTGTGATCCCGCCGGACCCATATCTGCCGATATCTGGATAGATTGCGCACAGGGAGGATCTGTTCGGGAAGGCGCAATATCGGGCAATACCATTCAGGCAATCCCCAGTCCGGGCGGCGCCAATATTCGCTTCAGCGGCTTGCCGGCTAACAGCAATAAAATCGGCTTATGGAGTATAACAGGGAACCATATCAGCAACCAGGAAACGAATATTGAACTTGATCATTGCCGCGGCGTTAATGTTACAGGAAATACATTTATCCGTGGATATGACCGGCATTTAATCATCAATGGCAGCCGAAATATAACGGTTAGCGACAATGTCTTTGATCATAATGATGATTATTTCACGCCAGGCCTGGTTTCGTTAGGCGGGATCTCCGTAAATAAGAGCCAGGGCATTATACTCAATGACAACATTATTGACGGCGCAGAATATGGGAATGAGAAGAAAGGCGGGGCCGTGGTAATAACGGATAGTCGTGAAGTATCCATAAGCGGCTGCCATATTCAAAACCCCAAAATCAACGGCGTTCAAATAGATAACAGCGCCAATGTGCAAGTCGTCAATTGTATCATTAGCGAGGAAACAAGCAACCCGAGAATGTTGGCTGGCATCGCGCTAAATGGGTCATGCGCCGGAGCCCTGATTCGGAATAATAATTTAAGCGCCGGCAAAAACGGGAGCATTGCCAATAACGCAACCGGAGCAATCATCGAAGCTAATATTTTTACCGGTCGGGGCGGAGTTTCTGAAAAAAACTAAAAAAACAAACTCATTCTGATGAAAAATACTACCCATAAATTATCTATCTGTTTACTTCTTACCATTGCGTTTTCCTGCGTGGCTTCAATCAACATGGCGTATGCAGAAAGAAAGGTTGTCATAGCGACTATTGGAGCGTCTCCAACAATCAATAAAGACCAGGCGCCGGAGGAATTGGTCAAGCAAATGATCGATTTCTGGAGAAGGCAATTAAAACAGGCGCTCTATTCAAAAGTTGATCTGATTGTTTTACCCGAAGTATGCGATGCGCCAGGAGGGATGAATGCCGCGGAAAAAACAGCATATCTTAAAGTAAGAAAAAATCAATTGCTGGATTATTTTTCCTCGGTAGCAAAAGACAACAATTGCTATATCGCATTTGGATCAACCCATGACTCAAATGGCAGTCGGCGTAATTCCCTGATCGTGCTTGACAGAAAAGGAAAAGTTGCGGGTATTTATAACAAAAATTTTCCCACCATTCCGGAGATGGATGCGGGCGTTAAACCAGGCGCCGAAGCATCCGTTATTCAGTGCGATTTTGGAAAGGTAGCATTGGCCATTTGCTTTGATTTGAACTTTGATGAACTGCGCGAACAGTATATTAAGTTAAAGCCGGATATCGTTTTGTTTTCTTCAGTATATCATGGCGGCCTGATGCAAAATACCTGGGCATATACCTGCCGGTCTTATTTTGTAGGGGCTATTGGAAACATTAAGCTTCCTTCCGAGATTATCAACCCTCTGGGGGAAGTTGTCGCTGCGAGCACCAATTATTTTAACTATACGAAGGCCGTTGTAAACTTAGATTATAAGCTTGCGCATCTTGATTTTAACTGGGAGAAACTGACTAAGCTAAAAGAAAAATATGGCGATGCAGTCGTTATTCATGACCCGGGAAAAGTAGGGGCGGTGATGTTGACCAGCGAGCACAAGGATATCAGCGCCGCACAAATGGCTAAAGAATTTGATATCGAGTTATTGGATGACTATTTTGATAGGTCAAGACTGATTAAACATAAGCATAATTAAATCGGGTCATTCGCTAAAAATAGCCCATGCAGTCAATGACGAGCGTTTCGACTATCTCTGAGCTATGATCATATGTAAAAGGACTATAATAACTAATTATGCTTATTCAGACCAGATGGCTTTTGCCGCTACTCTTCTTTCTCACTATACAAGCAAATGCATATCCCGCGCAAAATGCAGACACTACCATTTCAATAAATGCTATTGGGGGATTGCAGTTCGATGTGGTCCGGTTCAAAATAAAGCCGGGCACAAAGGTCAAAATTGTCTTCGCCAATAAAGATGACATGAGCCATAACCTGCTGATCGTCAAACCAGGATCCAGAACAGCCGTGGTAAAAGCAGCCTTGGGCCTGGCAAACGAAGGACAAAGATTGAATTATATTCCGGAGCTTTCCGAAGTATTATGGGCTGTGCCCGTGCTGGAGCCGGGAGAAACAAAAACAATCAGCTTTACGGCGCCAAAAACAGCTGGCATCTATCCCTATGTTTGCACATACCCTGGACACGGATCCATCATGTATGGAGCCATCTACGTGACTAACGGCGATATGCCCCCTCTTAATGACGATCCCAATATTCCGCCCAACAGAAAAACAGCTACAAGCAAAACCAACGGCGCTCATCAAAATCACACGGCTGCCAGATCCCGACCCTATAGGGAAGAGCCGCCCTTTGTGTGCCGCATCTTCCTTCCCGATGCAAGTCCCGCTGCCATTGCCGTAAGCCTCCCTCGCAATCTATCCTATTGCTGGGATGCAGGCTCCTGCCGACTGCGATATGCCTGGCATGGCGGGTTTCTTGACAATACCGATATATGGAAGGGACATCACGACGCTTATGGTCTTATCCTCGGAACGGTTTTCTTTCGCGACAAAACAGCCTATCCGCTACAGGTAGACAAGCCCGGAAATATCCCTGTTGTAGATTTTAAAGGATATCAACTGATCAATCGATACCCGGAATTTCATTATACGGTCAATGGCATTGACGTATACGAATTGATAAAACCAAAGGAAGATGCAACGGGGTTAATACGGACCTTCAGAATCCCAAAAACAGACAGAACGATCTGGTTTGTGACAGACCCTGAAGATGGCGTGCATTATCAGTGCGCCGAGGGAGAATGGATCAATGGAAACCTGAGAATACTACCGGAACAAGCAAGCCGGTTTACGATCATTATGACTAAAAATAAACCATGAAACCGTATGTTTCCGCTCTCTTAATAATAGGGCTATATATATTTTCACATTGCTCAACAAAGCAAAACGCCAATGCGCCCGAAACCTCTTACATAGTGGAGTCTATCGAGATGCCAGAGGGACTTATAGCTGAAACAGGCGGACTTGATTTTTTACCAGATGGCCGACTGGTAGCCTGTTTTCTGAGGGGAGAAGTGATGATCTATGATCCCAATACAAAAAACTGGAGCCTGTTTGCCGAGGGATTGCACGAGCCGCTTGGGATTTTAACGATCAGCGCATCCGAGATGCTGGTCATGCAGCGCCCGGAATTAACGCGGATAAAAGATACCGACGGCGATGGGCAGGCCGATCTGTATGAAAAGGTCACAGATGATTTTGGGTTAACAGGCAACTACCATGAATTCAGCTATGGCCCTGTCCGGGATAGGGAAGGCAACTTATTTATTGCGCTGAATTCAGCTTCCGCCGGCGGCGGCATCAGGCCGGAACTAAGAGGCAGGTTAGATACGGCAGGGCGCGGCTACGGGAAAAGTATGTTTTCTGTAACGCCCTATCGAGGATGGATCATGAAACTGACGCCAGAGGGAAAGCTGCTACCTTATGCAATGGGCTTCCGCTCCCCCAACGGATTAGGATTCGATTTGCAGGGCAACCTCTTTGTTACTGACAATCAGGGCGATTGGATCGGAACCAGTAAACTGCATCATGTGCAGGAGGGAAATTTTTATGGCCATCCGGGCGCACTTGTCTGGAAAAAAGACTGGAACAGGGGAAACCCTTTTAGTCTTACTGTGCAGGCATTGGATAGCATGCGCACCAAAGCAGCTGTGCTATTTCCGCAGGATATTATTGCCAATTCGCCTACCCAACCGCTCTGCGATATCACTAATGGAAAATTCGGCCCCTTCAAGGGTCAGTTGTTCGTAGGAGAAATGAATACAGAACGCATTGTGAGAGTAATACTAGAGCGCATAGCCGGGGAACTGCAGGGAGCCTGCATTCCCTTCATTGACGCTAAAGGGCTCAGAAGGGGAAATAACCGCCTGGCATTTTCCCCCGACGGTAGCCTATGGACCGGACAGGCCGCTTATGGATGGGGCGGCGATCACGGCATTCAACGAATCGTTTTTACCGGCAAACAGCCTGCGGATATATATAGCATGAACCTCACAAACCGAGGCTTTGATCTGACTTTTACTCAGCCGCTTGATGAATCGACTGCCCTTAGCCCGGATAGTTATCATCTTAAACGCTACTATTATGAATATCACGAAAAATATGGCTCTGCGCGTATGAATGAGGGGGCAATACCTGTTGCCGATATTAAAATATCGGATGATCGCAAAAAAATATCATTGACATTAGATAGTTTACAAGCAGGATATGTCTACCAGTTGAACCTGGGCAACATAAAAACGCAAGCGGGCGATAGTTTAAACAACCATCTTATCTGCTATACGCTCAAAAACCTGTTGCCCGCCGCGTTACAATAGTATATCCGCCTTAATCCCGTGTATCTCTTCGTGCACCGCAGCAATCAATTTTCAACCAGCGCGCGCTTCTGTCCGGGGGCTAAAAAACGTAAAATAAGTCGCGGCTTTTTTTTTAACTATTGCTTCCCTTATTTTCGTGATGGCTAAATCGCGTGATGAATTGTTGAGCAAACCATCTTTATATAATGAACAGGACCTGCTCCAACCCGCTTCCGAAGGGGATGAGCGGTCTTTTGCATTAATATATAAGCGGTATTACCCTCAACTTCGGCCTTTTATCCTGAAGTACGCTGATTCGGCGCTGGAGGCGGAAGAGATCATCCAGGAAACCTTTATCCGGGTTTGGTTAAGCAGGGAAAAACTTACAGAGATAGAAAATCTGCATGCATGGATCTTTAAGATCGCTTCCAATGAATACCTTTCGGCCTTGCGGAAAAAACTGAAAGATAGGGAAAGGATGGGCGCCCTGATCAGGAATAATCGTCCGGGCGGCGCGGAAGCTTCTCCCTTTGATCTGGTGAATATTGAAGAGATCAGGCAGGCGGTTAAAGAAGCGGTAGCGTCTCTTCCAGCGCAAAGACGCAGGATATACCAAATGAGCCGGGATGAGGGATTGAAGATAACTGAAATTGCAGAGCGGCTTTCCATCTCCCCCCAAACCGTAAAAAATGCGCTTACCGCTTGTTTAAGATACATACGGGAATATCTTTCCGCCGCAGGACATTCCTTTTTACTGCTTTGCTGTTTTTTTCAGGGATATCTTTAAAAAAGACCGTATTGCAATAGTACTCATTTCGTTGTTTAGCTTCTTAATAGTCAATGCCCGGGTCATGCCGATGGTAACCGGCCTTGCGACAGGAAAATACCGCTCCGGCAAAACATCTTTTATATATGACTGAAGAAAGAATTATTTATTTACTGGATCGACTGCGCAATAGCGAGCTTACCGACGAAGAGCGCAAGGAGTTGGTTACTTTATCAGAAAGCAATAGCGATGAATTGCTGCAGTTGATTTCGGATATCATGAAAAAGGAGTCTTTGTTCGCCGAGCCTGTCGATGAGGCGATCATGCAGGCGGGTATCGAGAAGGTCCTTGCAATTGACAAAACAACTGTAGCCGACGCCATGGATCCTGTATCTGTTCGTAAAAGGATTTGGCCTCTTGCGGGACGATCCTGGTTTAAGTATGCCGCGGCGGCGCTGATCGTTGTGGCTGCCGGCGTTTATTTATGGAAGGGCTCTTCGGGAGAACAAGTATCAGCGCCTGCGATAAGCGGGCATTTTGATATGAACGTGGCTCCGGGCGGTAATAAGGCCATGATCACGTTGGCCGACGGTTCAACCATAATCCTGGATAGCGCGGCCAATGGGGAGCTGGCGCAGCAGGGAGGGGCGCAGATCGTGAAACAGGCAAACGGCCAGATCGCCTATGTTTATGCCGGCCGGCAACCCGATAAGATATATTATAATACCATGACTACGCCGCGCGGCGGTCAATACAGGTTGACGTTGCCCGATGGCACGCAGGTATGGTTAAATGCGGCTTCTTCCATTACCTATCCGACGGCGTTTGTAGAAGCTAAAAGAACCGTCTCCATAACAGGAGAAGTTTATTTTGAAGTGGCGAAAATGGAGGACAAACCTTTTCAGGCGGTCGTTAACGATATGACGGTGGAAGTACTTGGAACGCATTTTAACATCAATTCCTATAAAGACGAAGCGTCCATGAACGCCACCCTGCTGGAAGGGTCGGTGCAGGTAATCAAAGGGAATGACAAAGTAATATTAAAACCCGGCCAACAGTCCATTTCCCTTAATAACGGGCAGGGGTTAAAAGTTGTGAAGGCGAATATTGAACAGGTAATGGCATGGAAAAATGGCGTATTCCATTTTGAAAACAAAAATCTTAGAGAAGTGATGCGGGAGATTTCGCGCTGGTACGACCTGGACGTGCGTTATGAAGAGGGAACTCCTGATATTGAGTTTGGCGGTGAAATGGGCAGAGACCTGAATTTGTCGCAAGTGATCAAGGGATTGACAGTTTCAGGACTGCATTTCCGTATGGAAAATGAAAAGACCCTGGTGGTAACGCCTTAAACAAGTTGGGATGGTAATTTTTTCGCGCCGTTTATATAAAATCAAGATATACGAATGAAAAACCGGAAGCGGTTCGAACGCTTCCGGTCAATATTCGGATTGATCTTTCAATAAAGTCCCGTAAGACTATTTTATTTATCAACCCAAAACTTCCGCCTTGTTTTCAATAGCTGCTATTTGAGGAACGGCTAAGAAAACGATAGCGGACGAGAAAAAACAAAGTTATGCAAATTACCGCTCTTTGTACGCGGTCGGCCTATGCCATTGGCAGGAGGCGCCGGTACATTACCAAAACACTGTTAGTTATGAAACTAACTTCCATTCTCCTGCTAATTGCTGTTTTGCATGTTTCCGCAAGATCTGTTTCCCAAACAGTAACATTTGTGGGGAGGGAAGCGTCGCTAAAGAAAGTCTTCGACGCAGTAAAAAAGCAAACAGGTTATTTAGTGTTCTACAATAAGGATCTGCTGGAAACGGCAAAGCCTGTTACTGTCAGCGCGCAGCATATGCCTTTGACCGCTTTCCTGGAAACGGCGCTGAAGGATCAGATGATGGACTATCTTATTGAGAACCGGACGATTTTTATCAGGAAAAAGGCGGCGCATGGCCTGTCTGTCAATGCCGATGGTCGTTCGCGGGAGGCGCCGCTTCCGCCGGTAACAGGCGTGGTTTATGGGCCGGACGGACAGCCATTGGCGGGCGTGAATATTGTGCTGAAAGGCGCCGGCACGGGCGTTGTGTCGGATGGAGATGGCAGGTTCTCCATCAATGTCCCAGCCAATGCTATTTTGGTGTTTTCTTATACTGGTTTTGAAACTGTGGAAATCCGCGTCAATGAGGGCGCCAGCCTTCAGGTAGAACTGAGGCAATCGGAGGGGAAGATAGATAGCGTTGTAGTCGTAGGTTATGGCACGCAGAAAAAGATCAACCTCACAGGGGCGGTGGACGTAATAGCTGGCGCCGCTTTGCAGAACCGGTCGGCGCCTACCTTATCGTTGTTGATGCAGGGGCTTTCTCCAAATCTGAATATCGAAATGAGCAACCGGGGCGGCGAGCCCGGGGCGTCCAGTTCCTGGAATATCAGGGGGTTTGGCTCCATCTCCGGTAATGCAAGCCCGCTTATTCTTATCGATGGCGTAGAAAGCGCTGTTGATGACCTGGATCCTGAATCGGTGCAAAGCGTATCCGTATTGAAAGATGCATCCGCCTCTGCTATTTATGGTTCACGCGCCCCTTTCGGGGTGGTATTGATTACCACCAAGGCGGGAACCCGCAGCAAAGGCGTAAAAATATCGTACAACCCTAATTTTTCATGGGCTTCTCCTTTGCGGCTGCCCGAGTTCCGCGACGCATATACCTGGGCGACTGTTTTTAATCAGGCGCAGGCCAATGAAGGGCTTGCCCCGGTATATCCCGATGAGCAGGTGGAAAGGATCAAAGGATATATGGCCGGCACATATAAAGATGAATATGATATCAACAATCCGCCAGGTATTATCTGGAATGGAAGATGGCAGGGCAATGCAAATTACAACTGGCCGCGCCTGTTTTTTAAAAGAAACTCATTGTCCGTCAAGCATAATATCAACCTCGAAGGAGGCGATGAGAAGACGCAGTATTTTATTTCCGGCGGATATTATGATCAGGGCGGACTTTACAACTGGGGCAACGATTCCTACAAGCGGTATAACCTGATGGCCAACCTGAGTTCAAGGGTCAACAACTGGCTGAGATTTAATTTCGGGACGCGGTTTGCTCAAACCATTACAGATTATCCGCTGGGTATTGTCGGGACGCCGCGAAGCTATAATTTCCAGGCTATTTTCAATTTTGCGCCAATGACGCCATGGCACAATGCGGATGGCAGCGTCGCCAACCCCATTGTACGGTCCTTCCAGGCTAGCGGAAGAGATCAAACGACTACAAATGATCTTTGGCTGAAGCTTGGTACAGAGATTGAGCCGGTAAAGGGATGGAAAACAAATCTTGCCTATAACTATAATATCGGCGCTGCCTCCAACTTCCAGAATCCGCATCCTGTTCCCGTGCAGATCCCTAACGGAGCGACCGGCAATATCGGCACATCCAGCGCCGGGGCCGTAGAGAATGAAGCGGGTAATAATTATTTCATATTTAACGCCGTTACTACCTATGAAAAAAACATAGGCGATCATTTCCTAAAGCTGATGGGCGGTTTTGAAGAAGAGCTGAACAATTACAGATCCCTTTACGGATCCAGGATGGGGCTGATCACGCAAGAGATTCCCGCTATCAGCGCCGCTACAGGCGCAAGTACGCTGCACGACACCAGGGGGCATTGGTCTACCGAAGCATTTTTCGGTCGCCTGAATTATAGTTTTAATGACAAGTATTTGTTGGAATTCAGCGGACGTTATAATGGCTCATCCCGGTTCGCAAAAGATTCCCGGTGGGGATTTTTTCCGTCGGCATCAGCGGGATACAATATCTCAAAAGAAAATTTCTGGTCGCCGCTCAGCGATTATGTCGGCGATTTAAAAATACGCGGTTCCTATGGCTCCCTGGGCAACCAGAATGTAAACAATTACCTATATGTTTCGACTATTCCCGTAGGCAGCAACTTCCCTTATGTGATCGGGAATGAAAGACCGATCTATGCGAACCCGCCTGAGATCCTCAGCAGTAGCCTGACATGGGAAACCGTGACAACGCTTGATTTTGGAATCGATGCAAGCTTTCTAAGAGAACGCCTGATGCTTACGTTCGATTGGTACAATAGAAAAACGACCAATATGTTCGGGCCCGCGCAGGACCTGCCGGCGGTATTGGGGGCTTCTACTCCTTCTGAAAATAATGCCGAACTGTCGACCAAAGGCTTCGAGCTTTCGCTGGACTGGAAAGACAAAATCACGAGCGATCTGCATTATAATATCAGGGTAACGTTAAGCGATAATCGCTCAACTATCCTGAAATATAAAAATGATAATAAGATCATTGACGACTGGTACGATGGCAAACAGTATGGAGAAATTTGGGGTTTTGAAACGGATGGCCTGATCCAGAAGGCAGGCGAGCCGATGCCTGATCAATCGAAATATTACAGCGTATGGGGCCCTGGCGATATAAAATATAAGGATCTTAATGGAGACGGCATATTAAATGACGGCAACAGGATGCTATCTGATCATGGAGACCTGAGAATAATCGGAAATATATCGCCCCGTTATGCCTTTGGATTTTCTGCCGGTCTGAGCTGGAAATCGCTTTCCTTTAGCATGTTCTGGCAGGGGATCCTTAAACGGGATTATTTGCCAGACTCTTATGCCAGCGTATTCTGGGGCGTTGCCACCGGAGGTTCCCCGGGTTCTGAGTCCTCTATTAATAAGGGCAGCCCTTCGCTCGACTACTGGCGGCCTGCCGATGAAACTAATTTCCTTGGCCCTAATACAGACGCTTATTTCCCCAAACCTTATTTTGATTATGACCAGTTTATGAAAAACCACCAGGATCAGTCGCGGTATGTATTGAATGCAGGGTACGCCCGCCTAAAAAATATAATGCTCAATTATACGATCCCGGTAAGATGGTCGAAAAAGGTATTTATGAAAACGGCCAGGATCTATGTTTCCGGGGAAAACCTGATCACCATCACTCAACTTCCCGAGGTCCTGGACCCGGAAACCGTATATGCCTCCGATCGCAGACTGGGCGGAAGGGAGTCGACCAGCTTTGTATATCCTGTTTCAAAACGGTATTCCTGCGGCCTAAATATTAGCTTTTAAATTTTGCAATTATGAAATATTCAAACTATCTATATCGTTCCGTTTCATTCATCCTGCTGCTCTCTTTTTCGATAGCCTGCAAAAAAAACTTACTGGATAAATTGCCGCAGGACCAGGTTTCCTCCGAGATATTTTTCCTGCATACCAACGACCTGAAGATTTATATGAACCAGTTCTATAGCGACGCTATCTTTCCTGTATTGTGGGGAATCATTCTGGATAATCCTTATCCTGGCGGAGCGGATGATTTTAATAGCGACAACCAGATATCCAGCAATGCGGCGGATGACAGGCTGAAAGGGACCCGCACTGTTTATTCGGCTCCGAGCCTTGGCGGATGGGATTATACGAATATCCGCGCCATTAATTATTTTTTTGATAACTATCGCAAATGCGAGGATGATTTTAACGCTTATAAACAATACGTCGGCGAAGCGCATTTTTTCAGGGCCTGGCTTTATTTCAGGCTGCTGCAGCAGTTTGGCAATGTTCCGTACATCAGCGTCGTGCTCGGTACGGACTCGCCTGAATTATACGGGCCGCAAACTGCGCGGAACATTGTGGCGGATAATATTCTCGCCGATCTTGATTCGGCCGCTACGTATCTACCCGAAGAAAAAACAGAAGGCGGAACGAGACTGGACAAATGGTCGGCGCTGTTGTTGCTGACAAGAGTAGCGCTTTATGAAGGCGCCTGGGAAAAATATCATAATGGAGACGCTTTCGGAGCAAGCGCTGCTGATCCTGATAAATATTTCAACCAGGTTGTTACTGCCGCTACGGAGATGATGAACTCCGGTAAGCTGGCGCTTTACAATACGGGCAATCCTGCAACCGATTATTACGATCTTTTTAAAATGCGCGATTATTCAGATTCTAAAGAAGCGCTGTTATGGAAAAAATTTTCCGTGGCGCTCGATATTACCAATAACAGGAATTATAGGCTGGAATATCCTTTCGGTAGATCGCTGACCAAAGGGTTGGCAGACGCTTATCTCTGCACTGATGGAAAGCCAATTGCAGTAAGCCCGTTATTCGGGGGATTCAATACCCTTTCCGATGAAATGAAAAACAGGGATCCGCGTTTTTACCAGACGATTTTTACGCCCAGCGCCGCCTGGAAGATAACGAATATGACGGAGCCATGGCAAGACGCTTATGTCAAGCTGAATTCGTCTTCCGAGTTTTATGCGCCTACAGGATATGTTCTCCGAAAGACCTATGACCCCGATATGAACAATCATAGCTTGAATTATGAGGAGACCCCCGCTATACATTTCCGGTATGCAGAAGCGCTGCTGAATTTCGCCGAAGCCAAAGCAGAGTTAGGAACGATCACGCAGGCCGATCTTGATCGTTCAATCGGGTTATTGCGAGCGAGAGCAGGAATGCCTGCGTTGAATATGGCTGCTATTGCAACCGATCCTAATTGGGAGTTTCCGGGCCTGTCCCCATTGTTGAATGAAATTCGCAGGGAAAGGAGGGTCGAGCTTGCCACCGAGGGTTTCCGGTGGCCGGATATAGCGAGATGGGCTGCCGCTGACGAATTAATTATTGGCAAAAGGCCGAAGGGTTTTAAGGGAGCGCAGATCGCATCTGCATTTTTTCCTGTAGACGCCAATGGCTTTCTGGATCCCTTCAGGGACGCGCTCCCCGCAGGTTACGGTTTCAACCCGGCGCGGGACTACCTGGATCCAATCCCGCCAAACGAAATCATTTTAAATCCAAAACTGGTTCAGAATCCGGGTTGGTAGAGAGGTTGGAAATAATTTTATATCTCTAAAAGCTGATCTTTCATAGTATTCGCATGCTTATTATTTGAAATTTGGTACTTTAACGGTAAATATCCATACCAACGTTCAATTGCCTGCATTCTCCGGGAATATGAATTCCTCGATTACCGTCGATGCATTGCATGAACTATTTTGATTGTTAAAGCGCCGGCGGTCGACGAAGTATTGCATCAGGAAATGCATTACCGGTATGGCCGGATTGAAAATGATAAGCATGAAAAAACGGATGAATACTTTTTTTCCCAGCGCCGCATCTGTTTTATTGATGGCGGCGCTGGTTTGCTGTAAGGATACGGGTAGCCCTGTCAACGCAAGAATGGAAGACGTGGCCGGCAGCGAGGAAGCGCTCAATTTTATGAGGACATTTGACGGGAGAGGGCTGCTCACCGATAGTTCCAGGCCTATGCAACCCCTCGACGCGCTTGCTAAGTTCCGGCATCCCGACGACCTGGCGCTGGATCTTGTTCTATCGGAACCTAAGATCACCCAACCTGTTTACATCAATTTCGATCATCGCGGCCGGCTATGGGTGGTTCAATATAACCAGTATCCTTATCCTAAGGGAATAAAGGTGATGAACATGGATCAACACATGCGCGCGGAATATGATAAGGTTCCCTTACCTCCTCCCGAAGGGACAAAGGGAGCCGACAAGATCAGCTTTTTTGAAGATACGGACGGCGATGGAAAATTCGATAAGGCCGTCGATGCGATAACCGGACTAAATATCGCTACCAGCGTGGAATGGGGCCGGGGAAAGATATGGGTATTGGATCCGCCTTACCTGTTGGCGTATCCCGACCCCAATCAGGACGGCATCCCCGATGGCGACCCGGTTGTTCATCTGAAAGGATTTGGCATCGAAGACACGCATGCAGTAGCCAACAACCTTCGCTGGGGGCCCGACGGATGGTTGTACGGCGCGCAGGGCAGCACCTGCACAGCCGATGTGAGTTCTGCTGTTTCGCATAATATCCGCTTTAACGGACAGGCTATCTGGAGATACCATCCTGAGACGCAGATCTTTGAGATCTATGCGGAAGGAGGGGGAAATACTTTTGATGTTGAAATAGACGATAAGGGCCGTATCTATTCCGGCGACAATGGCTCCAGTCATGGACGATATTATAAACAGGGAGCCTATCATGTAAGGAACCTGGGCAAGCACGGCGCTTTTACCAATCCGTATGCTTTTGGTTATTTACCGGATATGCAGCATGTGGGCGATACCCGGAGGTTTACGCATGCCTTTATCCGGTATGGCGAACAAAATCTTCCGGAAAACTACCGCGACAAGATGATCGCTATTAACCCCCTGCAGCGCTTTGTGCAGCTTAGCGGCTTCGAGCCCAAGGGGTCCAGCTTCAAAAATGTCGACGAAGGATATATTCTTCAAACCGATGATCGTTGGTTTAGGCCGGTAGATATCGCGGCCGGGCCGGATGGCGGCGTGTATATTGCCGACTGGTACGATAGCCGTTTATCGCATGTTGATCCCCGTGATACATGGAGCAAGTCTACCGGCCGTATTTATCGGTTATATAATAGGAATAAAAAAGAGCCCGCTCCTAAATTGGATATTTCCGCCTCTACAAATGAAGCGCTTGTGCAATTGCTTTCGCACAAAAGCAGGTGGTTCAGGCGGCAGGCGCTGCAGCAATTGGGCAATAGAAAAGATTTCTCCGTTATACCCCTGCTTACCCCTTTGCTTGAGAGCGGCAATGTTCAGACTGCATTGGAAGCGCTATGGGCCATTCATCTCTGCGGCGGCTTTAATGATACGATCGCTATGATGGCGCTATCGCATCAGGACCCCTATGTTCGCATGTGGGCAGTGAGACTGCTGGGCGACAACAATAGCGTTTCTCCGTCTATATCTGCCGCGCTTTCAACGCTGGCCCTCTCTGAACCTCATCCTGAGGTAAGAAGTCAGCTTGCGGCAACGGCTAAACGCTTACCTGCCCAACAGGCGCTGCCTGTTATTAGAAACCTGTTAAAAGGACATGACGACGCCGATGATCCGGATATTCCCCTGCAGATATGGTGGGCGCTCGAATCAAAATCGGTATCGGACAGGGAAGGGACGCTAACATTGTTCGCGGACAGGGATATATGGAATAAGCCTATCGTATTAAATACTATCCTGGGTCGGTTGATGCAACGATATGCTATAGAGGGCGGCGCTCAGGATTTTACCGCCTGCGCCAGGTTGATAAAGATGGCGCCCTCGGCTAAGCAGGGTAAACTGTTGGTAGAGGGACTGCAGGAAGGCCTCCGGGGAAAAAGCATTGACGAACTGCCCGCGGATTTATCGGCGGCGTTAAAACCTTTCCAGGCGGGCGCGGGCGGAGGATCGCTGACGCTCGCATTGCGCCAGGGACAGCGCAAAGCCATAGAGAAAGCGCTGGCGATCATTGGCGATGATCGAGCGGAGACCGGGGAAAGGCTGGCGTATATCCGCGTGATGGGAGAGGTCAATGAACCGGGATCGATTCCTGTCCTGCTGAAAATAATAGAGAGCGGACAGTCTTCCAATGCCATTAAACAGGCGGCTTTAGCGGCTTTGCCGCGTTATGACGATCCAAAGATCGGCGAGCGAACAGTAAAAGCGTATCCTGATAAGCTTAGATCAGATCTTTTGGTGCGGAATGCTTCCCTGTTATTGCTGGCCAGCAGGCTCTCCTGGGCAAATCAGCTGTTGGATGCCATTGATAGGAAGAAACAGGCTGGCGAAAAATTTGTTGCGCATACCATCGATAAATCAGACCTGCCGCCCCAGATCGTTAACCAGCTGATCCTTTTAAACGATCCGAAAATAACGGAAACAGCCAACCGATTATGGCCGGAAATAAGACCGGCGTCTTCAGCGGATAAGACCCGACGTATCGGGCAGGCTTCTTCCGCCCTGAGATCGGGAAGCGGAGACCTGTTAAAAGGAAAATTGATATTTAGCAGCCTTTGCGGAAGCTGTCACCGGCTTTTTGGCGAAGGCGGCGCCATCGGCCCCGATCTCACTGGTTACGACCGAACCAATATAAGCGACCTGCTGAATCATATTATCGACCCGGGAGCGTATATAAGAGAAGGTTATGCCGCTTATCATGTCAAGACATCAGATAACAGGAGCTTATTAGGAACCATTAAGGAACGCAGCGGATCGACCGTAGTGATCCAGCCGTTCAATGGCGAACAGATCGCGCTTTCTGTAGACCAGGTAACGAGCATGGACCCGCAAAAAACATCTATTATGCCTGAACGATTGTTGGATGGCTTATCTGATCAGCAGATCAGGGATATGGTCGCTTATATCATGAAAAACAGCGCCGACTGATCATTCCGATAACGTTCCCATACTTATTGCGTAAAATTTGCTATTTTAACGTTAAATAGCAACGCTAACGATCAATTGCTTGTATTATGGGAGAACATAGATCTCGAAGGAATTTTATTAAAAATACAGCCGGCGCTGCGTTGGGGTTAAATTATTTTTTTCCGGCGACGGCATGGGGCGAGCCGGCGCCGGTTGCTACTGGGGACGCGAAAATCCTCCAGCAATGGGAACAAACCCTGAAAGCCGGATTTGCAGAGGCCGATATTACCCCGGATATTGGCATGGAGCAACCCGGCGGTTATGGCAAGGCTTTTCACCAGAAGCTGCATGATCCCTGCAAGGTCAGGGCGGCGGTATTTAGCGAGGGAGCCAAATGCGTAGCGTTAATTGGCATTGATGCATTGGCCGTGCCCCGGTCGCTGGTAGAGAAAGCGCGGAAAGGCATTCAGGCTCGTTGCGGCATTCCTCCGGAAGCGGTGATGATCGGCGCTTCTCATTCGCATTCTTCAGGCCCTACCTCCATGGTACAGCCGGGAGAATATGATCATGCCGATCCCTTTGTGCAATCCCTGGCTTATGAAAAATCTTCCTGCGCCGATCCCAAATACCTGGAGCGGGTAGAAAAACAATTGGTGGAGGCTGTCTGCGAAGCCTATCAATCAAGTGAGCCATTGAACCTGGGTATTGGCAGGGGAAAGGAAGAAAAAGCAGCTTTCAACCGCCGCTTTTTCATGAAGAATGGATTGACCTTTACCCATCCCGGCCAATTGAATCCTGATATTATTAAACCGGCAGGTCCCATCGATCCCGAGGTAGGCGTGATTGGCGCATGGAATAAAGAAGGCAGATGCGTGGGCTGTATCGTTAATTATGCCTGCCATGCGACTACCAATCCGGGGGGGATATCCGCAAACTGGGTCTACTATATGGAACAAACCATCCGCGGCGCCATGGGGAATGACTGCACGGTGGTTTTTCTCCAGGGCGCCAGCGGAGATGTAACGCAGGTGGATAACCGCAATCCGCATGCGAACCGGCAGGGAGAAGATTGGGCGCGGTTCGTCGGCGGAAGAGTAGGCGCCGAGGCGGTTAGGGTACTGCTGGACATGCCTCGCGGCGTCTTAACGCCTATAGACGTTAAGACAAAGACATTATCGATAAAACGCCGGGTTCCTGGGGCTGAGCGGGTGAAGAAAAGTTATGAGTTGGTTAAGCAGGATCTCGCGAAGGTTGGCGCTACGACATGGACTTTTGCCAAGGAAATTGTATTGCTCGACGCGAAAATTAAAAAGGAACCCGTTGTTCAGGCTGAAGTGCAGGCCATACAGGTCGGGCCTGCTGTTTTTGTAAGCAATCCCGCCGAATTCTTTTGTCAGCTTGGGCTGGATATTAAGTCGGGAAGCCCCTTCCCGTTCACCTTTCCTGTTGAATTGGCCAATGACTGCGTGGGTTATGTTCCCACGAAAGAAGCTTTCGACGCCAATGGCGGCGGTTATGAAACAAGGCTTACCTCGTATAGCAACCTGGATATACACGCGGGCCCTATGATGGTAGAAGCAGGATTGGCGCTGACGCGTCAAATGAATCCGGGTAAGGCGCCGGAATGGGCAGGCGCTCCTGCATTTAAAGCCGTTCCCTGGGGATATGGAGATGTTGGGCCGGAACTGCAATGAGGTTGAACATATTCAATGGCCGGAGAAAGACAGGACCGGGGCCTTTAAATCAGTGTTGCATTGACATTGAACGAATTCAATGATCGGTGAAGCGATAGGATTGGGCTTCTAAGACAACTTGTAATGACGTGAACGAATTCTATAATAAAAAAGACAGATATGGTTGTGACAGATCGGCTTTATGATAACGGCAGAATGGCTTTTTGTTTCCTGCGCTTGCTTGCTGGTTGTTGCCTGTTCCTTTGCTTTTCTTCAGGCGCATTTGCTCAACGCCCTGTTTTCCGGGCGGGCGCCGCTGCGGTTAACATCACTCCTAACCTGGGTCAGGGGATAGTGGGCAATTTCGGCATTCCCCCGCCCGCCGCTTATGTCCATGACGAACTGCATGCCCGCTGCCTTGCGCTGGACGACGGGACCACGCGGTTGATATTTGTGATCGTCGACAATGTTGGCATCGACCGCTTGGTGTTTGACGAGGCAAAAAGATTGATCTATAAAGAAACTTTTATTCCCAGGGAACAGGTGTTGCTGGCCGCGAACCATACGCATTCCGCCGTTAGCGCCGGAGGGGAAGGCGAGAAAAGAAGGGGATGGAACGAGCGCGCGGAACTGGATGCATACCAGACTTTTGTTGCTCGACGTATATCCGATGGCGTTAGGATGGCGATCCATAATCTTGAACCTGCCCGGATCGGGTGGGGCGTGGGTCGCGTACCGCAGCACCTGTTCAACCGTCGCTGGAAGATGAAGTCGCCCGTTCTTAACCCCTTTGGCGAAAAAGACCGGGTAAGAATGAACCCGGGCCGTCTCAACCCCGATCTTCAGGAACCAGCCGGACCCACAGACCCCGGCGTTTCATTTATTTCCGTTCAGTCACGCGAAGGTCGCCCTTTGGCGCTGCTCGCCAATTATTCGTTGCATTATGTGGGCGGCGTACCCGACAATCATATCTCAGGCGATTATTTTGCCGTCTTTGCTGACCGGATACAGGAGCTGTTAAAAGCCGACCGGCAGGATCCTCCTTTTGTAGGCATCATGTCTAACGGTACTTCCGGCGATGTGAACAATATCAATTTCGCTGCGCCCGCAGAACAGCATAGACCCTATGAGAAAATGCGCATCGTAGCCAATGATGTTGCGCAGGAAGTACTTAGGGTATATAAAACTATTCAGCATAAGGACTGGGTAAAACTGAGCGTTGCGCAGTCAGAACTGCCTTTGCAGGTAAGAAAACCTGACAAACAGATGCTTGCGCGCGCCGAAAAAATACTTTCCCGCCCCGATACGGTTAAGCCGGCGCATCCGCTGGAAGCGACTTATGCTCAAAGGATCATACAGATCCAGGAAGAATGGCCCGATCAGGTAAAGATCATCCTGCAGGCTTTCCGTATCGGCGAGCTTGGCATTGCCGCTATTCCGTTTGAGGTATTTACAGAAACGGGATTGGAATTAAAAGCCAAGATCCCGTTCAAGACTTCTTTTACCATTGAACTCGCTAATGGCAGTTATGGATACCTGCCCACTCCCGAACAGCATCAACTGGGCGGCTATGAAACCTGGCTCGGAACCAACAGGGTGGAAAAAGGAGCTACGCAAAAGATCGTCGCAGAACTGCTTAAATTGTTTGATACAATAAAATAACCGCTTGTTGAAAGGCAGTAGTTATAAGAACGGAATATAGTTATAAGACCTAAACCTGCTATGTATAATGAGAAAAATCAGATTGTTCCTCGCTTGTTTTATTTTTGCGCCTGCCGGTATTCTTTCCCTGCGCGCGCAGAACGCGGGCGCTAAGGCGTTCCGCGCAGGCGCCGCTACCAGCAATATCACTCCGAAGATCGGCTCGTCTATTAATGGAAACCCGAAAGACGGCATTGTCAGGCATATTCATGATGAAACGCATGCCCGCGGTATCGTGCTTGACGATGGAAATACGCGGCTGGCCATCGTTGTGTCTGATCTTTGTATGGTCTATCGGGAAACATTAGATGAAGCTAAACGCATAGCGAATAACATAACGGGCATCCCTGTGGAAAACATGATGATGTCGGCTACCCATACGCATTCTGCAGGCACGGCCTGCTCGGTATTTCAAAGCGATCCGGATAAGGAATACCTTCGGTTTCTTGCGCAACGCATTGCGGACGCGGTGATAAGAGCCAATAATAACCTGGCGCCGGCGCGCATAGGGTGGGCCGTAGGAAGAGAACCCACGCAGGTGTTTAATCGCCGTTGGAGGATGAAGCCGGGAAAGCCTTTAACGAATCCATTTGGCGGAACAGACCAGGTGAAGATGAATCCGGGTATAGGCAATCCCGATTTGCTGGAGCCTGCAGGACCTACCGATCCGGGCTTGCCCATTGTTTCCCTACAAACGCCGGATGGCCGCCCCATTGCCTTGCTGGCTAATTATTCCCTGCATTATGTAGGCGGAACGGGCCCGGGGGAAATATCGGCAGACTACTATGGCATGTTTGCCCGGCGCATGCAACAGTTGCTGCAGGCGGATCATGAGGACCCTTCTTTTGTAGCGATTATGTCTAATGGAACCAGCGGCAATATCAACAATATCAATTTTGGAGGAACGCCTCTTCCCGCCATCCTCCCTTATACGCGCATGCGGCAGGTCGCAAATATCGTGGCGGCGGAAGCATATAAGACTTATCAGAATATTCATTACCAGGATTGGATTTCCCTGAGCGCGCTGCAGAAAGAAATTACCCTGGGCGTAAGGCTTCCCGCCAAAGAAGAAGTTGCGCGCGCAAAAGCGATTATAGCCAAAGCAGACGGTCCGGTGATGAATACCATGGAAGAAATTTATGCGCGGGAAACCGTCCTCATCAATGAATACCCTAAAGAGGTTTCCGTGATCCTGCAGGCTTTTCGTTTGGGCGATCTCGCCATAGCCGCGGCTCCCTGCGAGATATTTGTTGAGATCGGGCTCGATTTTAAAGAAAGATCGCCTTTTAAACCGGCTTTCATGATCTCCTTGGCCAATGGCTACAATGGCTATCTACCGACTCCCGAGCATCATAAGCTCGGCGGTTATGAAACCTGGCGGGCCCGTTCCAGCTACCTGGAGACAAACGCTTCAACAAAGATCATGGAAACCATTTTTGGTTTGATGCAGAAGCTTAAAAATGAGCAGCCAAAATAGAAACCGGGAGACGGAAATATTTTACTGCATGTATATGTAAGATCCATCAACCTTTTACCAACAAGTATAAGTTTTGAAAAAAAATATATGGAAATGAGACGCACCAGCGAAAAAAGAAGGAAGATCCAACAACCTGGCTTTATTGTTTATTGTATCGCTGTATTGATTGTAACCGGCTGTGCAAGTGAAAATGATAAGCGCCTGCAAAAGGCAATGGACAGTTTTCAACTCGAGCCGGGCTTGCGTATTGAACTGGCTGCTTCCGAGCCCATGGTCATAGATCCTGTAGCGCTGGCATTTGACGAAGACAGGAATATGTATGTCGTGGAAGATCGCGGTTATCCGGATTCTTCGAATGGGGGAACGCCTACTACGCTAGGACGTATTGCCTTCCTGAAAGATACTGACGGGGATGGTAAATATGATGATCGTGCGGAGTTTGTAACAGGCCTTACCTATCCTAATGGCGTTCTTCCCTGGCGCGGAGGGATCTTTGTTACCTGCGCGCCCGATATATACTATTTTAAGGATACTACGGGAGACGGCGTTGCGGATATCCGAAAAGTCGTTCTTACCGGTTTCAGCGCGGATAAGACCGCGCAGATACGCGTGAGCACTCCCATACTGGGATTAGATGGATGGGTGTATATATCAGGTGGATTAAATAGCGGCAAAGTTACTTCCCCGGAACACCCAGAGCGCGCTGCCGTCGTTTATGCTTCCGCAGATGGCCGGTTTCATCCCGAGACCCTGGAGTTCCAGGTTACCGGCGGCGTCAGCCAATACGGTCTCAGTTTCGACAGTTATGGCCGTCGTTTCGGATGCTCCAATCGCCATCCTATCCAGCAAATTGTTCTTGAACCGCGTAGCCTCAGCCGTAACCCGCATCTTTTATTTTCACAGACCATCCAGAATGTTTCCGCCTCGGAGGCTGAAGCAAAAGTATTCCCCATCAGCGGCGCGATCACCTCTGCCGATTTTATTCCCAAGCTGATCGGTCGTTCGCATACCGGAACCTTTACCTCGGCATGCGGCCTGCTGGTATTTAATGGCGCTGCGCTTACTCCTGAACACCGGGGCAATGCCTTTATCTGCGAGCCTGCGCAGAATTTGGTCCAGCGCCAGATCATGCATCCGAAGGGCGTCAGTTTTTCTTCCTCCCTGCCTTATGAGGAACGGGAGTTTTTATCCTCTACCGATGAATGGTTCCGTCCGGTATTCCTCCAACACGGGCCTGAGGGCGCGCTCTATATTGCAGATATGTACCGTAAGGTGATTGACCATCCTTCTTATGTTCCGGAAGAAGCCAGGGCCTTATTGGATTTTGAAAGCGGCAAAACAGATGGAAGGATATACCGGATCGTCAGGGAGGATTTTCGTAGAAACAATTCCGTCCCGCCCCTGCTGAGTTCGAAAGCATCTCCGCAACAGCTTCTTAAAGCGCTGGAGTCGCCGGAAGAATGGGAGCGGGAGACGGCGCAGCGGCTGTTGCTTCAGGATAAAATATCTTCATTGATACCTGAATTAAAACGATGCGTTGCGCAATCTGCTTTACCCGAAACCCGCGTTCGGGCATTGTGGACGCTTCGCTCCTATGGAGCGCTGGACGATAAAGATATTATCCTGGCATTGGCAGATAAAGAAAGCGGCGTACGCGAGCAGGCGGCATTGCTGGCGGAGGAATTGATCAAACAATATCCCCGGCTAATAGTTGCCGTAATAGACGCCGCCGCTGATACGGCGGCCCGGGTCCGGTTTAACAGCGCGCTGACGCTGGGCGCTATAGATGAACCTTCGGTTATTGAGGCGATGGCGGAAGTTGCCGCGCGGGATGGCGCGGACCGTTGGGTAAGAGCCGCTGTGCTGAGCGGTATTGGATCGCGCCTTCCGGCATTCTTACATGCTTTCCAGGCGCAAAAAGCGCCGGATCCGCAGGCGTTTGCGTCGGTCATGCAGGACCTGGGGCGCTTGTTCGGCAATGCCGCTTCGTTAGCCGAATGCAGGCTGCTTTTAAAAAATACGATCCAGGATAATGGCGCCTTAAACGTTGATCATTCCTGGAAAATATATACTATTCTCGGATTAGCGGAAGGTTTAAGCGGTCGCGCTGAAATGAAAGCCGGTCAGCATAACCTCTTGTACGAGCTGTTGGGTGGAAATGCCGCTGCGAAAGAAACAAGATCCCTGAATGTCTTTATGGAGCACGCGTCCAGGGTCGCGCAGGATGAAAAAAGCGTTGCAGGGCTGCGCGTGGTCGCCGCTAACCTTCTTGGCTATAGCGATTTTGAAAAAGCCGGCAACCTGCTGAAGAACCTGCTGGGCGCCCGCAACCCGCCCGAAGTGCAGCTGGCGGCTGTTTCGTCCCTGGCGCGTATGGGCGATGCGAGAGGCGGAAAGCTGCTGATGGCAAAAGAAGCATGGTCTAATTATACGCCAAGCGTCAGGTCGGCGGTGATCGCAGCCATGGTTTCCAAACCGGCATTTATACAATTGCTTTTTTCTGCCATACAGGATGGCGCGATCACTGCTCCCGAAATTTCGGCTATGGATAGGGAAAGATTGATCAACAACAAGAACCCTGGCATCAGCGAGCAGGCAAAATCCTTGTTTAAGGAACTGGAAGGCGGCGGAAGAATGCAGGTATATGAAAGTTATCGCGATATCCTGGTGAAGCCCGACGATGCGGTTAAGGGCAAAGCCGTTTTTAAAAGAGTATGTTCCGTTTGTCATGCTCATAGCGGCGAAGGAGGGAAGGTCGGGCCGGATCTGACAGGAATTAACAATCAACCCGCAGATGCGCTGTTGTTGCATATACTCGTGCCGAATTATGAAGTATTGCCGGCCTACCAGGCGATTTCGGTACAGACCAGAGACGGACGAACGTTGACAGGCTGGCTGGTGGCGGAAACGGAAAACAGCATGACCTTCCGCACTTCATTCGGGGCCGACGAGTCGATACTCAGAACGAACATTAGTTCGCTGACCAATTCGGGATTATCGTTGATGCCCGACGGATTGGAAAAAAGCATGACAAAAGAAGAGCTGGCAAACCTGATCGCATTTTTAAAAGCCGGTCGCTGACAGACGTTTTTTCGATAGTCCGGATTAACCGGTTTTATGCCGGGGATATTCTTAACATATAGTCAGGGCAGGTGCCAGGCGGGAATGAAGCCAATCTTTATGGCTGGTATAATTGCGTTGTTAATATAGCAGGATATGTTTTATTCGCCGCATAAGATTGTTGAACGCTTCAGGCTTTGTCAGTATATTGCAGGGGTGCCCTAATATAAACTGAATGTAAAAAGATAGGATAATGCATAAATTAAAAATTGTTTCTCTTGTATTGGTTTTGGCGCTATTATCAGGAGGCGCGTGTTTTGCTCAGGCCCCTGCAGGCGGGAACACGGGAAGCGCCGTTGCAAAAAGCAAACCGATCAAACTGTTTAATGGACGCAACTTAGACGGATGGTATACCTTCTTACAACATCGCGGGCGCGATACCGATCCTAAAAAAGTATTCACGGTAAAAAATAAAATGATCCGGGTATCGGGAGAAGAGTATGGCTGTATTACCACTAATGAAGAGTATGAAAATTATATACTCAGGGCGGAATTTAAATGGGGCGCCAAAACTTTTCCGCCGCGTGTCGACAGGGCCAGAGACAACGGGATCCTTGTGCATTCCCAGGGAGAAGACGGAGGTTATTCCGGCATCTGGATGCATTCCATTGAATGCCAGATCATCGAAGGCGGAACAGGAGATATCCTGGTAGTAGGCGATAAAACGGACAGGTTTTCCGCAACCAGTCCAACTGCTCCTGAGAAACACAAAGGCGCTTATGTATATCAGCCCGGCGGCCAGCTGACCACGATCAACGGCGGGCGTATCAACTGGTGGGGCCGCGATCCTGAATGGGAAGATGCGCTGAACTTCAGGGGCAGGCAGGATGTGGAAAAGCCCGTAGGGCATTGGAACAAAATAGAATGTATAGCCGAAGGAGACGTTCTCAGCATATTCCTGAACGGCGTGCTGGTCAATAAAGCCATCAATGTAAAACCTTCCAGGGGGCGGATCCAGATACAGTCGGAGGGGGCCGAGATCTTTTTCCGGCGCGTAACGCTTCAAAAGCTCGATCCGAAATAATGACCCAATAACTTTTATGCAGAGCCTTTGTTTGTTCTGTTTAATTATATTTTAGTATTTAACGTTTAAAATTTTGTGTTATGCCTGATCAGATTAAACCTTTACGAATATTGGTGGTAGGATGCGGAAATATGGGAGCCTCGCATGCTTTTGCTTATCATACAGAAGACGGATTTGAAATTTGCGGGTTAGTATCCACGGGGAAAACGAAGGAAGCGTTAAATAAAAAACTGGGAGGAGGATATCCCCTGTTTGATGATTTTGAAAAAGCGCTTGAAGCGACGAATCCCGACGCCGTGTGCATTTCCACCTATCCGGATACGCATGAGCGATATGCTATCGCTTCTCTCGAAAAAGGCTGTCATGTATTTATTGAGAAGCCGCTCGCCGATTCTGTCGAAGGCGCTGAACGCGTGGCCGCAGCAGCCAAAAAAGCCAATAAAAAACTGGTCGTAGGCTATATTTTACGCCACCATCCTTCATGGGAGCGTTTTGTAGAGCTTTCACAGACGCTGGGAAAGCCATTGGCGATACGGATGAACCTCAATCAGCAAAGCGATGGAAGCATGTGGACCTTACACCGGAACCTGATGAAGAGCCTGAGTCCGATCGTGGATTGCGGCGTACATTATATTGACGTAATGTGCCAGATGACGCGCTCAAAACCGGTATTGGTTAGCGCTATTGGCGCCAGGCTTACCGAGGAGATACCTGCAGGCAATTATAATTATGGGCAATTACAGATCCGGTTCGAGGATGGTTCGGTTGGATGGTACGAGGCAGGCTGGGGCCCCATGGTGAGCGAGACGGCATTTTTTGTGAAAGATGTCATAGGACCCAAAGGGTCCGTGTCGATAGTAGCCAAAGGAGCGGGCGGCGAGGGAAAATCGAGTTCAATTGAATCGCATACCAAAACAGAGTCCCTGCGCGTACATCATGCCGATCTGGACAAAAACGAAAAATTTCTTAAAGAGGACGATTGGATAAACCTCGAAGACGAGCCCAATCACCAGGAGTTGTGCAACCGGGAGCAACGCTATTTTCTAAAAGCCATTCGTGAAAATATTGATCTCACGGATCATGCGCAGGATGCCGTTAACAGCTTGCGGATTGCTTTTGCCTGCGATGAATCGGTTCGCACAGGCCGGATGGTCGCCTTATAGCGCCCGGATTCCTTGCAATGCTTTATATAAATATCCCCTGGCAATAAAACCTTAAGACTTTACCAGGGGATATTTAATATCTATCCGTTTCCAGGGTCTGCGCGGCTACAACCGGGAGATATTAATAGCTGTTGGTTGCCGGCAGCTCATCAAATGGGGCCTACCTCGATTATATCTTAATAAACACTTTTTTCCGGTAGAGAAAATACAGCATCAGCCATGCCAGTATCAGTCCCCCGAGCGCATCGAATGCGGGATGTAAACGCTCTGGGAGGGGCGCATACAGACCTGAAAAAAGTCGTTTGGCGCTATATGCAAAGGGGATGAAACGATAGGCAAGATAGATGGTCAGCGAATTCATGCCGATAACATGAAAGAAGAATGCCCATTTTTTTATCTTCCATACGTCAATGACAACATAAAACAAAGCAAGGGCGAGAAAAGCCATTCCCCCGGTCAGCGAGATAAATGAACTTGACCAGAGATGTTTGTTGATAGGGAAATGCAATCCCCATACCAGACCCAGCACAACGCCTGCCGCTCCCGCGAGGACCAGCGCCTGGATCTTTTTCCCTTCCTTTTTATTTGATCGCAGGATATCGCCGGCCATTGATCCCAACACAGTGAGGCAAAGCGCCGGCAATTGGGTGATCAGCCCGTTTTCATCGTAGGTTTTTTGATTTAGGCGGCCCGGCAGAAAATGGCGATCTATCCAGCCTACCAGGTTTCCCTCGAAAGAAAGATCGCCTGCGCCGTATCCCGGCACGGGGATAAGAAACAATGCCGCATAATAAAAGATAAGAATGCCGCCAACCCACCAAAGGCGTTTAAAGAACGAGAAATTCAGGTATAGCACGGTAGCGGCAAATCCGGCAATACCAATTCTACCCAGCACGCTGGCTACGCGTATGTTAGAAGGCTCGAAGAAAGTAATAGGCGTATTCTTATCAATAATGCCAAGGATGATCAATAAAAGCATTCTTCGGAAAGCCTTTTTGTACAGGTCTGTTTTACTCAGGCCCATGGCCAATCCCTTATTCAGTGAAAAAGGAATGGAAACGCCGGCGATAAAAAGGAACAAGGGGAAGATAAAATCATAAAAAGTAAAGCCATTCCACGCAGGATGTTTTAGCTGTTGCGCCAGCGTATCTATCCAACCCCAGCCTGTATTGCCTTCAAGAAGTTCAATAAAAGCGCCTCCGCCGGAGATGAGTATCATATCAAATCCCCTAAGGGCGTCTATGGAAAACAGGCGGTTTGATTTTTGCGCAATCGGTTGTGCGATGGGTTGTGGAGATGTGCTCATGAGTTAGGCGTCTTCGACGGTTTATTTAGAAATATAAAATACCTGCTATGCTCCCTGCGGAGCTCGTATACTTTTATACCGAACTTTTAATCGGTTATTAAAGTAAAATAAAATAGCGAGATCGTCCCAACTATTTTATCAGCCAATGGGATAAGGCTGGTAATAAAAGCTGGCTTCGATCATCTTATTAAAGACGAATTTCGATAGACGTATAACTATTCTAATCGCCTTTAATTCTTCTTATAAAATAAGAGAGTTCGCTCCTGTTCCACCCTGCGAAGCGTCCGCGCTGTACCACCAGTTCGTTGTCGCCCTCCGGGCGATCCAGGAAATAATGAAATACAAATTTTTCTCTCGGATACTGCCAGCCCAGTATCTGGCCGAACCGGAGATCATTGAACACCAAGGTATCGCCCCATTTTTCTACCGTATAGAACTGCTGGGAAAAACGCATCAGGTATTGCAGGTCCTGCCGATCCCTGACAGGGGCCAGTAAGGAGTCGTTCCGAGGAAAATATTCGAATGCTATTTTTTTCCGGCTATCCAATAATGATCGAAAGCCGACATAATAACCGTCGTCGTTGCCTGCCACTACGTACCACAGGAGATTGTTCATTGGCGTAGGAGTGGTGAAATACCGGCTATAAGGGATAGCCTGTTCATGCAGGATTTCCTTTACATCGGCGCTGATCTTTACTTTATTAATAGCGCAGATCCCCAGGTAAAAGAAGGGAATGATCACCCCGAATCTCCACCAGAATCGCCTGCGGGGATGATAGCTGTTCAGGATAAATAACATGATGATGGCTACGCCCGGCCATAAGGAAAAAAGAGGGTCGGCGACATATATGGCGTTAAACGAGAACCGGAGATGGCTGAAAGGCTCGAACCATCCTATTCCATAATTGTTGAAAGCATCCAGCAACAAATGCAGCGAGATCTCGGCGGCGAAAAATATCAGCCATTTACGGAAGCGGATATTGTGAGGGCGGTGTATGCGTTCCGCCGTCAGCGCCAACACGGGCGAGATCAGCAGGGCAAATAAAAGAGAATGCGTAAACCCCCTGTGCGCAAGCAGGTTTTCAGGGATATTCAGCCAGAGCCCGGCGATAAAGTCGACGTCCGGAGCGCTTTGCGCCAGGGCGCCCCAGAGCATGGCTTTTTTTCCAAAACCTTTTCCGAAAAAAGCTTCGCCAACGCAGGCGCCCAATGCTATGTGGGTAAGAGAATCCATTTCAGGAATAAAGCCGGCCTAAAAGATTAACCGTTAACAGAATAGAACGACCCCGCAAATGTATCATTTCCGGGCTGTTTTCTACTGTTATTTCCATGACCTGTCTTGAAGAAAATTTTTAGATAACAGGACGTGCCGGCGAAATTGTTTCGGCTAAGTTTAAAAAATGGCTTTTACGGTACTCGAGCGGGGTCATCCCGACTTTTTTCTTGAAGAAAAGATTAAAATGAGATTGATTGTGAAAGCCGCATTCATAAAGAATATGGGCAACGGGATCATCGCCTTCGATCAGCATCTTGCAGGCATTGCTTATACGGATTTCTACAATGAAATCGGTAAAGGATTTACCAGTATGGCGTTTGAAATAACGGGAGAAAGAAGAAGTGTTCATAAAAACAAGGGACGCCGCTTTTTCTAACGCTATATCTTCCCTGAAATTCTTAAAAATATAATCGCAAACGGTATTTATTCGACTCGCATCCTCCATACGGGTAGCGGTCATGAAACCTTCTCCGCTCAGAAGCGTATATTGATTACAGCGAGAAAGAATATCAAGTATGGTCAGTAGAATAATGTAACGCTGCATTCCGGTTTCCTGCAAAAGATCGGTCATATGCCGGGCAATGACCTTTCTTACCGACTCGTGAAAGATCATGCCGCGTTTGGCAATATGGATCAGCTTTAATATTTCGGCGATCTCGGGTATGTCCTTCCTGTCCAACCCTATATTGTCGGGAGAAAAACGGATCACTATGGCGTCGACCAGCTTTTCTGATCCGGGCTGGTAATAGTCTGCATCGCTTTTCCAGAGATGGGGCAGCCCCGCGCCTACCAGCGTTAGCTCCCCGGGCGCGAACCGCTCTATATTGTTGCCCACAAACCTGGTTCCCGTACTTTGGACAATATAATTTAATTCCAATTCGGGATGAAAATGCCAGGGAACAAAAAAGTGAGCGCCGGTAAATCGGGCGGCATGAAAGGATTCGTCGGGATTATTTACGACTTTTACGAATTGGGGTCGCATGTCAATATTAGTTGCTTGTCAATGTTAAAAATACGGCTATTTTGGCCAGGCTATCCTATTGGTGCAAAAAAAACATTGGAAAATGCTTTTATATTAATTGATTGTTCGGACCATGAATGGTAGTTTTATTTTATATTAAAATCAATCAAGATGGGAAAGTTTAAAAAATTATCAATGGCGGATAAAGCCGCGTTTGACGCCGATGGATATGTCGTCGTTAAGTCTTTTTATTCAAAAGAAGAAATTGATCTTTTAATGCAAGCGGCGGAAAATGATAATGTGATCAGGCGCAATACTTACGGAAGGGAGGATAAAGAGGGGAATACGACTAAACTGGCGCTATGGTACGATCTGAACGATAATATATACAGCAGGTTTGCCCGTTCCGAAAGAATGTATAGAGGGGTTGAATTATTGCTGAACGACCAACCGGCTCATTTCCATACCAAGCTCATGCAGAAAGAACCTTTTGTGGGAGGCGCCTGGGAATGGCACCAGGATTATGGGTATTGGTACAATGATGGTTTTTTGTTTCCCGACATGATCAGCGTAATGGTGGCGCTTTCGGAAGCCAATAAGGAAAACGGGTGTTTGCAGGTGGTCAGGGGATCTCATTTAATGGGTAGGGTAGAGCATGGCATGGCCGGGGGACAGAAAGGCGCCGATATGGAAAAAGTAGGTATAGCGCTGGAACGCATGGAATTGGTATATGTGGAATTAGAGCCGGGGGATACCCTGTTTTTTCATTGCAACCTCTTACACCGTTCCGATAAGAATACCAGCCCCACGCCGAGATGGTCGTTGATATCTACTTTTAACCTGGTAAAAAATAAGCCGTATAAGGAACAACGCTCTTCCTGTTATACGCCCATTGAGCCCATTCCGGATGAATTGATTATGGAAGGAGACCTGGTCCTGCATGCGGCGGACGGGGGTTTTCGCCGCCCGAATGATCTGCCGGGAGCAATTAAAAAATAAAACCGGAATAGGGTCGCCGCCGCGACGTTCTGACATCATTATTCATCTTTAATTTTAATCAATGACCCAAAGAAGAGAGTTTATTAAAAAGGCATTAATAGGCGCCGCAGGCGCAGGCATCGGCGGAATCGGCCTTAGCGCTAAATCTTACGCGTCCATCATTGGCGCTAACAACCGCGTTAACCTTGCCGTTATAGGAATACATGGAATGGGGCAGGGGCATATCCAATCTTATTCAAACTTAAAGGACGTATCTGTGAACGCGCTTTGCGATGTGGACAGCAACCTTTTTAATGAAAGGATCAAAAAACACTTTACCGATAAAAACCTGCCCAAGCCTAAAACCTATACGGATATGAGAAGGCTTTTTGAAGATAAGCAGGTCGACGCCGTTTCGATCGTGACGCCTAATCACTGGCATGCGCTGGCGGCAATATGGGCGATTCAGGCCGGCAAACATGTATCCGTGGAAAAACCCTGCTGTCATAATTTTTACGAAGGGCAGAAGCTAGTGGAAGCCGCTGAAAAGTACAAGGTTGTTGTACAGGATGGCGCTGAGCAGCGCAGCAATCCCTGCGCGCAGACAATGGCGGCTTTTCTGCATGCGGGAAAGCTTGGCGAAGTGTATATGGCAAAAGGACTTTGTTATAAATGGCGGGATACGATAGGTAAAACTCCCGACGGGCCTGTTCCTGCCGGCGTTGATTATGATCTCTGGCTGGGTCCTGCGCCCAAACGCCCGTTCTCGAAAAATCGTTTTCATTACAACTGGCATTGGAACTGGGATTATGGCAATGGAGATATGGGCAACCAGGGCGTTCATGAAATGGATATTGCCCGCTGGGGACTTGGCGTTAGCTTACCTACGAAGATCACGGCTATGGGCGGTCATTTTATGTTTGACGACGATCAGCAAACGCCCAACGATATGATTGCCATCTTTGAATTCCCCAACGCTAATGGCGGGGGAGATAAGAAAAAAATACTGCAGTTTGAGGTCCGGCATTGGATCAGCAACCGCGAAGGGGTAAAAAGCGAAAATCCGCAGCACGGCAATGATTATATGATCAGCGCTGACAATACCGTAGGCAACCTGTTCTTTGGCGAAAAAGGGTTTATGACAAAAAATGTCAATGAGTGGCAGACGTTCATGGGAAAAGAACGCGCGCCGGGCGAGAAAGGAGAAGGACTGGGAGATCATTACCAGGATTTTGTGAACGCGATCCGGGCAAACGATCAGCGTCTCGCCAATGGGGATATACGGGAAGGGTTTTATTCCTGCGCGCTTATCCATTTTGCAAATATATCTTTTCGATTAGGCAGGACCCTCAACTTCGATCCTGAGAAGATGCAATTCGTCAACGATCCCGAGGCGAATGCTATGATGACCCGCAACTATCGCGCTCCCTTTATCATACCGGATAAGCCTTAACTGAATAAAACGTTGATACGTTGTTAGGAACGGCGTACGTCGCTTTTTATACGCGTAGAAATGAAGGCGCGCCTGTTTACAATCGCATGGCTCACGCGTAGGACGGGCGGTTTGGCGATACGATTAAAATTATCGTCCGTGAAATTTATGTATATTTGATCTAAATGTAATATTTAGCGTTGCCTGAGATCTCTACATACCATGTGAATGAGCTGATTGCTCGCGTGTCGCAGGGCGATGAGGCTTCTTTCAAACAATTATACGATCTCTACAGGGACAGGATATTTTCTATATCCTTCAAGTTTGCCGGTTCCAGGGTTTTGGCGGAAGACATCATGCAGGAGGTATTTATAAAGTTATGGCTGCATAGAGAAAAACTTTCCGATATCCGTTCTTTCGACGCTTACCTCAATGTCATTACGCGTAATCATATTCTTAATTACCTGAGAAAACTTTCTTTCGAAGAGAGTTTTTTAAGGAGCCTGAGCGCCGGGGAAGCGCCTGTTATTCAGGGTAATTTTGATGCAGTCGCTTATAATGAATTGCAGGGCGCTTTACATAAGGCTGTTTCCCTTCTTCCGCCGCAACAAAAAAAAGCATATTTCCTGAGCCGTATGGAAGGGCTAAAATATGAGGAGATCTCGACCTGTTTAAACATTTCACGCAGCGCCGTAAAAAATCATATCGTGGAAGCCCGCCGTTTCATTAAAAATTACCTTCATCATTATGCGGGCGCGTTGGTATTTTGGCTCCTGTCCTAAATTTTTGCGCTCTACCTGCCCTCTTTTTGTTTTCATGTGTCTATAATAGACAGGGGTATCCCTGCTATTAAATTAAAGTAAATGGAGAACCCAGTTTCCCGATTAGCCTATTTGTTTTATCGCTTTTTAGAGAATAGTCTCCAACCGGGCGAGCGGCAGGAATTCCTGGACCTTGTCGGCCGTGAAGAAAATATGGAGGAGCTTAATTTATTAATAGATGAAAGCATACGCGAAGGACGGGTCGATCGGAAGATAGACCGGGAACGCGCCGGCCTGCTATTTGATCAGATTATGTATAAGGCGTCTGATAAACGGGCGACGCCGGTCGTTTCTATCCGGAGAGTCAATTATTTTAAATGGGTTGCCGCGGTTGCGCTGATGGCTACGCTTAGCGGCGCTTATTTCTTTTTTGTTAAGGATAACGCGGCTCGCGGGGTAGCAGAACAAAAGCTCATTCCTGGAACCCAGGCGATCGTCTCTCCCGGAAGCGAGAAGGCCACCCTCACGCTGGGCAATGGTTTGGTTATCCAACTGGATACTGCCCGCAACGGGACTTTGGCCCTGCAGAGCAATGCCGAGATTGTCAAGCTGGATGACGGAACAGTTCTCTACCGGCCCGGGAATCTTCCTGTTGATAAGGAAATATCTTTTAATACGATAAAAACGCCAAGCGGGGGACAATACCAGATCGTGCTTCCCGACGGCACCAGGGTATGGCTCAATGCGGCGAGCGCGCTGAGATTCCCTTCTCATTTTTCGGAAAAGAACCGCGAAGTGGCCTTATCGGGAGAAGCCTACTTTGAAGTGGCCAGGGACCCGGGAGCGCCCTTTGTCGTTTCGGTCGGTCAAAGCGCTGTAACGGTTTTAGGTACGCATTTTAACATAAATGGCTATGGAGATGAGGAAGATCTTTGTACAACCCTGTTAGAAGGGTCGGTAAGGTTTTCAAACGGGGCTACCGAAAGGACTCTTGAACCGGGGCAGCAGGCAAGGTTGAATCGTAATAGCTCGGCGGTTTCGGTTCATAAGGCGGATATAGACCAGGTCATGGGTTGGAAGAATGGCTTTTTTGAATTTGATAACATAGACTTAGCCGCCATCATGCGCCAGATCTCCAGATGGTATGATGTTGACGTCGTATATCAGTCGATCGATAAAAATAAAAAATTAGGCGGCGGTATCAGTAGAAAATCGGCGCTGCCGGATCTGCTTCGTTTATTGGAGAATAGCGGGGTGAAGACGCGACTGGAAGGCAGAACGCTTATTGTAGGAAACTAAGCCCTGTTATTTAAATAAAATCCGATAACAACAAGAGCTACTGAAATTCTATAACTAAACCGTATTGTTTAATTAAAACTATCGCGTATGGAATAAAAAAATGATGAATTATTCTCAGCGATGAACTATATAAAAAACCGTTCCGGGTCGTGATCGGAACGGTTAGCGGATGGTTCATCGTAAAAACAGTTTCTGAAGGAATGTTTATTAATAAACCAAACTGATCAAAGTTATGCATTTTTCCATTATCTGGGAATCGCCTGCGCCAAGGGCGAGATTCCTGATCAAAACGCTGTTAATGACTAAGCTTACGGCGATTTTTTTAATCGCATTAAACTTTCAGGCATTTGCTTTGGGGTACGGCCAAACAGTCACCCTTTCTTTAAAAAATGCTTCTGCCAAAAAGGTTTTTAAAGAGGTGATGAGGCAGACGAAGTTCTCTATTATCTATAATGAGGAGTTATTGCGCCACATCAGGCCTATAGACATCGATATCCAGGACAAGCCTGTCAGTATAGCGCTGCAACAAATTTTTAAGGATCGTCCTTTTGAATTTAAAATTGATAAGAATAACATCTTTATATCGCCCCGGGCAACAAACGTTGACGAACATACGAGGAATAACCCGGAGATAACGCAAGCCGCAATAGAGGTCAGGGGCAGGGTGGTCAGCGGGAGCGGCGAGCCGCTGGCCAATGTAAGCGTTATCGTTAAAGGGACGCAGACAGGCGTAACCACCGACGCTAACGGCGGTTTTCAGGTCAACGTGCCGGATGAAAGGGCCGTCCTTGTATTTTCATATGTGGGTTTCATACCCCAGGAGATCGCGGTAAACAAACAGACATTCATCAACATTAGACTCCAGGAAGAAAATACAGAGCTGGCCGAAGTGGTGGCCGTCGGTTATGGCACGCAGAGAAGGGTGGAAGTTACCGGCGCGGTAGCCCAGGTAAAAGCGGAGGATTTTACGCAAGGATCAGTAAAAGATGCGGCCCAGCTGTTATCCGGCAAGGTTGCCGGTTTATCCATTGTAACTTCCAGCGGCGATCCCAGCTCGCCGTCCCAGATATTATTGAGAGGCGTGGCGACCATTAATACCAGCACGCAGCCCCTGATCCTGATAGACGGTATTCCAGGCGATCTTAATACAGTGGCTCCGGAAGATATAGAAAGTATTGACGTGTTGAAAGATGGGTCTGCTGCGGCAATATATGGTACGCGAGGCACCAATGGGGTGATCCTTATTAATACCAGGCGGCCGAACGGAAGGATCGAACCCACTATCTCTTATCGGGGATATGTTGGCACGCAGGAGTTTGTAAGGGTTCCGAAAATGCTGAATGCCGAACAGTTCCGTCAAAAGGTTGCGGAAGGCGTGGCTTTTGACGACCAGGGCTTCACGACCGACTGGGTAAAAGAAATCAGCCGTAAAACTCCTGTCAGCCATCAACATAACCTGACTTTCCGCGGCGGAAGCAGTAAGACCAATTACCTGGCTACCCTGAATTACCGGCAACTGGAAGGAGTGGTTTTGAAGTCGGAATACAGGACAATCAACAGCAGGGTAGACCTGAACCACAATATGTTTGATAATAAATTGAAGGTGAATCTCAATTTTATCAATAATGATTTCAAGACCGGCGTTAATTTTTCCGAGAGCGACGAGGGACTGGCTGATGCTGAATCGTCCAATATTTTTAACCAGGCCCTGTACAGGAATCCTACCGCGCCGATCAGGAACCCCGACGGATCCTGGAACGAACAAACCTCTATTTCCTATTATATGAATCCCCTTGGTTTACTGAATGAAACCTATGGCGGATCGCAGCGGCAGATGACACGGGTTAGCGGCAGCATTCTATATCAGCCCATTAATGTTCTAACCCTTAAGGCGCTGGTTTCAAGAAGTAAAACCGATCGCCAGTCCGCGCTGGCGCATACCAAGAAACATCTTTCTACCATCAGGGACGGTCTCAATGGGTATGCGAGAAAATCGCCTTTTCAAGGCCTGGAAAAATTATTGGAATTAACCGCTGAATATTCGAAATCGTTCAGCGATCATAAACTAACTGCGCTGGCTGGTTATAGCTATCAGAAAGACGAGTGGGAATCTTCTTCCATGAGAAACTGGAATTTTCCCGCGGGTAATTTTTCATTTATCGACAATATCGGCGTAGGTCAAAGAGTTGGCCAGGGCGGTCCAAACCTGATGAGCAGCAGTAAGTCCGCAGCCAACCTGATCGGCTTCTTTGGAAGGATAAGATATAACTACCAGGAGAAATACCTGCTGATGGCCAATATCCGTCATGAAGCTTCTTCCCGGTTTTTAGGAACGAAAAAGCCTTGGGGAACCTTCCCTGCTATTTCAGCAGGCTGGCGGATCAGCGAAGAAGAGTTTATGAGAGGAGTTGGCTTCCTGAGCAGCCTGAAGCTAAGAGCGGGATATGGCATAACCGGCACTGCGCCCGATGAGTTGTTTCTGGGCGTAAGCTTATTGGGATACTCCGGCTCCTCGCTGATCAACGGACAATGGGTGCCGGGTTTAGGCCCCATCAGTAATCCCAATCCTAATTTAAGATGGGAAGAAAAAAAGGAAACCAATATAGGGCTGGATTTTGAGCTGTTCAATGGAAGGATAGGAGGAAGCATTGATTATTATAAGCGCACTACCGACGGTCTGTTATATGATTATTCAGTGCCCACGCCTCCCAATGCTTATGGCACTACCAAGGCAAATGTGGGCGTGATGGAAAATAAGGGCTGGGAGATCCTGCTCAATTTTGTCCCGGTCAAAAATACCCGGCTTTCCTGGAATTCAGCGGTGACTTTTTCTACCAACAGGAACAAGCTGGTTTCGCTTTCCAACGAGTTGTATGAAACGACCAATCCCTGGTTTAACGCAGGGTATACGGGTTCGCCGGTCTCAACATTTACCCATCGCGTGGAAGTGGGACTGCCCATCGGTAATTTTTACGGATATAAGGTGGTCGATATAACGGACGATGGCAGATGGGTTTACGAAGATAAGGACGGCAAACCTTCCGAAACAAAAACGCAGGACGATAAGAAAATAATAGGCAACGGCCTTCCTAAATATTATGCCAGTTGGAACAATACGCTTCGTTATGGCAGGTTCGATCTGAACGTTGCCATGAGGGGCGCATTTGGTTTCCAGTTATTGAACTACCAACGCATGTACTCTGAAAATCCGGGTTTCACCAGCTATAACCTGTTGGTCTCCGCCTTTGATGATGTTTTCGGAAAGACGGAGCTGAATAAGAACGTACCGGTCGAATACAACAGCTACTATGTTGAGAACGGCGCTTACTGGAAGATCGACAACATAACCTTTGGATACAACTTTCAAACCCCAAGGATAAAGTTCCTGAAATCTTCTCGATTGTACATATCCGTTTTAAATGCCTTTATACTCACCGGTTACAAAGGGATGGATCCCGAAGTAGGCTCGCTTGGCCTTACCCCGGGAAATGACTATAGAAATAAATACCCCACTACCAGGGTTTATTCTATCGGGTGGGATCTAACCTTACATTAATTAATACTTATCAACATGAAGAAGTCTATTTATAATATACTAACGTTAGGCGTTATTTACATTGGCATGTTAGCGCCTTCTTCCTGCACAAAGCTCGAAAGCGAAAGTTATGGTAATATTGTAGCCAAGGATTTTATTCCTACGAACGAGGATGTCGGCGCCCTGATCGGCTCGGCCTATAGTTCCTGGAGGCGCGTACTTTGGGATGGCGGCCGGGCCTACTGGACAGTGCAGGAAGAAACTGCCGATGCTTTTTGCCGGGCAAGAAAACCATATGGTTTTTATGACGGCGGCATTCACCAGCTATTGCATTTACATACCTGGACCAATGAAGATGAAGCCTGGGGCAGCGTATGGACCTTTGCTTATGAGGGCATAACCAACTGCAACCGCCTGCTTTTTCAATTTGAATCCGGACAGATACCCATGCCCCCCGGCGCGGACAGGGATAGAACAATCGCTGAAATAAGGACGCTGAGGGCTTCTTTCTATTATGTGTTATGCGATATTTTCGGAAATGTTCCCCTGGTCACGGAGTACGATGTGCCGGCGGGCTTTTTACCAGAGCAAAGCACAAGGCTCCAGGTCTATAATTTTATTGTTAAGGAGATAACCGAATCATTGCCTGCCTTGAGCGAGGATCATAGCACGGCTACTTATGCAAGGTTCAACAATAAATGGGCTGCGTATGGGCTGCTCGCTAAAATATATCTCAATGCAGAGGTATGGTCGGGCGTTGCCGAATGGGATAAATGCATTGCCGCCTGCAATGCTATTATCAATGCTAATAAAGGATTTATATTGGAACCTGTGCAAAGGGACGCTTTTAAAGAACAAAACCAGGGGTCAAATGAATTGATCTGGGCGGTTCCTTTTGACGAGACATTTACCGAAGGGCACCTGCTAATGGTCATTACCATCCCTCACCAGGTATCCCAGACTTATAATCTGAGGTCGGTGGGATGGGGAGGCCTGGTTTCAATTCCCCAGTTTATCAACACCTTCCATCCGGAGGATAAAAGGCTTACAGATGGTTGGATATACGGACAGGTATATAGTTCTTCCGGCGTTGCCCTTACAGTTAACACCGGGAATATGAAGGGTCAACCCATGGTGATCGTAAACGAGCTTCCGGGTATTGATTCAAGCGAAGAGGTGCACAGCTATCGCTTCTTTAAGTATGATCTGCCTTTTGGCAGCGATCCTTACAATATGAACCATGACGTTCCAATGATACGTTATGCCGATATATTGATGATGAAAGCAGAATGTTTGATGCGTTTGGGACAACCCGGCGCAGGCGCGCTGGTAACCGAGGTGAGAAAAAGAAGTTTTGCGAATCCTGCTCTTGCTACTGTTACCGATGCGCAGCTTACGGGGACTAGCAGCTATGATTATGGGTTAAGAGACATTACTTCAGGCCCCTTCGGCGGTATCACTCATGAAACAGCGCCAATCCAGTACGGAAGATTTCTCGACGAGCTGGGTTGGGAATTTTGCGGCGAAGCGCGCCGGCGTACCGATATGATCCGCTTCGGCATTTATAACCGGAAATCCCGTCTTTCTTACAGGGCTCATCCGGATGGAAGCGAGGATTACAGAAATATTGCCCCGATTCCCTTATCGGCATTGAACAGCAATACCAAGCTTAAGCAGAACCCCGGGTATGTGAACTAATGAACTATATACATAGAACAAACTGACGGTCCGCCCTTGAAGGCAGACTGTCAGTTTGTTTGTTTTCGATTAATGGTTACGCAACAAGTCTCTCCCGCTCATCTTCAGTTGCCGGGTTATCTTTGTTCAATTAATGGCGGCGATTCTAAGAAGGTCGCTATGGCGCGCTATTACATTTTCAGTTCAACTTTTATTTTGCGCAATTGCCCAAACGCGTAAACGACTCCCATATTTTTCTCAGTTTAATCGCTTTTTGAGGTCGACCCCTGCTTTCATGACCCGGCTAACGGTAATGCAGGAATATTTTCCGATTGCGTCGCATTCATCTTGCGACTCGTCGGGCGACTATAGATAAAAATTGGATTGAGTCGCTATCAATTTTTCCCAAAGATAAAAAGCGCTAATTTTAGCTGAGACAAAATACAACTTGATGAAACAGCTATGGTTATTGCCTGTTTGCTTATGTCGACAGGGATTAGGTTTTTCGGATAAACTGAAGCAGCTATTTTTATTGCCTGCCGGCTTGCTGATGGGATTGCTGGTATTCGGACAGCAGGAGATCATTCCATTGTATCCGGGTAAAGCGCCGGGTTCTGAAGGATGGAACTGGCAGGAGGAATTGAGGCAAAATCCAGGCGATCCCAATAGCGCCCGTATATACAATGTCGTTGATCCCAACTTAACGGTATTCAGACCTAAAAAAGGCGCCCGGTCTCGAACAGCGATCATTATTGCCCCGGGCGGGGGCTTTCAAAGACTGTCGTTTAAAAAAGAAGGAACAGAGGTTGCCGAATGGTTAGCCGAAAGAGGAATAACGGCATTTGTATTAAAGTACCGGCTTAACCATACAACGGAAGGGAATCCTTCCCCCGGCCAGACCGACAGGTATGGAAAGGTGGTCGAGTTGGCAATGCAAGACGGTCTGGAAGCCGTAGCTTATGTTCGCAGGAACGCAGAAAAATACAATATTGCTCCTGACAGGATAGGATTTATGGGGTTTTCTGCCGGCGGCACGGTGACGATGTCGGTAGCCATGAGTGCAAAGGATGCAAACCGACCTAATTTCATAATGCCTGTTTATCCCTATTTTGCCGCCGCCATTGGATATAAAGCGCCTACTGAAAAAATGCCGGCCTTTATTTGCGTAGCATCGGATGACGGACTGCGCCTCGTTCCGCAAAGCATTGATATTTATAATAAGTGGATCGCAGCCGGACAGGAAGCGGAACTACATATCTATGAGAAAGGCGGGCATGGATTTGGGATGAGCAAGCAGGGAATACCTACGGATAGCTGGATTGAACGCGCCGGCGATTGGTTAAAGGGTAGGGGCTTAATGGATGAACTCCCGGATCAATAGTCTAACATAAACAAAGCTGGCAGTCCCATTAATACTGAATGGAAGCTGCCAGTTTCTTGTTTTTTAAAGCAAATTATCGGCAGTTGTATTCGATGGTTTTCGGATCTCCCCAACCAAAAATTCCCAATCCGTAATTATTCTCGAAGCCCAGCGGAAGGCCTGCTGCATTAATGCCTATGGCGCCGTAAGCGCTATTTTTACTAAAATCCCTGAATACAAATTGCATCGCGGGATTGGTGGATATATAGCTTAATACGTTAACATCGTAATTGTTTTGTATCTCCCCGAACTGCCCGTAGATCAGGTTCCCATCTTCGTTATACATATATTTAATGATTTCGGCCGGCTCGTCGGGCCTGTTTTGGTTGGGATAGACCTGGCGTTTGGTCTCTGCAATTACCCTTCCCTTATTATCATACTTGAAATTATCGATTACAAAGGTATCGAGGCCGGCTCCTTGCAGCCAGGCGCTGTCCGTAACGATCTTGTCATTTTTCCAAACGTATTTATGCCGCCACTCATAAAAGCCGCGCGCATATTCTGACCGGTAACCGATCAGCCGGTTGTTTTTGTCGTACGTCCAATAGTAGAACTGAGCGCGCCCGGTGCCTCCCTGTAAATCAAATGCCACGCTATCCAGCCTGTTGTTCGGGCCATAGTAAAACAGGCCGGTTCTCGTATCGCTGCCGAACGGGTAATTTCTCGTCTGGACGATTTTTGTGATGGAGCATTGTTTTTTTTGCCCGCCCCCGGGTTTCCATTGATCTAAAATTTTATTGCAACCGGCAAACCCAACGGCTAATCCTATTAGGGAAAAGAAATAAATGATCTTTTTCATATACCTTATTTAAGGGTATGAAGGTAGGTTGAACATTCATATGATC
>JAEUVR010000286.1 GCA_016786785.1 Chitinophagaceae bacterium
TCTTTTCGATATTGTCATCGCTAAAAAAATGAACCGGCTGATGCTTCCTTTCTCCATTCTCAACCAGTTTGCGGGCATCAATGCGATACAAAAACTCGACGACCATATAGACCGGAGAAATATTATTTATTTCCAGGCTTCGGAACTGACCATTCACAACCCGGCGCTGGCCCCTCTTCATATTGACGGAGAACCTGTTCAGGCGACTAGCCAGGTTACGCTGAAGATAGCGTCCAATGCTTTCCGGCTATTACAGCCCGCCGGTTAGGAAGATGCACGCATAAACGATTATCTCTGCTATTTCCCGATTGTAGCGGCGGGCCGCCAACAAGCGACAAGTCAACGCTCTGCCGGGGTTGCTGAATGTTTCTCCGCTATGGCAGCCTATCGCCCTGCGGCGCTTTTGGGCAACAATTGCATAAAGCGGTTGAAGGAAGCCGTATTGTTCTCATTGTCCAACGCCAGGGAGATGCTCCTTTTTTCTCTTTTGGTAAGATGGAAATTCAGGGCGGCGCCGGCGTCGTCCTTTTCGGGCACGTAGTTAAATGAAATTCTATGGAAATGATCGCCGAACAATTCCTGCGTGTAGCTTAGCTGATCGTACTGGTTATAGTCCTGCATCTTATACCAATTGTATTGCAGGATCAGAAAGGGCTTGGTAACTATTTCCGTCACATTTTTAGATTCATAAGGGTGATCCCAGCCGCCGGTAGCGCGGTCGCGGATCTGTATCAACGCCACGCCGGAAGTATTTTCGTTTATCCAGCTCCGAAAGGCCTGCATAAAACGAAGAGCGGTCTCTGTTCCGTAGTTGTCCCTAAGGCCGGCGTCCATAACGTCAATTACCGGCTTGCTGGGCAGCCAGACATTGGGCAACACGTACGGGAAAGTGGCGTTCATTCTCAAAGCCGTAAGCAATCGCAGATTAAACGGGTCCTGCTTTGCAAAAAAAGAACAGAAATCAATACCGTCCGGCTCAACATCTTTTATCCCCGACGCGTCTACAACGGGTTTCATAAGAAAGCAGACAGGCTGCGAGCTGATGATCATTTTTCTTCCGTCGCGGGTGACTACGGAATTAAATATCATTAAGGGTACGCGGGCATTTTTTTCATCGTCGGCAACATCGCTCAATTGCCTGTTCATCAGGCCCCGCGTATTGCGATCCAGCTTCTGCTCAAAAGCATAACCCCTGTCCTTTACATATTCATGATTTCCCACGCTGAACTTCTGCGCAGGGGCCGCCAGGTCGCGCGCGACAAAGGAAGTGAAGATGGCGTTCAGGAGATCCTGCGAAATATCGTCCACATATTTTTTATCATTAGGATCTATGCCATTCTTTCGCTGGTTGGTCAGTTCCCGGTAATACGAGGCGCCCAGCATCCCTCCCGAAGCGCCGGCGATCAGGAATGTTCTGTCCATTAGTTTTCCCCCGCTCAGGCTATCCAGCCGCTGCAGGATATTCATGGTGAAATTAGCGCTCCGGTTGCCTCCGCCGCTGGTGCTGATGATAAACATCGGGGGCTTATCGCTATCCTGTTTTTTCTTCCATTTTTCCAGCGTTTCGATCATCAACCGCTTATCCCTTTCCATGTTTTCGTAACTGCTCAGCCGCTGCAGCGACTCGCGGTCGTATAGCGGCCGTTCGTCCCTGTTAGTATAATTCAATCCATAGGCTTTATTGCTGGGATCAATAATATTATAGCGGTACAATATATTCAACGCCATGATCAGGACCAGCAGGAAGGGAATGCTCCAGTTCTGCAGAAAAAAAGAAAATGCGCCCGATATTGCGATCAGTATGGCAAAAAAAACGGTGATGCCCGCCGCGGCTGGCAACTGAAAATAAGGGCTGTCTAACCAGAACCCGATAAAAATGAGCACAAGAAAGGAAATAAAAATGCTCAGCACTGCGGAGAAATGATGCCGGCTGAAGATGGTTTCAATAAATTCCCGGCTATAATGCGTCACATCCCTGGTTTTTACCAGCCTGAAACGCGCGTTGATATACCAATCGACCTTGATGACCCTGCTCTGATGGAGTTTGCTTTCGGGTTTGAACGTCTCCCTGAACAATTTAGGGTTACTCATTACAGGCGTTAGCCTGCGGATAATGCTTTTATCCGCTCTGAAAAAATAGAAAAAGGAGATCAGTATCAGGAGAACCATGCCCAGCAAAAAGCCGCCTGCAAAAAGAAGGATCTCTGTATTGGACATCAGCTCTTTCCGCCGCTCAAATTGCACGGCCCTTATAAAATAATAAACCAGGAAAATAAGCGGGAGCGCCGCATTATTAATGCAATATTTCAGAAAAGGCTTGGAGGCTGTGGCCAGAAACCGGAAATGACGACTGAATAAAATGAAAGTGGTAATATTCCAGCTCATAAAAAAAACCGCCATCGCAATGCCGAGGATCGCTCCGCTGGCCGCGCTTACCTCTCCGAGGTATTCGGGCACCAGGAACATGGAATCCGCTCCGAAACTATTCATAAAATCGCCGCCCACGGTGCTGAACAGCAGGAACCAGAATACCAACAGCACCTGAAACCTCTTTAAATGGAGCAGAACCAGCTGCACCGGGAATGAATGATAAAATCCTATCAAAAATTTCTTCATGTCCAAGAAGGTTCTCCTCTAAAAATAATTAATCTCCGTCCTTCAGCATAAGAATAGAAGGAGACTCCCGAAATATCTATGTTAAAACGAAAAACACGCTTGATTATGATAAAATATCCGCCGGCTTTCTCTTGAAAAGATACAGAAAAGCTACAAAACTCAACATCAGCAGCATACCGACTACCTGGTGCAGCTGGGCCAGCCACTCAAATGCCCCCCAGTGATTGGGAATAATGCGCGGGCTGGCAAGAAGGGAGTAGATGCCCAGCAGCGCCTGTACAATTACCAGCAGCAGCGGAATAAGCCTTATCCGGGCAATAAGGGGGCTGACCGGAGCCCGGTATAATTTCCAGGTAAACAAACCGATCAGGAGTAAAAGGATATAGGCCAGCGTACGATGTATAAAATGGATCGTGAGTTTATTATCGATCAAATTAAGCAGCATCGGCTTTTCACGAAACAGCCCTTCGGGAATAAGGCTCCCGTTAATATCAGGCCAGGTAGCCGCCGCCGTAGCCGCCTTGTGGCCTGCCATCAACGCTCCGAAAATGAGCTGGACGGCAATCAATGCCAGTATCGCCCAGACAAACTTTCTCAGCCCGGCGCGAACTACCCGTTGACGCGGGGGTACGATCAGCTGCAATAAGAACCAAAAAGCATAGGCGATAAGTCCCAATGCAAAAATAAAATGCAGCGCCAGCCTTGTCGGTTTAACATACACTGCGTCGCCGGTCAGACCGCTGGCCACCATGATCCATCCTATAGCGCCCTGCAATGCGCCCAGCAGAAAGAGTACAAGCAAGGGGTTCTGCATTTCCTTTTTTAACTTCCCGCGGGATACGAGATAGACAAACCCAGCCACAAAAGCAACGCCTATCAGCCTGGCCCAGAAACGATGCAGCCATTCCCAGAAAAAGATAAATTTAAAATCCGAAAGGGTGAAGTCGATATTCAACAACTGGAACTGCGGCGTCTGCTTATACTTATCAAATTCCTCCATCCATTGCCCCTCGTGCAGCGGGGGGAGGGTTCCGGTAATAATATTCCATTCGGTGATGGATAATCCGGACCCCGTTAAACGCGTGATGCCTCCCAGCATTACCTGTATCAGCAACATGGCCACGCCAATAAAGATCCAGACAGCGACAGGGTTTGAGGAACGAGCGACTTTATTCATGTTGATAACAAAGGTACAACCGGCGGCGGTTGTTTTTAAAAGAACCTTATTTTTGAAAAAACATTCTCATTGCTTTTAGCGAAATACCAGGATGAAGGGATGGAAGCAGGTTGCGACGAAGCAGGCAGGGGATGCCTTGCGGGGCCCGTATTTGCCGCAGCGGTTATTCTTTCCCCCGACTTTCTTCACCCGCAGCTCAACGATTCCAAACAGGTGCCGGAACATACCCGGGAAGAATTGCGCATATATATAGAAATGCACGCTCTCGCGTATGCCGTTGCCCAGGTAGATCATGAAGAGATTGACAGGATCAATATCCTCAAGGCTTCTTTTAAAGCAATGCACCTGGCATTGGATCAATTAAAAAAAAGGCCTAAGTTATTGCTGATCGACGGCAACCGGTTTGTTCCTTATAAAAGAACGCCTCACCGCTGCATAATAGGCGGCGACGCCCGGTATGCGTCCATTGCCGCCGCCAGCATATTGGCCAAGACTTACCGGGATGCGTACATGAGGGATCTTCATACTCGGTTTCCTTATTATAAATGGAATACCAATAAGGGATATGGAACGATCGAACACCGGCTGGCGATAGCGCAGCATGGCCTTTCGCCTTATCACCGAAAAACTTTTCAATGCGCTTCGCCTCAGCTATCTCTCCCTATAGAGGCCGGTTAAGCCATTCGCCCAAAACACAGGTCGGGTTTTATATCATCGCCCCCGGACGCTCCGGGCTGATCAGATCATCTCGCCGAAAAAAAGGTGGAGGTTATATCATCGCCTAAGCGCATCCTGGCTGACTAAATCATCTCGCCGAAAAAGCTTTGTTTCCGCTCGGGCCATTCATTTTTGATAATGCTGAAATAGAGGGTATCCCTTCTCCTGGCAGAATGCATCAGGGTATGGCTTCTCAACACGCCCTCGGGTATCATGCCCACTTTGAGCAGGGCGGCCTTAGCCCTTTCGTTGAGAATATCTGTTTTCACTTCCACGCGTTCCATTTTCATCGCCTCAAAAGCATAACTCAGCAAGGCAAATTTAGCGTTACGGTTTATCCCTGTTCCTACAAAGGAAGGACCCAGCCAGCTCCACCCTATTTCCAACCGCTGATCGTATAAAGAGATATTGCCATAACTGGTGCTTCCGCAGATCTCGCCAGTATCCTTATCGATAACGGTAAAGGGCACGCGCAATCCGGCCGCCCTTTCGCTTAATGCGGCG
>JAEUVR010000394.1 GCA_016786785.1 Chitinophagaceae bacterium
ACGCGTCGGAATAGTTGCCGGCATGAGCCGTCCGTTTATGTTGAGACAGGCGCCTTCTCGGATCCGGTCGCTGGCGATAGGGATTGAAGGTCGCGACTATGCGGAGTCTTAGTTTAGACTCTGCAATAAGTGGATTGAGACTGGATCTGAGCAGCGTAATACGCTAAAATTGAAACTTGCCTTACGCAAAAATAATGACAGGCAGAAGAAGAGTGCTGGCGCAATACGCCAAAACTGAAGCTTGCTTTGTAAAAAAGATAACAGCCGGAAGAAGGTTAGCCTGATACGTCAAACTCGAACCTTCCTCTTTGTTAATACCGTAAAACGCCGACAGTTGAAGCGAAGCGGAACGCCGCCGGTCGCCTTAAGTTTTGAATTGTTGCCGCGAATTTTTAACTTTGATCTATAAAGTTGCATAAACAACTATTTTGAAGATTGCTGTAGCGGTAAAGCATGCGGCATTTTTTATACTTTAATTTTTTACCATGCAGGAAGCATATATTATAGCAGGATACAGATCTGCGGTCGGCAAGGCGAAGAAAGGCGGGTTTCGGTTTTACCGGCCCGACGACCTGGCCATTCAGGTGATCGGCGGTTTGATGGCTTCGGTTCCCCAACTGAACGTTAAAAAAGTAGACGACGTAATTGTCGGCAATGCCGTGCCGGAAGCGGAGCAGGGGTTGCAGGTCGGCCGGATCATTGCGGCCCGCGCACTGGGTTACCAGGCGCCCGGGATGACGATCAACCGGTATTGCGCGTCGGGGCTCGAAGCGATCGCTATAGCCACGGCAAAGATCCGGACGGGACTGGCAGATTGTATCATCGCCGGAGGCGTTGAAAGCATGAGCCTGGTGCCCACATCCGGATGGAAAACGGTCCCCGCCTATTCTATTGCGAGCGAAGATCCTGATTATTACCTGAGCATGGGCCTGACCGCGGAAGCGGTGGCTAAGGAATATGCGGTGAGCAGGGAAGACCAGGATGAGTTCTCCTATCAATCGCATCAAAAAGCGATCAACGCTATTTCAAATGGCTTTTTTAAATCGGGCATACTGCCTGTTACTGTAGAACAGGTATATGTGGATGAAAAAGGAAAACGCAAAACCAGAACGTATACGGTAGATACGGATGAGGGTCCTCGTAAGGATACCAGCAGGGAAGCGCTGGCCAAGCTAAAACCCGTTTTTGCGGTTGACGGAACCGTCACCGCGGGCAACTCTTCGCAGACCTCAGACGGGGCCGCTTTCGTGATCGTAATGGGCGAAAAGATGATCAAGGAGCTGGGATTAAAGCCTATTGCGCGTTTGGTGAACTGCGCCAGCGCAGGCGTGCATCCGCGGGTAATGGGCATCGGCCCTGTTGAAGCGGTTCCGAAAGTATTGAAGCAAGCGGGGATGAACCTGGGCCAGATTGATCTTATTGAATTAAATGAAGCTTTTGCTTCTCAATCTATTGCGGTGATCCGCGAGCTGGACCTTGACCCCGATAAGGTGAATATTAACGGCGGCGCGATAGCGCTGGGCCATCCTTTGGGATGCACCGGCTGCAAGTTGACCATTCAGCTTATTCAGGATATGAAGCGGCTGAATAAAAAGTACGGCATTGTTACCGCCTGCGTGGGCGGCGGGCAGGGCATTGCGGGTATCATCGAGAATATTCCCTAAAGTTTGCTGAAATAAAAGACCGGCAAAATATTTCTAATTTTTATATAATATTACGGCTCCATTAAGCGTTTTAGCATTACTTACTAACCTTTTTCTGATAATTGAAATGAGCCGGAGTTTTCCGGCTCGTTATTTTTAAGCGCTGCGCCGCTTGTTCTCTCCAAGTTGGTCATTCATCAGATTTTTACCGGAATAGCTTATCGTGCGCTCTGGCGGTCTCTTTCTTTATTATAGCGTGGGCGGTTGTTCCAGCGCTCCCGTTGCCGATAGTTTTCTGCGTTCTCCGATCTGCTGTCTCCACATAGCGTAGTACAGCCCTTTTTCCCCGATCAGTTTTTCATGCGTTCCCATTTCCACGATGTCGCCTTTTTCCAGCACATAGATGCGGTCGGCATGCATGATGGTAGACAATCGATGGGCGATGAGGATGCTGATCTGGTATTTTAGCGAAGACACTTCAATAATGGTGTTGGTGATCTCCTCTTCCGTTAGCGAATCAAGGGAAGACGTCGCTTCGTCAAAGAGCAATAACCTGGGTTTGCGCAATAAGGCGCGGGCAATGGAGAGTCTTTGTTTCTCGCCTCCCGATAATTTTAATCCGCCTTCTCCGATCATGGTATCCAAACCTTTTTCTGCTCTTTCCAGCAGGCGCGTACAGGAGGCTTTATGCAATACATCGTTTAGTTCTTCTTCTGTTGCGGTCGGGTTGACAAACAGCAGGTTTTCCTTAATGGACCCCGAAAACAGTTGGGTGTCCTGGGTCACAAAGCCGATCTGGTTGCGCAGGTCTTCATAATTGATGGAGTTTTCATCAATGCCGTTATAGCGTATGCTTCCTTCCTGGGGCCGGTAAAGTCCGGCCAGCAATTTCATCAGGGTGGTTTTGCCTGCGCCGGAAGGGCCGACAAAAGCTATTGTTTCCCCGGTCTTTACGGTAAAGCTTATGTTGTTGATCGCTTTTTGCTGAGCGGTCTGG
>JAEUVR010000443.1 GCA_016786785.1 Chitinophagaceae bacterium
CTTACGCCAGCAGGAACTCAATAAAGACAAGGCAAGCAGCGATAAGGTTTTTCAGCAGAGCCGGAACCTGTATGAGAGCCAGAAAATATTGGTTAAATCATTAAGCGAAAAGCTGCGGCTGATCAATATCAACCCCGACAAACTCAACGAAGAAAATATCAGCAGAAGCGTCAATATCCCGTCGCCCATCGATGGGTATGTGTCGAAGGTAAATGTAAACGCGGGTAAATATGTGGCGCCCGCCGATGTTCTGTTCGAGCTGATCAACCCAGAAAACGTTCATTTGAGTCTGACCATTTTCGAAAAAGACGCCTTCAGGGTTTCTCCTGGACAGCGCGTTATCGCTTACAGCGCCGAGCGCCCGATGGAAAAATACCGGGCCTCCGTCGAATTGATCGCCCGCAATATTGATGAAAACAGAACTGTCGAGGCGCACTGCCATCTTGAGAAGGCGGATAAAAAGCTGACGCCGGGAATGTTCATGAGCGCTGAAATTGAGCTCTCCAATGAAAAAACGCTTGCCGTACCCAATGACGCGCTCGTAAAATGGGAAAACAATTATTTTGTATTTGCGCACGAAGGCAATAATGTTTTTGAGATGACCCCCGTCGACATTGGCGTTTCAGATGAAGGGTTCACCGCTATAAAAACAGATATCAAAGAAAAACAGATCGTGGTGAAGAACGCTTATGCCCTATTAATGAAAATGAAAAACACTGATTAAGCGGCTGGGGTTTGACCGTACGAAGCGTCGAGGTTTAACCCGTTGTACCCGACGCGGGAGTTGACCCCCCGAGCCTCGCATATCTATGCAAGCGCCTGCGTTTGACCAGAGCCTTTGTTTAATAGGCCAGCTTCCCGAGCCTGTCCAGGTTGATAATGGATATTTTTCCATTCTTGATGGCGATCAGCTTTTCCGACTTAAAATCGCTTAGTGTCCGGATAAGAGATTCCGTGGCCGTTCCGATATAATGGGCAATATCTTCCCGGGATATTTCAATAGGGTTATCCTCTCCCTCGTTATTGTATTTAGCATGAATATCGGCCAAAGCCTTGGCCACTCTTTTTCTTAACGAGCTATAAGCGAGGTTGAGCAGCCGTTCTTCTTTTTCCTTTACATTCTGCGTAATGATCCGGATAAACTTGGCCGCCACATTGATATCGCCATAGATCATCTGGAAAAAATCATCTTTGGGGATCTGCATGATCTCCGCTTCTTCCAGCGCAATAACATTGTCGTCGTAATTCCTTTCTTCTATCAGGGCATAAAACCCGATAAAATCGCCTTCGCTATAAATATCGGTTATGTATTCTTTCCCGTCCTCATGGACCTTATATCCTTTTAACTTTCCTTTGACCAGGTAATATAGATACCTGGGGCGTTTCCCCTGTTGATAGAGGATCTGCTTTTTGGCGTAAGGCTCTATATTATACTGGTCTTCCAGCCGGTCGAGTATGCCCGTTTCCTTTACATTCTTCAGGAACTCGCCCACTCCATGGGTCGACAGCGCGTATTGCTGATCAAATACCGCCGTTCTTCTCAGCCGGACATCTATTGCATTCAGCAGCTCAATGTCTTCAAAAGGCTTGGTAATATAATCATCGGCGCCCATTTCCATTCCTTTACGAAGATCGTTCCGCTCAGTGCGGGCCGTAAGAAAAATAAATGGAATATGCTGGGTCTCGGGATTCTTTCGCAGCAGGTGCAATACGCCATATCCGTCCAATTCGGGCATCATGATATCGCAAACGATCAGGTCGGGTTTTTCCTTTAATGCCGTCTCAATGCCCTTTTTCCCGTTCTCGGCGGCAAGCGCGTTATATCCGGCCATGCCAAGGATCTCCACGGTATTTTCCCTTATATCGGCATGATCCTCTATAACTAAAATCGTTTTCATTATTTGCTGGTATTTACTGGTATAACAATATAGGCCTTTGTTCCCTTATTCAATTCGCTTTGCACCCGCACCTGTCCCATTAGCAGGTCGACATACCTTTTCACGATATGAAGGCCAAGCCCTGTTCCTGCAATGTTCATGGCGTTGCCGCCGCGGAAAAAGCTTGAAAACAAATGCGCCAGGTCTTCCCTGCCAATGCCGATCCCCTGGTCTTCAACAGAAACAATAGCCTGGTTGCCGTTTATTTCCGCTTCAATAACAATTTCCTTGCCTTCATCAGAGAACTTCATCGCATTGGTAATAAGGTTGATCAGGATATT
>JAEUVR010000444.1 GCA_016786785.1 Chitinophagaceae bacterium
TTGCTGAAATTAATAAGGCTTAAGGGGATGGCGGCAAACAATAATAAGGGCACGATCTTTTCCGATCCCGCGTATTTCGATCCTCCCATGAGCTGAATGATACATGCAGATGAAATGCTTACCCCGCAGGCAATCACGGAGATAGCAAACGTATAAGCGCTTTGTAAACGCGCAAAAAAAGAGGGGGCGCCTTCCTTATTCCAGATACTGAAAGCCAGCGGCCCGAATGCCATGTCAAAAGCCGTAGTAACCAGGGAAAGCAGGGTTGCGATACGCACTGAAAAATTATACAATCCATAGGCTTCGCCGTCCAGGAACCGCGTCAGAAAAACCCTGTCGAGATAGGTCCTGGATGATCCGAAAAGAAATACAAGCATCCAGGGAAAACCATATTTCAACAAAGAGCGCATCAGGGGGCGGTTAAAATAAAACCGGATATAGTCGGACGCAAGAAAGACAGAAACCAGCGCAACGATAAACTGGCTCCAAAACAAAGCCATGAATACATATATAAAACTAATCTGGCGGGCCAGCGCCAGGGGAATCAATAGCAGCACAACCGTCCCGCCGGAATTGATCAGGAACTTTATCTTTTCACGTTTCCATTTAAACCAGCTTAAAAAAAAACCGTTTAACGCCACGGCCGGAACGCTCAACAATACATACGGCGCCGAGTCGAGATAATCCGCGGGAATATTCAGTATATCCGACAAGACGGAAGGAAATAAAAAGAATATGGCAATACTCAAAAAGCTCAGTAGCAGAATAAAATAAAAAGCGGATGAAAAAAGCTGTTGATGGTATTTTTTATCTTCGGAATCGTAAAAATATCGCGCTACGGCGCTATCCAGTCCCAATATCAATAAGCCGCCCGCAAAATTATAAAAGATAACATAGTTAGAATAATACCCGAATTCGCTAACCGTAAGCGCATGGGCAATGATAGGCAGGATGATGATCTGGAGAAATCTGGAAACTCCATACCCGATCCCATATACCAGGGAATCCTTTCCTAAACTTTTTATCCATCCTCCCATCAGCGCAGATTAAAAATATCTTTTAGATCGTTTTTAAAATTATTGATATAAATGCTCGATCCTGATTTTATCGAGTGGAACTCCAAAGCCCATTTCAGGGAAAGCGATCCCTGTTGTTGACGCTTGTCTTTATCATAATAAAATTCAGCGATAAGGTCGGCGATCTGCGCAGGCTCCTTAGCGGAAACGATCGGATGCCAGGGATACAACTGCTTCATCACCTCCTCGTTCACATAACAGAAAGTAGGTTTGCCGCAGGCCATGCCTTCAATGACAATCGAGCCGAACCAACCGGTGGCAAACTCATCGGCAACGATATCCGACGCCGAATAGAAATTAACCAGTTCCTTGCGTGGAAATCCCTGCGGGCTCGGCGGTTTAAGCCAGACAATGTTTTTTTCTATACCAAGATCCTGAATGATCTTTTTTGCTTTGGGGATATCGGGAGAAAAAATACGATCGGGCATGGCAATGCAAACATCCGTCGCTTTATATTTCTCTATGAATAGAGCCAATCCCTTAAATAAATTATCATTCCCCTTCCATTGGCCCGAATGAACGCTCGCTATCGATTCATCCAGGTTTATCCTTGAGGGATGAAAGATGATAAACTTATAAGGCGAAAGTAGGCTCCTGTTGTAGGCGTCGATCTCATTAAGCGCGTTTTCATTAAAAGCGATAAGATCGGTATTGATCAGGATAGGAAAATAACAATTGCTGATGCGTTCGGGCGCTACTTTTAGTTCCTGTAAGGCATTGGCGAAAGGAAAAAATGGCTGACAAAGGATCTTTGTACAATTCCTGATGCCCCTGCGCTGAAGCCAACCAAAATACTCCCATTTTGCCCTGTCCGCCAGATTTTTAAAGTTATGGCGGAATTTCCCGGGAAAGGGCAACTGCGTAAGATCCCCGCCGGTAGCATAAAAAAGCGTTTTTGCCTTAAGAAAAGGCGACAGCATCACGCCAAACTCGGACAAAAACACAATATCATACTTGTTCAACTCATTGATAAATGTTCTGTCCAGTCGTTTAAAAAAAGGCACCGGATCCCATTTTTCAGAAAAATGTATCCAATCCGGATAATTGTCCTTTAACCGGGGATCGTCGCTTTCGGGCCTGTTCTGTATATCCGCCTTATGATTGAGATAAAGATGAGCGTCAATACCCATAGCGCTTCTCAGGGCCTTTGCCAGCGTATAAAAATTATTGCAGATATTTCCATAAAAAGCGATTTTCATGATAATAGCGATTTTTCCAACTCCTGCTTATCCGGAAAGTTCACCAGCACGCCCATTCCTTTCTGCTGGTAGACGACCATGCTGCCCAGACCTACCGCCGATGCGCAGCCTTTTTTTATCGCTTCTTCTATATGCCTGATCCCGCCGGCGCCCCCATTGGCAATAAGCGGAATCGAAATAGCCTGCGCAACTTTTTTGGTAAGTTCGATATCAAAGCCCGACCATGTGCCGTCCCTGTCCATAGAGGTAAGCAGGATCTCTCCCGCTCCCGCTTCCTGCAGCTGCATAGCATAAGCGACTACGTCCACATCCGTTTTCTGCGCTCCATCCGCAACATGCACATGATATTTTCCCCATATATTTTTTTTCACGTCTATCGAAGCGATCACTGCCTGCGCGCCGAAATGATCCGACAATGCCGTGATCAGGCCCGGGTTATGAAAAGCCTGCGTGTTGATCACTACCTTTTCAAAACCAGTCGACATGATCTTTTTAGCCGTTTCAACATCCCTTATCCCGCCGCCATAGGAAAGCGGCATAAAGCATTCATTGGCGATCTGCTGCAGGATCTCCATATTCGGAGTCCTGTTTTCCGCGGTAGCCCTGATATCCAAAAAACACAATTCATCTACCTCAAGCTCATTAAAAATGCGGACAGTATTGATGGGATCCCCGATATAGGAAGGATCTTTGAACTTAACCGTTTTGACAAGGCTATCGCCAATCAGTTGAAGGCAGGGGATAACTCTGGTTTTAAGCATTATAATCGGGAAAAATTTTCAAGCAGTTTCATTCCGAACTTATGGCTTTTTTCGGGATGGAACTGCGCTCCATAAATATTGTTGCGCTGGATCACCGAATGAAAATCCAGCCCATAATGCGTGGTCATCAATACGTCGGCGGCATCATCCGCCAGCACATAATAAGAATGCACAAAATAAAAACGAGGTTCTTCCGGCAAATCGCGGGTTAACGGGCTTTTGTTGACCTGTTCGACCCTGTTCCATCCCATATGCGGCACTTTCAAAGAAGGGTCCTGCGGAAAATTGAACCTGACGGTCTTCGCGTTGACCCAACCCAGGCCCGGAAGCTTTCCCTCCTCACTGCTCCTCGTAAGCAGTTGCATCCCCAGGCAGATGCCCAGCACGGGCGTCTTATCTTCCAAAACTTTTTTATTTAATATTTCAAGGATCCCAGACTCCGCTATTCTCGTCATGGCCGCATCAAAAGCCCCTACTCCCGGCAATAACAGCTTGGAAGCCGAAGCGATCTTTTCTGTATCGCCGGTAATTTCCGAAGCCGCGCCTATTCTTTTAAACATATTCTGAATAGAACCGAGGTTCCCCATTCCATAATCTATAATAGTAATCATATTGATTTAATAGGAAAGCAGTATTTCAGGTAAAAACTATGCGGCACCAAATGCGCTTTCATCAGTATATAGAAAAAAGGACGAAGCGCTTCGAATCTTTTTTTATACGTCTTATAGTCGGTCCAGTATTTTGGAGGCTGCGCCATGATCCGCTGGAACTCTTCCTCGCTAAAACCCAATCTCTTTTTGAAATATTCCAGCAGTTCAGGCTCAAGGTAAGGAGGTTTGTTGTAATATTCGTCGATGGCCTCTTCCCGGGATATCTTTCCCGATCTTACGGAAGCGCTCAGGCTGTTATTCCGGTAATCGATATGAAATTTTGTAGGAAAATAATAACTGTGATTAAATGCGGTCATCCTGTTCTCAAGATGATGTCCGCCGTAATATTGCCATCCGAATTCTTTTTCCAGGAAAGCGCGAGCGTCTTCCTTAGAATATTTAATATACCAGAATGGCCGCACTTTTTTAATTCGTTTTAACGCCACCCATTTAAGGAATGTCCAGAAGGGCATATTCGGAAAGGTTTTCATTTTCATTTTTCCGAACTTTTTATGGATCCCCGATATATATTTTCCATCGAAGTAGTTCTTGCCCAGCGGAGTTATTCCCTCGGCAATAAATGAATGGCCTTCAAGTATATATTTCAGGCCATACTTGTCTGCTGCGCGGTACAAAGTCTCTGCAAGGGCCAAGTCTGTAGGCGCGTCAATTTCAGGAACTCCCGCCAAAAAAAATGAACGATAAATATCATCCATTTCCTTATTATTGGTCACATGCGTGTACAGGTCAACCTTCAATTTAGTAAGCACTTTCCGGATATTTTCGGTAGCAATAGCCGTATTCCAGGTATTGTCGTAATGCACCGCCAGCGGACGCAAACCTTGCCGGATAGCCCAATATACCATATAGGAGGAATCTGTTCCGCCGCTTACGCCAATTACACAATCATATTTTTTTCCTTTACCCGCTTTTTTTATTTCTTCAACAATAGCTTGAAAGTTTTTCTCGCCTTCATGGCGACCAGTCTGGTATTCAGCTTCTAGCTTATCTATCATGTGGCAATAATTGCACACCCCGCTCTCATCAAAACTAATAGAAGGCACCGACTCGTCATATATACATCGAGCGCATATTCTTTTGTTAACCGGCATATTCATTTTTTTAGAAATCTACCTGAATAACAAGCTTCTTCCTCATGAAAAAAGGTTGCTTCCAGTTTATTATCGGAAACCATTTGCAAGAACTCTTCTTTGGAAAACCTCTTTGCATTGCTTGGCGCATACCAATCGTAATTTGTGCTCTTACTCAGATCAAACCCCCACTCTTCTCTCCAGAAACATTTCAGAAAGTTCCAGTAAATAAATCGCTGAATATCATAAACGCCTCCTTTAATTCCTAACAGAGGAATATCCGGAGCTTCAAAAGAAACATTCAGCGCTGATAAACGTTTACCCAGCTCCGTTAATTGTTCTGAGAGCTTCCACATTTCCTCGTTGCTGATGTTATGAGTGGCTTTACGGAAATAATCATCTACCAATTCACGAGGGAGGGCCTTTTTGGAATATACGTAACAGGCAAATTCGCCGTTTCTACTGGTAATACCCGATAAATGCGCAAAGGTTTTCTCCGGAACTTCCGTATGCATTATTACCTGGTCGCATACTACAAAGTCCACGCTATCATTTTTTAAACCGGTATCGGCGATATCTCCCTTAAAAAAATAAAGATTGGGGAGATGAGAAAAATTTTTAGCGGCAAGATCCACGGCATCGGATATATCAACGGCCAGCACAATACTTTCAGGAGATAATTTTGCAAATAACGCCGCTTTATATCCCAATCCGCAGCCGGTATCCATAATCACCTTCTTTTCAGAGAGGTATTTTTTTAACCCGTCCTCAGAAGCGAAGCCATATAATTGTAGGAACCAGCTAAACTGGAACTCGTATAATTTTTCAATATTTTTATATTGTTCCGCTTCCGTCCATTTATCGCTGAATATCTTTTCCGTCTGAGCCTGGTTATTCGCCCACGAATCTCCATTACGGTCGATAAAAATGAAATTTTTATCGACTGATATTGGATATTGAAATAAATCCTGTAAAGAATGTGTCATCATGTTATCCTCTTATTAATCAATTGAGCGCGCCGGCGAACCGGCTATTTTGCTGTTCTCCGGGAACGAGGCATTCACAAAACTATTCGCGCCGACTATCGATCCTTTGCCAATTTCAACGCCTTTAGCGATAATCGAATTGGGCCCGATATAACAATTATCCCCGATCTTAACCGGCGCATATACGTACGGTTTAGTTCCTCCGCTGATCGCCCATTCGACGCTATCGTGCGTATAGATCTGCACGCCGGCCGATATGCTGCAATTGGCGCCGATCGTCAATCCTCCTGTTCCGTCCAGCACAGTAAAAGGGCCTATCCAGGTATTTTTTCCAACGACTATCCTTCCAAAAATACAGCAGCTGTCATAAACGGAAGCGCCTTCCCCAAAACCTAGCTGCATGGCCCTCTCCCACCTGTCGGACCACAACTCGTTTAACGGCAGCGACCTGTTGAAACGCTCGCGCATGGCCTGATCAAGCGCTTGCCTGATTTGCTCGGCCTGCCTGAACAACTCTTCCAGTTGGGCGTCGTTAAATACCGGTATGTTTTTTTTCCTGTTCAATTTATGCTACGCGTTCTCCATTTAAAAATATCCTGCACCACCATTCAAAATTCATAAGACTCCATAGCAATAGCCGGTGGTTTATTTTCTTTTCGATATGCTCGTTCACCATGTCGGCGATAAATTGCTGGCTGATAAATTCCGAGCTTATCGTTTTTTTATTCAGCAGCAGCGTCTTCACATATTCCGCATTTTCTCCCCTGTACCAGCTCTCATCCGGAGCGGAGAACCCCTGTTTTTTCCGGTTAATGATCTTCTCCGGCAGCACATCCTCCATAGCTTTTCGCAACACATTCTTGCCATCGTTAAATTCGGTATACAGGGAACGTTTACCGCGAAAATCATTTTCATTGATACTTTTCATCTCCTCAAGATTTCCCAGTTTATACCGGACGGGGATCTTCTGGGCAAAATTCACCAGTTCGTTGTCCAGAAAGGGAAAACGTTCCTCCAGGCCGTTGGCCATGGACAGTTTATCGCCCACCAGCAGCAACCCGGGAAGAAAGGTCTTTATCTCAAAGTACAAAGAGTTATTAATATGGTTCTCCGGGGTGTCGTAGTTAAGTTTATGGTTGAATAAAAAGACGCGTTCAAATATGGCGCGCGGCTCGTCAAGGTCTATTTTTTTCAACACGCCATCCGTAAAAAGGTTTTCGAACTGTCCGGCCGGCACCATCCTTTGCCAGAAATCATAGTATTGATTGAGAAAATCTTTCTGGCTCAGCGATTTGAATATCCGGTAATAGCGCCAGGGGTATCCTCCGAAAAGCTCGTCTCCGCCGGTTCCCTGCAAACAAACTTTTACAAACTTCGACGCCAGCCGGGAAATATAATAATTAGGATAAGACATACCCACCCTAAGGTCTTCGAGGTGCCATACCAGGCGGGGAAGCGACCAGCTGAGGTCGCCCGCGTTCATCACCTGTTCATAGTGTTCCGATTTGATAAAGTTTGCCGTTAGCTCGGCGTCCCTTCTTTCATCATAGTTGGCTTCCACGCCGGTCACTTCGCTCATATCAAACCCGCAGGTGAATGTAAACAGGCGATCGGTATGTTTAGCCGCTATAACGGCAATAGATCCTGAATCCATTCCGCCCGACAGGTAGCTGCCTACCGGCGTATCCGCTACCATTTGCCTGGCGACGGCTTTTGAAAACAGGCGATTGGTTTCATTACGCGCATCCTCAAAACTCAATGTTTCATCCGGCTTTGAAAAATCATAATCCCACCACGAATGGTGCTGCACCTCGGTCGATGAAACATTGATGCGTACCGTATTGGCCTGGGGAAGCATATAAACGCCCTCAAACAGGGTCTGATAGCTAAACTGGTTCTGAAAAGTAAAATATTCATTTAGCGATCCGTAGTTCAGCGCTATACTAAAAGAAGGATGTGAAAAAAAAGCCTTTATTTCCGAAGCAAACAGCAAAACGCCATTCTTCATATAATAATAAAGCGGCTTAACGCCATAACGATCCCTGCTTAGCCAAAGCTCCCTGGTTTTTGTATTCCATGCGCCGATGGCAAACATTCCATCGAGTCGTTCAAAGAATACGGGGCCATATTCGGCTAATCCTTCTGCGATCACTTCTGTATCGCCGGTAGATACAAACTCATGCCCGCGGGT
>JAEUVR010000453.1 GCA_016786785.1 Chitinophagaceae bacterium
TAAGAGTCGCAACTACAGGTTATATTTTTTCGGACAATCAGTTTCCCTAATCGGTACATGGATGCAGAAGACCGCTGTAAGCTGGGTGGTGTATTCATTGACGCATTCGAAATTTATGTTGGGCGTGACGTTGTTTGCCGCAATGTTCCCTTCTTTTTTATTTTCTTTTATCGGGGGCGTTATAGCCGATAGGTACGACCGGTATAAAGTGTTGCTGGCGACGCAGGTATTGTCGATGGTTCAGGCGACGTTGCTCACGCTGCTGGTGTTTTTGGGGAACTACACTGTTTGGGAAGTGATTGCCCTGAGCGTATGGCTGGGCATTGTCAATGCCTTTGATATCCCTGCGCGGCAGTCGTTGGTGTACGATATGGTGGATGATAAAAAAGATCTGCCCAATGCGCTGGCCCTGAATTCTTCTATGGTAAACCTCTCCAGGCTGATAGGGCCGGGGATAGCAGGTTTAATGATAGAAAGATTTGGCGATGTGGTTTGTTTCGGGTCGAATGCCTTGAGCTTTGTGGCCGTGATCTTTTCCCTCCTGATGATGCGCTTGCCCAAACGGGCGCCGAAGCTCATCAAAAAAAATATTTTAGCCGAATTGCGGGAGGGCCTGGTCTATGTGCGCAGAACGCCTGATATCTCTTTTGTGCTGGCGATGCTGGCGTTGATCAGCTTGTTTGTGCTGCCTTTCAGTACGCTGATTCCTGTGTATGCTAAGGATATTTTCCAGGGCTCGGCCTATACTTTTGGCGTGATCGACAGCGTCATTGGTCTTGGCGCTTTTACAGGCGCGATTTTTCTTGCTTCCCTGAAACCCGGAACCAATCTCAGGAAAATACTCGCGATCAATACCTTTGTTTTTGGCGCGGGGTTGGCCTTGTTTTCCCATACGACTTTTTATCCCCTGGCCCTGGCTTTTGTGATGATCGCCGCCTTCGGCATGATGTCGCAGGTCACCATTACCAATACGCTTATACAGACGGCGGTAGACCCCTCCATGCGGGGACGGGTCATCAGTATTTATGCCATGGCCTTTTTTGGGATGCAACCGCTGGGAGGACTGATCATCGGTTTTGTATCCCATTATATCGGCGTTCAACTGACTGTTTTAATGGAAGGGATTATTGCCATAGGGATCGGCATATTGCATGTGCGGTTCCTGAGAAAAAGAGCGCGGAAAAGGAATCCCAGGCCGGGGTTACGGAAACAACCGCCCGAAACGACGTTACCGGTCTAATTCCGCGATCAGCTTATCTGTCCGGGGTTTGTCTGGAAAAGATATTGACGATGCCTTAGTGAATGATAAGTTTCCTGAGTTGAGAGTGGATTATGTTATTGCTAATCCACCATTCAATGTAAGCGACTATAACATTAACAAGGCAGAAGCCCATAAGTGGAAATACGGAAATCAATGATTAGCAGAAAACAAAGAGAACTGACTGACGCTGGCATTGCAAAAATTTCAGGCGCTTACCACAATTGGAGAAGCAAAGAATATCTGGAAAAGTATAAAGACATTCGGTATTTTGTAAGTTAGCAAACATTCAGGAAATAGAAAGAACAATTACATGCTCTCGCCAGGAAGATATATAGACTTTAAGGAAGCTGAAGAAGACGGAGTGGCGTTTGAGAAAAAAATGAAAACCTTAACTACAACTTTAAAAGAATAAATGGGAAAGTAACAACATTGGATGCAGCAATAAAGGAAAATTTAAAGAAAATAGACTATGAGCTTTGAGTTAGATAAGGACTA
>JAEUVR010000457.1 GCA_016786785.1 Chitinophagaceae bacterium
CCGGCAAGTAGAAAAGCAAAAACGGCTATAAGATAACTTCCTTTTTTCATACGCTTAATCATCTGGTAAAAAGGCAAGTTCTAACGATTTTGGCGGTTTATGAAATTTTCCGCATCCTTCTTTCATTAAGGTAAACAGTCGATTTTTCATGCTCGATCACCTTTCTCTCCACCTTATTCAGTCGGATAATGCCCAGCTTATTGAACAAAAGTATGGCAAAATAGATCGGGTCTATTTCGTTTTTCTTGACGCCGAAATTAATGCTCGAGGGAAACTTATGATGATTATTGTGATAAGCTTCTCCAAGCATCAGCACATCTATATAAAAAAGATTTTTGGAGGTGTTGTTCATCTCAAAATTGACTGAACCGTATTTGTGGGCAAACCAATTGATAATGCCGCCATGTATGGGTCCGATCATAATGGTAAAAGGCAGCAATAGCCATTGCCAGGGAGCGGTGACAAAATAATAATAAAATGCCGTATAGATCCCTATCCAGATCACTCTCATAAACCAGGGATGCGCAAATTTTTCAAAGGCCGGCCAGTCCGGCAGATTCTTCAGGAACTTTTCTTCCACTACTATTTTGCCGTTAAAAATATCCGCATACCGCTTGCGCGTATCATTCATGAGCGTTATTGCATTGCTGGAATACTTAGGCGAATGCGGATCATCTTCCGTATCCGTATAAGCATGATGCAGGCGATGTAGAAGGGCATAAGTGCGGGCGCTCATATAAGAAGAGCCCTGCGTCAGCCAGGTAAGCACATAAAAGAATTTTTCCCATCCCCTGCTCATTCGAAAAGCGTTATGCGCGGCATAACGATGAAGAAAAAAAGTCTGGCAAAAAAGAGATAGATACCAATGAACCGCAAAAAAGATCAATACAGCCATGAAAAATTCCTTTAAATAAATAAGCCACCGGAGCGGTGGCGCAATTTAAACAATTGAAACGGAAATGACTTAAAACAATTCGATCCGGCTTAAAAAGATTTCTCTTTTTTCTTTATGTTATTCGCCAACCGGTCTATTTCCTCTCCAATATACGAAGCGACAGGGGCGAGCTTTTCTTCTTCGGTTTTCCATTTTCCGCCTTCCTTTCTTAGTTCTATATCGGCGGCGCCGATCTGCAAGCTGTTAAAATTAAAATGATGAGGTTCGGCCCGGAAATGGTTGTCTTCAATCTTATATACATTAAAATATTTCGCGTGATGGCCATCGTAATACACTGAATGAAACAGGAATTCCATTATCAGAAGATTTATAATTACGAAATACAGTTCCGCTCACAAAGGAACGAAATATTCAATTTGGAACGCGTATGTCGCCGCTTTAGTTATGAACAGGGTAACTGTTTAACGCTCTTTGACTTATATTTTTTTTCCACTTTTTAAGGGCCTTTCTCCAAAAAGAAGGCTGCCGATCCTGACCATATTGCTTCCTTCTTCTATGGCCATGGCATAATCGGCGCTCATCCCCATAGACAGGGTTTTAAAATGAATATTTGTCGTCTGCATCGACGCATATTTATCAAAAAGCGAGGCAAGGCTTTTAAATTCTGCCCGCAGCTTTTGTTCGTCGCCTGTAAAAGACGCCATCCCCATTAATCCGACAACCCGGATATTATTTAATTCATGGATCTTTTCAGCGGCCGTCAGCCCCTTGATGAGCTCATCGAGCTCTTCCTCATGCAAGCCGAACTTGGTGTCTTCATCAGCGATATGCGCCTGTAGCAGGCAATCTATTACCCTATTTGCTTTTTTTGCCTGCCTGTCGATCTCCATCAGCAGCTTGAAGCTGTCAACGCTCTCTACCAGGCGGACAAAGGGAGCGATAAATTTTACTTTATTTGTCTGAAGATGACCTATAAAATGCCAGCGGATATCCTGAGGCAACAACAGGCGTTTTTCTATCAGTTCCTGGACATAATTTTCGCCGAAATCACGCTGCCCCAACTGATAAAGCTCCATGATCTCCTCCGCCGTTCTGAACTTGGAAACAGCGACCAGCGTGGTCTTATTACCCAACGATCGGGTAAGCTGCAGGTATTTATCCTTATTAACCGCCATAGCAGACAAAGTTAAAACTGTAGCGCATAAAAAATGGCGCCGGATTTCTTTACATTTATGCCTGTTCATAGGAATGCCTTTATTGTAAGATGTCAAAACACTAAGATTGAGCAATGCTTGTCCGGCGCTGTTCATGGTAATGCCCTTATTCAAGATGAGCCAATGGTAAGAACGACAGGATCAACTGGTAAAATAATTGCGGCCGGCCTGGCATTCGCGATATTGTGGGCTTCGGCTTCTTCGGCGACAAAGATCGGCCTCCAGGTAGCCCAGCCATTTGTGCTCGCGGTCTTCCGCTTTTTTATTGCGTCAGCAACAATGCTGGTCATCGCGCATATCGTGTTGGGAAAACGGATGCCCGCAAAAAAAGAATGGGCGCCGCTGATGATCTACGGGCTGCTGAACATAACCATTTACCTTGGATTGTATGTAATTGCCCTGCAATATGTATCTGCAGGCATCGCGGCGCTTTCTATTGCCGCCAGCCCGGTCTACATCAGCCTGATCTCTTCGTTCTGGTTCCGACAGCCGCTAAAAAAAAGCACGGGGTTGAGCCTGATTATTTGTTCCGCCGGGATATTGATCGCTTCCTGGCCCTTACTGCAGACCAGTTATGTAACTCCTTTCGGACTGATTGTGTTGATGAGCAGCATGCTATCCTATTCCCTTGGAGCGATATATTTTTCCCGCGCTAAATGGAACGATCTCGCCATACTTACCATCAACGGCTGGCAAACGCTTTTTGGCGGTATTTTTCTTTTTCCATTCATGCTGTTCTATTACGATGGCGCAAAAAATAATTATGGCATCCGCCTGGCCGGTTCGGCGCTGTGGCTGGCCATTCCCGTTTCTATCTGCGCTTTACAATTATGGATGTACCTGCTGCGGGACAATCCCGTAAAAGCGTCTTTCTGGCTTTTTCTCTGCCCTGTCTTCGGCTTCCTTATTGCCGCGCTGCTGCTGCGGGAGCCGCTCAGCTTCCATACCCTTGCAGGCGTAGCGCTGACGCTTGCCGGCCTGATGATTGTGCAGCAGCAAAGAAGGGGTACCAGATAAGGCAATGGGATGGCGGGTTAAGAAGCGGCCTGATTGCGCGGCGACAAAGAAGGAAAGCCAGGTAAAGACAGTTAAGTTCGCCAACCAAAGCATTAGGATTATTCAATAGCAAAGAAAGAAAGCCAAAGCTCCGCCCGGTTCGTGAGTATGGGTAGAATGGTTAATTTTATGGCTCACCTGCTAAATCATTTGCCCTACAACGCGTGAACAGATATTCCAGGACAAGAATAGCCCCCACGCCCAGCGGTTTTTTGCACCTGGGCAATATACTGTCTTTTACCCTTACCGCGGCTTTGGCAAAACGGAGCGGCGCCAGGACCATGCTCAGGATCGACGACCTGGACCGGGAAAGGGCGAACGATCGCTATATACGGGATATATTTGATACGTTGAATTTTTTACAAATACCCTGGCACGAAGGCCCCAGAAACCCCAAGGAACAGGAAGAAAATTATTCGCAGCTGCGCCGCATAGACCTATATCAGGCGCTGCTGCGGCAGTTAAGGGCCGCAGGTATGCTGTTTGCCTGCTCCTGTTCCAGGTCGGAAATACTTCAGGCAAATCCCGACGGCAGCTACACGGGCGCCTGCCTTGACAAGAAGCTTTCCTTAGATGCGGAAGGAGTGAGCTGGAGACTGCGCACCGACCTGATACAGGAAGCAGCTATTAAAACAGGGCACGGAATCGTCCGTACGGGCCTGCCGGCCACCATGCGCTATTTCGTGGTAAGAAAGAAGGACGGGGTCCCGGCCTACCAACTGGCTTCGCTAGCCGACGACCTGCATTTCGGGGTCGACCTCATCGTGAGGGGCAATGATCTGTGGCCTTCTACGATCGCGCAGCATTTCCTTGCCGAGCTGCTGTCCGCAGATTCTTTTTCTAACGCGGTGTTTTACCATCACCCCTTGCTCACGGAAACAGGAGGAAGAAAACTATCCAAATCGGCAGGCGACCAGTCGATACAGTATTTCCGCAGCAAGGGCGGGCGACCGGAAACAGTTTATTCAGCGATCGCCCGCGCTGCGGGAAAGGAAGTGGTCGTAAACAATTGGGAAGCGCTTGCCGACGTATTATATACGATAAAAGAATACAATCTGTCCAGCTGATCCCGCTCTTTATAAATTAAAGGCGGCAATCTCCCCGGAGCCTGACTTATAATACAACACGCCGCCAATATCGTCTACTTCATATTCCGGCTTCTTATCTTTCAGCACGATCTCTTTTTCATTCTTCCCGGTATCTTTACTCAGTTTCACCAATCCCACGCCGTTATCGAGTTTGGTCAGGATGAACTGCGCATTCTCGGTGGCCGCAGTAGCTTTAAACCGTTTGCTCATCTCCTTAAAGGAGGCGGAGGCGATCTCTCCAAAGCCTTCCTGGTAAGCCTTCATCTGCTCCCCGTAAGCGTTAAGCTGGTTGCTGTAAGCGTAAGTACCGTACCGTCCGCCCTGGTAAGCGGCCGCGCTCGACATAGCAGTAGAAGCCACGGCCAATACCCCGGTTGCTATTTTAACAAAGGAGCTTTGGCCGGGCGATTTGTAATACTCGTGGAATTTTTTAGAACCGTCGAAACCAAGCATCATGATGTTCTGGTCTGAGCTGAGTAGCAGTCCGCCATCCCTCACCTGTAACGCGGAAGGCGCTTCTTTTTCCTCGAACTTCACATTGGCAAGAGCGCTGATGTCGCCGGTGTTTTCGTTGATGGCGATAACTTCCTGGCCTGTGGAGATCAGGTAACGCTTGTTCCCTGCATCGTAGACGCTGGCCACAGCAGTTGCTTTTTTATATTTGATAGGCTTGTTCCAGATCGACTCTCCGGTGGAAAGATCCACGATGTTGGCGTCGGTATCGGTAATATAGATCAGCCCTTTGGGCGTAGACGCCATCGTATGAATATTCTCGCCCGTAGCAAGCGGCTTCCTGAACAAGGTAGCGCCGTCGAATGCTATTTTATTGATGCCTCCCGACTGGATGCCAAACAGGATGCCATCGTTCATAATATAGAAATGCTGCACGTATCCTTTGGTCTTTGGCGCTTTATCCCAGAGATCCGTCCCGTCGGCGGCGCTCAGAAAAGCGATCTTGGATTCAGAAGCTCCGGAAGCCAGCTTGGCTATGCCTTTCTTGCCCGTATTGTCGACGTCGCTCACCACTGCCAATCCCTGCGCAAGTATCTCGAACCGGGAAACCTTTCCCCTGATCTTCCGTTCATCTTTCCATAGCAGATCGCCTGCCGAGCTGATCTTATGGATCCTCGTATCGCCGTTAGGCCTCTCTTCAAAACCGTATATTTCTTTTCCTGCCTTGTCGGCGCTCATCCAGGTGATCTTATCGGCCTTGGCCGTCCAGGCAATTGTTCCGCCGTTCATGTCGATGCTAAGGATATTTTTCGAAGTTGGCACCAGCAGGCTATTGCCTACGATCAGCGGCGTTCCGGAAACCACGGGAATAGATGAGGCCAGTCCCACTTTTTTAGGATCATTAAGATTAAATACTTTCTCCTCCTTACCGGATTCGAGGTCGTACAATCCTACGGCTACGGCCCCGCCTGCTTTGGCATTGCGGGTTCCGCTGACAACCAGTTTATTCTGGGGCAGCATTACGTCCAGGCCGGTAAGGGTTTTCCAGCCATTCTCTTCGGTGGCGAATAACTGTTTGCCCGACACGTAGTCGATAACGGTTTTTTTCTGGATCAGCATTCCGCCCTGGTTTACGATCAGGTAGGGCGATGAAGGCACATATTCGAGCTCTTCTTCTTTCACTTTTCCATATTCTTTGAAAATAAAATGGGGCTTTGCTTCGCCGGCTTTAATACCTGCGAGTCCTCCGCCGCCGACTACGATGAGTACGCCCGCTTCGGTGAGCTTCATAGATTCGATCTTCCCTCCCATATCATACAACCGGTCGGGCTTATCGGTTTTCTGGGCAAATAAACTGGTAGCGAACCATAAGGGCAGAATAGCAAAAAGGATCTTCATAATTCTTGGGTTAAGGTGTTTGGTTGATATTGGAAAAAAACCGATTGCACAGGACGCGCCGGAATTCCCCGGTGGTAAAAATAGAGCGCTTATACATTGAATAACAGCCCCATAAGTACGGATTTTGGCATCCGTACAAATACGTAGTTAGAAAAAACGGCAGATCAGATCAATTTATGGGTATAAGCATATTTGATGAGCCCGACGGCGCTGGCGCAGCCGGTTTTGCGAAGAAGGTTCTTCCGGTGTGTTTCTACGGTGCGTTCGCTTATAAAAAGCCGGCTGGCGATCTCCCGGCTGGTAAGCTCCTGGGTAAGCAGGTGTAGCACCTCCAGCTCGCGCGCCGTGAGGATGGATGGTTCATCAGTGCGGCGGTCGTTCAGCAGCGCCTTGCTCGCTTCAGGGCTCCAGTACTGGCGGTTATCCATTACGGTATCAATAGCATAAAAGAGTTCCTGGCGCGCATATTTTTTCAGTATATAACCGTCCGCCCCGGCAAGCATAATGTCCCGGATATCTTCGGGCGGGTCCACCATGCTCAACACAATGATCTTCATACCCGGCGAAAGGTCGCGTGCGCGCTTTATCAGGGTCAGTCCGTCAGTGTCGGGCATGCAATAGTCCGTGATCATGAGGTCAAAACTATCCTGCTCAAGCAGTTTTAATGCTTCCGCTCCTGAGTCGGCAGTCGCTTTAATATTCAGATATTCCTTTTCGCGAAGAATATACCTTAACCCGTCAAGCAAAATACGGTGATCGTCTACAAGTAATATTGTTATTGGCATGTTGAATCTGAAAAAATCAAGTTATGGATTTTTTTCTATCTTCCTGAAAAATAACTTACTCTGATGCGTATACGGCTACTCATCCTGGCGCTTGTTTTTACAGGAAACAGTTACGCTCATAACGGCAATACAGATACGACCGCTTTTACAAAGCAGGTAAAAGCATGGCTCCTTCAATGCTGGAATTACCGGTTCCATCATCCCGATTCAGCGAAGTATTTCGGGTATAAGGCGCTTGACGCCGCCCGTGAAAAAGGCGATAAGCGTTATGAGGCCGAAGCGCTTCATAATATCGGGATCGTCTTCGAGGCGCAGGGAGATTACCAGAAAGCGCTGAATGTCGCGCTGGAAGCGCTCGGAATCCGGAAAGCGCTTAATGATGAGGAGGGGATTGCAAATACCTGCAACAATATTGGCATTATCTACGATCAGATGGGCGACTTTACCAAAGCCATTGATTTTTACAACGAAGCCTATACCCGGTACAAAGCCGCGCAGGACAGGGAAAAGCTGGCCATGGTAAGCGTGAACCTCGGCATTCTTTTTAAAGCCCAGGGAGCCTACGACAAAGTGATCGGGCATTACCAGGAAGCCTACCAGGTATACCGCGAACTGGGCAGCGCGGAAGAGATCGCATTTTGCGAAGCCAACCTTGGTTCGGTGTATTATTATACAAAGCAATACGATAGTTGCCTGTACTATTCCCTCCTGGCTGAAAAAGCATTTACCGCCAGCAACAACCTGCAATACCTCCCGGTGGCGCAGGCAAATGCAGGGATGGCTTTTTTTGAAACGGGAAGGCGGAAAGAAGCGACGGCCTATCTTCAGCAATCATTGAAAGGGCACCGTGCGTATGATAACAAAAAAGAGATCGCTTTTGCGCTGATCCAGCTCGCAAAGGTTTTTGCCGCGGAAGGAGCTTACGATAAAGCCGTCGGGGCGCTGACCGAAACAAAGCATATCGCAGAAAAAATACATGCTCCGCAGCAGGCTATGGACGCCTCGAAACTGCTGAGCGAGTATTATGCCGTAAGGAACGACTTTCGGAATGCCTGGAGAGAACATGTGCGCTATACCGTCATCAAGGATTCTTTATTTGAGGAAGAAAAAATGAAGACCATCGCCGGTTACCAGGCCCGGTATGAAACGGAGAAGAAGGAGCGGCAGATCGACATGCTTCGCCAGGAAAGCGCGATCCAGAAGCTGAAGCTGAAACAACGCAACCTGTTATTGGCTGCGCTCGTCGTATTGATCTTCGCCGGCGCCGGTCTTGTTTATTTTATATTGAATCGAAAAAAGCTGAAGGCCGAAGCGCGCCTTGAGACAGAGCGGCGCCGGCAGCAACAGGAAGCCGCCAGGGCGGTACTCGTTGCCGAAGAGCGGGAGCGTCGCCGGCTGGCTTCCGATCTTCATGACGGCGTGGGACAGATGCTGTCGGCCGCGTTGATAAACCTTAACCATGCATACGAGCGGCAGGAGCAGGATACCGAAGCCCGCCAGCTTACGGCCCGGTCGCTATCGCTGCTTAATGATGGTTACGACGAAATGAGAAGCCTTTCTCACCGGGTAATGCCGAAAGCCCTTATAAAAGAGGGCCTGCCGCTGGCGGTGAAGGATCTCCTCTATAAGATCAATGGCGCCGGCCTGCAAACGTCGCTGGATGTTGCAGGCTTCAGCGAGCGACTGCCGCAACAGACAGAGACCATCTTATACCGCGTTATACAGGAGGCGGTAAACAATGTGATCAAACATGCCGCCGCTACAAGGCTCAGCGTGCAATTAATGAAAGATGAAGAAGGGGTGGCGGTGAATATTGAAGACGATGGAAAAGGATTTGAACCGGCCCTGCTCAGGAAATCAGAAGGCATAGGAATAAAAAATATCCTGTCGCGGCTTTCTTTGCTTAAAGG
>JAEUVR010000458.1 GCA_016786785.1 Chitinophagaceae bacterium
TGCCAGCGCGCAGCAGCCGTTTATCCTGTTCTCTCCGTATGTAAACAAATACCATGGGATAGATCCGGAGTTCGACAGGAGCGTAGGCATCAATACGCCGCCGGTGAAGATCTTTATGCTGGGATTAAACGCCAGGTTCTAGGAAGGGTTACATGATTAAATGAATTTTAATTTAATGTAAGTTAACCCAGACATCTTCTTGTTTCAATTTAAAAGCGATAAAAACTAATCAGGGCTGTTCTTTGGAGCGGCCCTGATTGGTTCGATCTGGCTTTATGTTTTATTCGCGCGTTTACTACAGTTGAAATATATTTTATTTTTATCCGCATAGTTATACCTACTTTTCATTTCGTCTTACTATTGCGCTTCCCATCTATAATTTATATAATGAAATAGTGCAAATGACAAATGAAAACACATGGCAATACCTTGCAGACCGATATTGTTCCAATAATATCTCTAAAGAAGAACTGGATATATTGCTTCAGAAAGTGGCCAGCGAAGGAGATAGGGATGCCTTAATTCCTATGCTTCAGGCATATTCGCAAAAGGGGAAGGAAAAAGCGGGCGACAACCGGGAAGAATGGGACAGGAAATACGAAAAGATGATGCGGGAGGTTAAACAAGCGGGACCTGTTGCAGGGGTTACAAGAAGCATAAACCGGCGTACGCTATACCGAAGCGTTGTTACGGCGTCCATTATTGTATTGGTTAGCGTTGCCGGCTATACTTTGCTGTTTTCTGGGAAGGACGATACGGAAGAAAATATTACGCAACAGCCGGCGCCGCAGCAGGAGAATGATCTGGGCCCTGGCAGCAATGGAGCCATACTTACGCTGGCAGATGGCAAACAGATAATATTGGATAGCGCTGGCAATGGGCATGCTGGTCTTGCAGGGTAAAACAAAAGTAACCCGTAAGGACGGCCAGCTCATATACGATACAGAAAACGATAGCCAGCAGAAAATTTTATTCAATATCATGTCAACGCCTTGTGGGAGGCGGTATCAACTGGTATTGTCAGCCGGCGCCAAAGCGTGGTTGAACGCATCTTCCTCTATCCGTTATCCCGCGGCATTTTTCGATACGGAAAGAAAGGTGGAAATAACGGGAGAAGCATACTTTGAAATAAGCTCATTGATCAAAAAGGTCAGAAGGTTCCCTTTATTGTGAAAATCATTTCAGGCGACGGCATGGAAAGGGGAGAGGTAGAGGTATTGGGCGCTCATTTTAATGTGAATAGTTATGAAGATGAAAGGATAGTAAAGACCACCTTGCTCGAAGGTTCGGTGAAAATAATGAAAGCCAGTCATTCCCGTCTGCTTCAGCCTGGTCAGCAGGGGCAATTCGATAATCGCGTTTCGGGGGACATCCAGATCGCCGACAATGTAGACCTAGAAGCGGTGATGGCCTGGAAGAACGGATATTTTTCATTTGTGAATACGGGTCTGCCTGCCATATTCCGCCAGATATCGCGATGGTATGAGGTAGATATTGAATATAAGGGAAAGATCCCGGACAGGAGATTTGGCGGCGAGGTATCGAGGAGTACCGATGTGTCGGAGGCGCTTAAGATACTTGGAAAAAGCAAGGTGTGTTGCATGGTGGAGGGAAGAAAAATAATTGTAATGCCGGATCATTAATGTTTGTTCGGAATTACCCGGGAGGAAACAAATGCTTTCAGTATTTGAAAGACCGGTCCTACATAAAGAAAATTCAATATTACTGTGAAGCCCGGATGATATAAACGGAACCGCCCTGAGTTGGGATCAGGGCGGCAGATGTTCAGGTTATCCATACCGGTTAAGCCGGTTAGCAATTGTTTCGACGAACTGCATTTTATTGTTTAACCTAAAACTGTTCAAAAGTATGCAAAAAACTCCGCGTATCCCTTACGGGATATCAACTAAAACGCTGCTGATCATGAATTTTGCAGTTATCCTATTATTAGCCGCCTTTCTACAGGTTAGCGGAATGGGATTTTCGCAGAAAGTAACGCTTTCCGAAAAGAGCGAAACCCTTATCAAGGTATTCCAGAAGATTAAAAAACAAACCGGTTACGGGTTCTTTTTTGATGAATCCTGGCTTCAGTTATCAGCCAGGGTGACCATCAGGGTAAAGGAAGTTCCCATAAAAACCGCATTAGACATTTGTTTCAGGGACCAGCCGCTGACATACTCTATTGTTGGCAATACCGTGGTGGTGGAGCTGAAACCGCAAAACGAGGCGTATAGGGAAACGGTAAGGGCGCCGCTACCCATTGACGTCCGGGGTAGGGTAACTGATGAGGAAGGCAATCCGCTAAGCGGGGCTTCCGTAAAATTAAAAGGAATGGAGACCGGAACTGCTACCGATGCCAACGGGAACTTTACTTTACAAATTCCTGATAAGGGGGTTGTGTTGGTAGTGTCTTTCGTTGGCTACCAGACGCAGGAAATCACTGTCAGGGATCAGCTTAGCTTAACTATTCAAATGGAGCTAAGCGATAAAAATAAACTGGACGATATAGTGGTAACCGGTTATACCTCTAAGCGTTTGGCTGAGATATCCAGCTCCGTATCCGTAGTTTCAGGCGAAAGCCTTAATGATGTTACTTCCAGCGATGTTACGAGCTTGTTGCAGGGTAAGGCGCCGGGTATAGTGGTATCGAAAGGCAGCGGCAACCCTAACGCAAAGGCAAATATTATTATCAGGGGCTCCAGTTCTATTTCCGCCGGCTCCTATCCCCTGTATGTGGTCGATGGCATAATAGGGGGAGAAGCCGATCCCATGGACATAGAGTCCATTACTATTCTTAAGGATGCCGCCGCTACCGGATTGTATGGTTCAAGAGCCGCTAACGGCGTGGTGATTATCACTACGAAGTCGGGAAAAGCAGGCAAGAACAAAATTAATTTTAATAGCACGGTTGGTTTTAACGCCGCCGATATGGGAAACTTCAGGCTGATGAATGGCCGTGAGTTATATGAGTTTCAGAAAAGTTTTTATCCTCCGCAATTATTTGAAATAGATCGTCCGCAGAGTTTGCTTAATACGGATACGGATTGGTGGGATATCTTTTACAGGAGAGGCCTGACCCAGCGCTATGGACTTTCAGTATCGGGAGGCTCAGAGAAAACAAAAGTATATGTTTCGGGCAACTATTATAATGAAGAAGGAACGCTGAGGCATACGGAACGAAAGACCTACAATCTTCGTTTCAATATTATCCACAATATTAGCCGGAAATTTAAACTGAATGCAAAATTCAACGGCAGTTTCACCGATTCAGAAAATGATGCGTCGGGAGGATACGGCGCTAATATCGGCGCTACGGGAAATATTCCCTGGGACAATCCTTATAATCCGGATGGCTCTATCAAGATTGGCTCAGAGCCCGGCTGGGTCGGAAGAGAATATAGAAGTTATATCTACGACTGGCAGTACAATTTTGATTACGCTAAGGGAAACGCCGTAGATGTCGATCTTAACCTTGACTATACGATCCTCCCCAACCTGGTATTCACTACCGCCAACCGTATTAGCTTTAATAACCGTAAAAGAGAATTGTATTATGATGTGCGTTCGAAATCGGGAAATGGCATAGGGATACTGCAAAACTGGATCAATTCGCGCAGGAATCTGATCAGCTCCAACCGGTTAAGATACAATATAGATCTTGGCGTGCACAGCATCAGCGCCATTGCAGTTTTGGAAGGCGAGACAAATGTTTTTGACGGCAATACCCTTTTGGGCAACAATATTCCCGCGGGCTTGCATGTGATGGATGCCGCAGCTTATGTTGGGCGGTCGGAAGCCACCATGACAGGCGGGGACGGTCCAGGCAACAAGGAAGAGAATGCTTTTGGAAAAGGATTGGTTCAGATTGATTATAATTATGACAACCGGTATTTTATAGTGGGCTCCTATGTAAATGAATCCTCATCCAGGTTTGGCGCAAACCATAGATCGGGCAACTTTTTTACATTGGGCGGTTCATGGATCATCAGCAATGAAAAGTTTATGAGCAAAATGACCCATCTTAACCAATTAAAGCTACGGGCCAGCTATGGAGAGATCGGTAATGCCAATATCGGCAATTACCAATCCCTGGGCTTATACAGCTATGCCGATCAATATGCAAATAATCCCGCTTCTTATCCCTTTCAGTTAGGCAATCCTGACCTGACCTGGGAAAAGACCGGCTCTGTTAATTTGGGGCTGGACCTGGTCCTATGGAATCGCATTTATTTTGGTTTTGACTGGTACGATAAAACCAGCAACGCCCTTCTACTTGAAGTGAACAAGGCTTTTACCAGCGGTTATTCGTCAATCATAAGCAATGTGGGATCCGTTAAGAACAGGGGCATTGAAATAAATTTAACGACCAAGAATTTTGATGGAGAGGCATTTAAATGGGAGACCAATTTTAATATCGCCTTTAATAAGAACAGGGTTTTGAAACTGGCCGATGGAAAAGATATCTCGTCAGGCAATTTCAGGATCAGCGAAGGCCGGGATCTTTATAGCTATTATATGCGGAAGTTCATAGGCGTTGATCCGGATAACGGGGATCCGCTATGGGAAAAAGATGAGGTTGACGCTAACGGAACGGTTAAGGTAACGCCAAGCAACGTGTACTCTACCGCTACGCTTAAATTTGTCGGAACGGCTTCGCCCGATTTCACAGGCGGTATTTCGAATACTTTCAGTTATAAAGGCCTTTACCTGACTGCTTTTGCCAATTTTGTGAGCGGTATTCTTATTCCAGGTTACGGATATGCGGATGGCGACGCGCAGACTACTAATGTGAGAAAATTAGTTAAGGGAGAAACTATTTGGAAAAACCCGGGCGATATCGCTACTTATCCGAAAGCCATTTTTGGCGGGAATAAACAATCTACCAAGACCTCCTCTTTATTGTACGGCGACGGTAGTTATATCCGTTTACGGAATATTACACTCGGCTATGAGCTGCCGGGCCGGTTATTGCAAAGGCTCAAACTTTCCAACGCCAAGATCTATTTAAGCGGAGACAATCTATGGACGGGAAGCAAGTTTCCCGGCATGAATCCTGAAGTCATTATTGCCGACAACGGAGATGACAAAGGCGATTATAACATCGGGTCTTATCCCATTAGCAAGAAGGTATTGTTTGGTATCAGCCTTGGATTTTAATCTTCTTAAAATTTTTTTATAATGAAAACAATAGATATTAACCGATATATAGTTGCAATTATTTTTCTGACGATTGTCAGCGGTTGTAATAAAGACCTGGAGCCTTATTCCAGTAAATCGGATAAAACCGCCCTGGTTACATTAACGGATATTCAATCGGCTACCTACGGCGCTTATGCCATGCTAAAGACGCCTTATTATCCCTTGTGCCTGTTCTGGAATGCAATTTACATGAGCGATGACGTGGCGCTAAGCGGTCAGACAAACGATCCTATTTGGAATACATATAACTATACGCATTTAGCGACCACCTATAATGTGACTAATTTCTGGCGGGATGCATACAAAGCGATTTATTCATCGAATGCGATTATCGAAGCAATTAAGGATGGCGAATCGCCGGAACTGGATCAGTTAAAAGGGGAAAATCTTTTCTTAAGGGCGATGACGCATTTTTTCCTGGTGCGCATGTTTGGCCGCCCTTACCCACAGAACAACGGCGAAAATCCCGGGGTGCCTTATAAAATGAATACAGAAGACGATCTTCCGTCGCGTAATTCCGTCAAGCAGGTTTATGGCTTTATCATTGACGACCTGTTAGCCGCCGCATCCTTAATGACGGTAGACAAAAGCGCTTCGTTTGCTTCCAAAGAAGCGGCATATGCGCTTTTAGCCCGCGTGTATTTATACAAAGAGGATAATGAAAATGCCATCCTATACGCAAATAAGGTCATTGACTCGCACCGTTATACCTTAATGGCTACGGAGCCGTATAAAAAATATTTTATTCCTATTCCGGAGAATAATCCTGAAACCATCTTTGCGATCCGGCATGTGCCTTCCGATAACAGGGGAGAAGACGCCATCGGCAATCAGTTTTACAATATTCCTTTCGGATTTTCGGGCTACGCCGAAACCTATGCTTCCCAAACGCTTGTTGATCTGCTGGGCCAACATCCCGAAGATGCGCGCAATAGTTTTATAGAGCCCCAGCGAAATGATGACGGCTCAATGAAGATGAGAGGTCTTGTGCCGAAGTATTATATGAATAAGTACAACTGGCAAGATGGTATTGCCAACCTGTCTTCGCCGGTGATCTTGCGTTTGGCAGAGATGTACCTGATCAGGGCTGAAGCGAATACAAAGATTGGAGGAAACGACCAGTCGGTTATTGATGATGTTAACCTTATCCGCTCCCGCGCAGGTTTATCCGGAGCAGCGCTGTATACCCTGGGCGATCTGAAAGGGCATGATAATTTATTGAGCGTGGTGTTGGAAGAGAAACGTCTTGAGTTTTTTATTGAGGGGCACAGGATATTTGATTTGTTCAGGAACAACCTTCCGATGGTGCGCGCCTATACGGGCTGGCATGGCTCCGATCATTTTAATTTCAGGGTAGAACCGACGGCTGCTCGCGCGGTTCACCTGCTGCCCGAACGCGAAATCATCATTAATCCCAATTTGATACAAAATCCGTAAATTATCCTCAGGTATATTGACTGCGTCATGGTTCCTGCGGCGTCACAGCGCCGCAGGAACATTGCTTGGAAAACAGATTTGACGCGTCGGCAAAAGAATGATTTCGGGCAATACCCCAGCATATCATACATCATAAACTATAATATAATGGATAAAAAGTACGATCGAAGAAATTTTATAAGGCGTACCACGGGCGGCTCCCCCGGCGATAACGCTTTTATGGGAGCGAACCTGTTTTCAGAAAATACCGCGACGCGTCATAGCGGCGATAAGCCTGTCCGCCTGGGTTTTGTCGGCATAGGCGGGCGCGGCGCTTATCACCTGAATGCCGCGCTGGGCATTGAAGGGGTTGAGGTGCCCGCTATCTGCGAGCTTAAACCGACGCGTTTATACCAGGCAAAGCGTTGGGTGGAGAACGCTGGATTGCCAACGCCGACGCTTTACGATCAAGGGCCTGAAGATTATAAAAGATTATGCGAGCAAGAAAACCTCGATGCCGTCATTTGCTGTACCCCCTGGGAATTTCATACCCCTGTTTGCCTGGCCGCGATGAGGAATAATAAACATGCCGTATCGGAAGTGCCTATTGTCGTTACGCTCGACGAAGCCTGGGAACTGGTGGAGACCTATGAAAAAACAGGTAAGTGGGCTACTATCGGCCTGGAGGGTTTGGGCAACCTTTCGGTGTTGAATATGATACGAAAAGGCATGTTCGGCAAGATCGTGCACGCGGAAGGCGGATATGTGCACGATCTGCGTTTAGTTAAATTTGATCCTGATGAAGAACCCTGGCGTTTGCAACATTCTATAGAACGGAACGGCAACCTGTATCCTGATCATCCCATGGCGTCCATCATGCCTTACTTAGACATAAACCACGGCGACCGGTTCGATTATCTTGTATCGATGAGTTCCAGTTCGGTTATGCTTAAGAATTATGCCGAGTTAAACTATGGCAAAGATTCGGCTGTCGCCAACGCCGTAAAGAATGTGGCTCTCGGCGATTGTAACGTAACGCTTATGCGCACGGTACAGGGGAAAATGATCACCCTTAATCATGATACCAGCACCCCGCATCCGCGGGAGTTTTCCCGGCTGCAGGGAACAAAAGGCGTTTATATTGCCGACCAGGGCTCCAGGAGGATCTACCTGGAAGGAGTAAGTCCGAAGGTAGACCAGTGGGAGCCGGCCGATAAATATCTTGAAGAGAACAGGCCCTCTATCATTGCCAATTATAATCCCCCTCCAAGAAGAGGAGGCGGTAAGATCGAAGGCCATGGCGGCGGCGGTTCGCAGACGCCGATGGTTTGGACACGGTTAATAGCCGCGTTGCGCGAAAACAAAATGCCTGACTGGGACGTCTATGATTCTGTTACCAGCAGCGCCATTTCGCCTGTCACCGAACAGTCCGTTGCAAATAAATGCCGACCGGTTGACTTTCCCGATTTTACAAAGGGTAAATGGCAAACAAGTAAACCACGGCTTACGTTGTCATGATCATCTTCATCTATCTATCATTAAGAAAACAAAAACATGAGTAAAATATATTATAACCGTCGGGATTTTACAAAGATCTCAGCAACGGCGGCGCTCGGCGGCGCGGCTATGTTATCGGGACTGGGTTTCCCCAAGGGAGCTTCCGCGCAGGGGCTTCAGGATAATAAGCCGGTAAGACTTGGGTTTATCGGCATAGGCGGCCGCGGATCCTATCATCTCAATTCCGCGCTGGGCATTGAAGGCGTGGAAGTGCCCGCCATCTGCGAAGTGATCCCTAAACGTCTTCAGCAGGCAAAAAAATGGATCGAGGAATCTGGCCGCCCGACGCCAAGGCTTTATGGGAAAGGCGTCACGGATTTCAAACGTTTATGTGAAACCGAAAGGTTGGACGCCGTGATCTGCAGTACGCCATGGGAATGGCATACGCCTGTTTGCCTGGCTGCTATGAGAAGCGATAAACATGCCGTGTCGGAAGTTCCTATCGCCATTACATTGGATGAAGCCTGGGAGTTGGTGGAAACCTATGAAAAAACCGGTAAATGGGCGACAATAGGATTAGAGGGATATTATGAACTCGCCGTATTAAATATGGTACAGAAAGGCTTGCTGGGAGATATTGTTCATGCGGAAACAGGTTATATTCACGACCTCAGGAATGTCAAATTCAATCCCGAGGAAGAACCCTGGCGTTTACAGCATTCCATTAACCGGAACGGCAATCTTTATCCCGACCACCCGATGGCCAGGATGCTGCCTGCCTTAGATATTAACCATGGCGACCGGATCGATTTCCTGGTTTCTATGAGCTCTTTTGGCGGGATGCTTAATGATTATGCGGCTATCTACTATAAGAATAAAAATCATCCCCTGACGAAGAAGAAAATTGCGCTGGGCAATTATAACGCCACGCTTATCCGTACCGTAAACGGGAAGATGATCACCCTTAATCATGACACGAGTACGCCGCATCCGCGGGAGCATTATCGTATCCAGGGCACAAAAGGCGTTTACCTGGGCGACAGGACCTTAAAAAGAATCTATATTGAAGGTATGAGCCCGGAAGAGCACAAATGGGAACCGGCGGAGCCATACTTAAAAGAATATGAGCACCCGATCGTGAAAAACTACAATCCGCCGCCCAGGAAAGGAGGCGCAATTGTCGGTCATGGCAGCGGCGGATCGCAGACGCCGATGGTATGGACCCGGCTGATAAACGCGCTTCGCGAAAACAAAATGCCGGATTGGGATGTATATGATTCGGTAACCAGCGGAGCTATCTCTCCTATAACAGAAATTTCCGTGGCAGATAAAAGTAAGCCGGTTGATTTTCCTGATTTTACCAAGGGTAAATGGAAAACGAATCCGAAGATCACGTTGTTGTAATTTTATTTAGGCGGAACAAGAATCCTTAGCGCGCGTTATAACTGGTTTATTCAATGGGAAGGAATAAATCCTTTTATAACGGAGTCGCTCAAATGAAAATAGATCCGGGGGTTTCTTTTGTTGTGCACAAGGAGAACAAGCTGTAAATCAGTTTAATTGTCTTCGCTTTGCCTCGCTGGTCTTTTAAGGCCCGAACGTTGGTTGGCGACGGCCTGTTTATATGCATATATTAACATTTAAAATAATGATGATAATGAAAAAAATACGCTTCTGTTCGATAGCTTCTTTATTTCTGTTGGCCCCGGCATTTTTTTGCGACGGCTTATCGGCGCAAACGGGCAACCTCAGGCTGCTGGATTGGAAACCCAAAACGCAGCTTGTGGTTAAGGAGACCGTTATTCTTAAACCTAAATTCCCTGTTATAGATATCCATAATCATTTAGGGAAGCTTGAGAATACTAAAAAATACTTGGAGGAAATGGATAAGGCCGGCGTATGGAAAGCGGTAAGCTTGGATGGAGGCTCTGCAAAAGACTTTTACAAAGAGCATCTCGAAGCTTCCCAGAAAGTGTCGAAAGACAGGTTCCTGGTTTTTTTCAGACCGGATTTCAGCAAGATCGACGACGCCAGCTTCGGCGTTAAAGAAGCGCAAAAACTGGAAGGCGCGGTAAAGATGGGCGTACGCGGTTTGAAAATAAATAAATTGTTAGGGTTGGTATATAAGGATAAGACCGGTAAAGTAATTCCGGTGGACGATCCGCGGATCGATCCTATCTGGTCAAAATGCGGAGAGCTCGGCATTCCCGTGGTCATCCATGTGTCGGATCCAGTGGCTTTCCATACGCCTATTGATGAATACAATGAACGTTATGACGAACTGGGCGCGCATCCCAGCTGGTCGTACTACGGCGATCAGTTTCCTTATTCAAAAGAAGAGATACTCGCTCAACTCTATCGCGTTATCGCTAAACATCCCAAGACTATTTTTATTTCTACGCATATGGGCAACCTGGCGGAAGACCTGGGCCGGGTTTCCATGTGGCTGGAACAATATCCCAATATGTATGTAGATATTGACGCAAGGATCAGCGAACTGGGAAGGCAGCCTTATACCGCAAGGAAATTCATGATAAAATACCAGGACAGGATCCTGTTTGGAACCGATACGCCGCCGAATGCTGAAGCCTACCGCGTATATTATCGTTTCCTGGAAACAGATGATGAATACATTGATCCCGCGCCAAGCCATCACCTGCAGGGAAGATGGATGATTTACGGGATCTTCCTCCCCGACGATGTGTTGGAAAAGATATACAATAAAAATGCGCTGAAGATATTTGGTATGTTCAAGGGATAAGGTTTTTGTTTATGTAATAAGAAAGGCGGTCAGGGAGGCCGCCTTTCTTATTGTGGTTGTGCGAAGCGTTTCATTCGAATGGCTTTGTTCAGGTCTAAGGGCCGAATCCGAATATTGCAGATATACTAAAAAGGCCGGATAGAAATCCGGCCCGTGTTTAAATCCAATATCCTATGAAAAACCGAAATAGTAGAGTCGAAATTGGCGCCAGTTTCTAAACATCTGTCTAACAATGATTTGGGAGAATCTGTTGGCTGGTAGCGTTTCATTTTGGGACAGATCAGGCCAGAAATGAGAATATCGGGGGATGGAAGCGGTTAGGCATAGCGATGTAGAGCATAAAAAAATAAATGACAAATAATATTACATCTGGTAAATTTTTATTTACTTTGTATTTCAAAGTACTTTATATATGGCGACTTCAGCTACTGGTCTCGAAGCAATACAGGACATAAAAAAGATGATGGAACGCAGCAGCCGCTTCATCAGCTTAAGCGGATGGAGCGGTATTTCGGCGGGCGTCTGCGCCCTTGCCGGCGCTTTTGCCGCGCGGCAGCGGATCGCGGTTTACCAGGATTCTCCTGGCGCAATCCCTTGCGCCGACTGCCTGCGAAGAGAGCTTCTCCTTATCGCTGTTGTTGTTTTCATCGTCGCCTTTTGCAGCGCCGGCGCCTTCACCTGGGTGAAAGCCAGGAAAGATGGGGTAAAGATCTGGGGCAAGGCCTCCCGGCGGTTATTGTGGAATACCTTGCTACCTATGGTCGCCGGAGGGTTTGTATTATGGAGAATGATCGGCTTAGCGCAATACGATCTGCTGGCAGCCGGATCATTAATATTTTACGGACTGGCATTGGTGAATGGAAGCAAATACACCATGGGAGAAGTGCGGTACCTGGGTTATGCGCAGATCATCACAGGGATAGCCGGGCTCTGGCTGCCCGGCTCCGGGTTATATGTATGGGCAACAGGCTTCGGCCTCTGGCATATCGTATATGGAATCGCGATGTGGTGGAAATACGAAAGGAGCGCCCAGGCATGAAATGCGCGTATAATTCTTTGCATATTTAATGAAAACTTTAATATGGTAATTTCCGGCAAGCCATTGAAACACTGGAAAAGATACTGATGAAAAATCCGATAGAAAATCTTAATAAATTGTTCGATAGCCGGGTTCGGCTGGGGATCATGAGCGCGCTGCTGGTCAACGATACAATAAATTTCAACGACCTGAAGGAATTGATCCAGGCAACCGACGGCAATCTTGCCAGTCACCTGAAAGCGCTGGAAGAAAACGGTTATATAAAAGTGCATAAGGGCTTTATTGGACGTAAGACCAATACCACCTATGCCGTAACCAAGGCAGGGGAAAAGGCTTTCAAAGCCCATCTGGAGGCGCTTGAAAAGATGATCCGGTCTATTGAATAATTTTTTTGATCTTATACTTTGAAATACAAAGCGCTTTTAGAATAAATAATTTTTCACTCATACAATACGACAACATGGAAATGCCAAATATTCGCGTGCCGCAATCTGTAAAATCCTTTATCAAGGGATCGGCCATTGCAATCCTTATTTTATTAATGCTGATCCCTACGGCGTTTGTCAGTAATCTCATAGACGAAAGAGCGATAAGGCAACGGGAGGTTTCCGCGGAAGTCGGCAACAAATGGGCTTCGGCCCAAACGCTTAGCGGGCCGTTTCTATATGTTCCTTTTAAGCATAGCGCAACGGACGCCCAGGGAAAACTGGTGGAGACGATTCAATATTTCTGGATCCTCCCCGAAAACCTTAATGTAACCGGAACCATTCATCATCAGATCAGAACGCGTTCCATCTTTAAAGTCTTGCTTTACCGCGCCGAGCTTTACAACAAGGGAAATTTTGTTATCAATATCCCCAAGGACGTCGATCCACAGACGATCCAGTGGTCCGAGATCAGGATATGTTACGGGCTTTCGGATTTTAAAGGCATTGAAGAAAGGATGATCATCCGGTTTAACGGAACCGATAATGAGCTGTCGCCCGGCCTTCCCCAACAGGATATAGCGGATATTGGCTTGTCTGCCGCGGCGGTATTGGATAAGGAAGATATTGGTAAAAACATATCGTTTGAATCGAAGGTCAGGATAAAAGGCAGCGAGAGACTGCATTTTATTCCCTTAAGCGGAAACAGCGCTTTTTCCTTACAGTCGGATTGGCCCAGTCCGTCCTTTGACGGAAATATTCTTCCCTCGGAAAGAAACTTAAGCGATTCAGGATTCACTGCAACATGGATCTTCAACAAAGCCAACCTGCCCTTCGGGACTGTGCTGAAAGACTCATCGTTTGATGAACGCGCGCTTGCATTCGGGCTAACCCTGATCCAGCCTGCGGATCAATATGCGAAGGCGCAACGCACGGTGAAATATGCGATATTGATCATCGGGTTGACCTTCTCCTTGTTCTTTATCGTGGAAATGATGCAGAAAAGGCCCGTTCACCCCGTGCAATATGTATTGGTAGGGATGGCCCTTGTTATCTTCTATACCCTGCTTTTATCCATCAGCGAGTTTCTTTCGTTTGATATTGCTTACCTGATCGCTATGCTGGCCACGATCGCCCTGGTCGCCCTATATGCAAAAGGCCATTTCGGCAATTGGCGGTCCGCGGGCATTTTCGCGGGCATACTGACCTTGCTGTATGGATTTATTTTTGTGTTGATCCGCCTGGAAGATACTGCGTTGCTCGTGGGAAGCATAGGGCTGTTCATCATCCTGTCCATTGCAATGTATGCCAGCAGAAAGGTGAACTGGTATGGAAAATGATTTTCAGCCAAGAATATTAGAGGGAGGGGGGAATGCTGATCTTTACTTAAGCGATTCCTGGTATTTTATCTAAATTTTACAAAAGGTTGCCGAACTTAATCGAAAACCATCTTAAAAACGTGCTTAACCGTATACCTGGCAAAAAATGAAATGACCGATATGATAATAAATGACGATATTTCCATTATTACATGAAGAACCTGTCCGAGCGTTCGGATAATGCGGGCATTCCGCAAATTAATCCGCAAAATAATATTAGTCATGTTAGACCTGGTTATCGAAGCGCGTAAAGCCTCGCTGGCGCCGGGAATGGATGTACGAAGAATTCTCCCGTTCAGGCTAAAACGAATGGTAGGTCCTTTCATATTTATGGATCATGCCGGCCCGGTTGATATAGTTTCTTCGAAAGCAAAATCTATGGATGTCTTGCCGCATCCGCATATCGGGTTATCTACGGTCAGTTATTTATTCGGCGGGCAGGTTATGCATCGCGACAGCACCGGCGCCGAGCAAGCGATATTGCCGGGGGAAGTAAACTGGATGACTGCCGGCAAGGGCATCTCCCATTCCGAAAGGTTTGAAGACCCGGCGGCGCTGGCTGGCGGATCGTTGGAAATGATCCAGACCTGGGTAGCGCTTCCGGAAAAAGACGAAGAGTCAATGCCCGCTTTTGAAAATTATAAGCCGGATGTTTTACCGGTGTTCACTGATACCGGCGTATGGATGCGTTTGATTGCCGGTAATGCGTTCGGATTGAAAAGTAGCGTGAAAACGCATTCCCCATTATTTTATCTCCATGTTGAGCTTGAAAAAGGCGCCAGGTTTGGACTGCCGGCGGAATATTCAGAACGCTGTGTATATGTGGCGAAGGGAAATATCGAGGTTTCAGGGAAAACCTATACGCCTGGTCAGATGCTTGTATTTAGCAGCGGCGTTGATCCGGCAATTGTATCAAAAGAAAAGTCAACGATCATGTTGTTGGGCGGCGAGCCGCTGGGCGAAAGGTTTATCTGGTGGAATTTTGTTTCTTCACGTAAAGACAGGATTGAACAGGCAAAGGCCGACTGGAAGGAGGGAAGGATCATTTTACCGCCAACCGACAACCATGAATTTATTCCATTGCCTGCAGACAACTCAAAACCGGCAGGAACGGGACCGCCTCCCCCCGCTCTTTCATGAGGTTTCTTTCTGAGGCTGCTTATTCATCTTTATCGCCAGCCATGCGATAGCTAGGATTTTAAAAACTAAAGAACATGTTTCATTACCAGATTTACAATACATCTGGAATTATTTACCATAAAAGTATATGAAAAGGAATTATTTTATCGTAGGGCTTATTATGCTCATATTCTTTATTATCTCTTTTCTCACTAATATCATTGGTCCGCTCATCCCGGATATTATTAAGGGATTCAACCTGAGCCTTACGCTTGTGGCTGTTCTGCCCCTGGCTTTTTTTATCGCGTATGGCGTCATGTCCATTCCTGCCGGCATACTCATTGAAAAATACGGGGAGAAAAAAATTATCGTAGCCGCTTTTATACTTGCTTTCCTGGGCGCGCTAATGCTTTCCCTGACGCCAAACTACCTGACGGCCGCCGCCTCTCTATTTTTAATAGGGTGCGGCATGGCCATGCTCCAGGTTGCCATCAACCCCTTGTTGCGCGTCGCCGGCGGAGAGGAACATTTTGCTTTCAATTCGGTAATGGCGCAACTAATATTTGGCCTGGCGTCATTTGTGAGTCCGCTGGTTTATTCTTACCTGGCCCTAAACCTGAAAGCAGGGGATAGCGCCGGCCCATTCGTGTCAGTCCTTTCGGCGCTTACTCCTCCCGAACTTCCCTGGATTGCCATGTATTGGGTTTTTGCGTTGATCTGCGTGGCAATGGCCCTTATTGTTTTTATCAGCAGGTTCCCGAAGGTGGAGCTAAGCAAGGAAGAATCTTCGGGCTCTTTGAAAATATATCTTACCTTATTAAAGAACCGGACCGCGATCCTGTTCTTCCTAGGGATATTTTGTTATGTGGGCACGGAACAGGGAATTGCCAACTGGGTATCGCAGTATCTTTCCGTATATCATGGATATGATCCGCAGACGACCGGCGCGCAGACGGTCGCTTATTTCTGGGGACTGATGACGGCGGGCGGAGTAGTAGGCTTGTTATTGCTAAAGATCATGGACAGCCGAAAAGTATTGATAGGCTTCGCCGCGCTTTCGATAGTCAGCCTGACGATCGCTTTATTTTCGAGCCCTGCCGCAGCTTTGATCGCTTTCCCCATGGTGGGCTTTTTTGCTTCGGTAATGTATCCGATTATTTTCTCGCTGGCCTTAAACTCTCTCAAAGAACATCATGGCTCTTATTCCGGCATCCTGTTGACCGGTATCATTGGCGGCGCGGTAATGCCTATTACGATCGGATGGATAGGCGATCGATGGGGGCTTCAGACAGGAATGTTGCTGATCTATATTACGCTGGCGTATATCCTGAGCATTGGCTTCTGGGCGCGCCCGTTCATTACCAATAAAACCGTTCAATTGCCTTTTTTCAAGCGGAAAAACCCGGCCTGATCCGGCGCCGGCGTTGCTTGCATAGCGCGGGTTGCGCCTTTTAATGACGCTGAGTAGCGAATGACCAATCCTTGGTCGATTGCGCTGTATAGTAGATTCGCTGCGCGCTTTAATAACATAAAAAAGGGCCGGATAGAAATCCAGCCCGTTTTAAATCCAATATCCTATGAAAAACCGATTAGGATATAACGAAATTGGCGCCAAAAACAAAATGCAGCGCCATAGCGGGTTTCAGTAAATAGAAAGCCTGATTTCAGGGTCATTTTGGGAAAAAAATGACAAAATCGGGAAAGCGCGCCATTCTAAACACATCAAACAGGCGTACAATTTTAAAAGAAGCCGGGCCGGTAGTAAACGATCAGGATATTGTAAACAACCGGAACAGGCGCCGAAGATCTCTAATGGCATTTTCCTGCCTGGTATCTATAGGATTATGCGGGTATTGGGTTTTATATGAAAAGAGGTCCTCCCTGACTTTCTGTAGACTGCTTATACTGATCCGGTTTTTGTATGGGTGAATATTTCCTGTGAAATTCCTGCAATCTGCGTATTTTGATACAAAGCTTTTTATGGACAGAAGAAAATTTCTGCAAGCCGGATCCTTATCGGGTATGGGCGTGCTGCTTGCTGGCGGCGCGGATGCGAATCCGGCCGAATATCCCTTCAGGAACCTCGAGGAAACTTCTATTAATCAATTACAGGAGAAAATGCGGCAAGGCGCGCTGAGCGCTGCCGACATAACCAGGGGATACCTCAAACGCATCGAAGCAATAGACCGGCAGGGGCCGTCATTAAATGCAGTGATCGAAATAAACCCGGATGCCCTGTCTATCGCGGCGGCTATGGATAAAGAAAGGAAACAAGGCCGGATAAGGGGTCCCTTGCATGGCATTCCCGTGCTCATCAAGGACAATATCGATTCCGGGGATAAGATGATGACTACTGCAGGCGCCCTGGCATTGTCGGGCAATAAAGCAAAAGAAGATGCATTTATCATAAAACAATTGCGCGCCGCCGGCGCCGTATTACTCGGCAAAACAAACCTGAGCGAATGGGCAAACTTCCGGGGCAACCGTTCTGTAAGCGGATGGAGTAGCCGCGGCAGACAAACCAGATGTCCGTATATTTTAGATCGCAATCCCTGCGGCTCCAGCTCTGGTTCGGCCGCCGCCGTAGCCGCCAGCCTGTGTGCGATAAGCATCGGCACTGAAACGAACGGATCTATCGTATCGCCGGCTTCTGTAAATGGCCTGGCTGCTATCAAGCCGACGGTGGGCTTATGGAGCAGATCGGGAATTATTCCTATTTCTGCCACTCAGGATACTGCAGGCCCAATGGCCAGGACTTTGGAGGACGCCGTTATTTTATTGGGCGCTCTTACCGGAGTAGATCCGTCGGATACAATAACCAAAGAAAGTACAGGGAAGGCGCTGACGGATTATACGCCTTTTCTGGATAAGAATGGCCTTAGGGGAAAACGTATCGGCATTGATCCAACGCATACCAAAAGCCGTTTAGCTACCGGCGGATTATTCCGGGAAGCGATCAATATTCTTAAGGAGCAGGGCGCGACCATAGTAGAAGTGGAGTTGCTTAAGGCCCTGGATCCTATTGGCAATGCTGAAATGCTTGTGTTGCTGTATGAGTTTAAAGATGGCGTTAACCGCTATCTTGCCGGCGCCAGCGCAAGAGTTCGCTCGATCGCAGATGTTATTGCCTTTAATGAAGCCAACGACTCCGTTGCCATGCCATTTTTTAAACAGGAACTGCTGGTTCAGAGTAATGAGAAAGGAGATCTGGGCAGCGGCGAATATAAAGACGCTTTGACGCAGGTATTGCGTTCCCGTAAGATCATTGCCGACCTGCTAGCAGAACACAAGATAGACGCATTCTCGGGCATTACCCATGGAGTAGCCTGCTGCATAGACCTTATCAACGGCGATTATGGAACCGGCCCTTCTTTTAATACCCCAGCCGCCATCTCCGGCTTCCCACATATCACTATTCCTATGGGATCGGTAAAAGGGTTGCCGTCAGGAATATCTTTTTTTAGCGCCGCCTATACAGAACCTGCTTTGATTGCTATGGCTTATGCCTACGAGCAAGCGTCTCGGATGAGAAAAGCGCCGCAATACCGGAAAGATTATTCAGGGTAGACGACACTGTTATAATACAATGTATATCAGTTATTGCCTGATAAGGCATTTGGGCGCAACAGGAAGATTGACGCCATCAGAAGCTGGTCTCTGCGGTAAGCCCGAAACTGATCAGCAGGTTCTCTCTTCGCGTACGGGATAGTTTATTGTAGGTGATCGCGGTAGTCAGGCCGAGCCATTTCCGCAGCTGATAAGAAAGACTTGAAGAAGACTGTATGAAGTAATCATCGAAGCGCGACAGCGAGGGCTGCCAGAAATGAGCGCCGTCTAAGGAAAGACGCTTGCTTAATGCCAGTTTATGTTTGATGCGAAATGAGTTCCTGAAAGTGTGGTATTTCTCGGTTGTTGTTGGCTGTGGTTGCATCTCGCTGGTTTCATACAGAATGCCATCGCTGAGGATCAGCGATATTCCGGGTTTATTAAGAACGCTATAGCCGACGCCGGCGCCGGCCTGTAGCTGCCGGTTGATCTTCAGGGAATAACTGGCGGTAAAATTGGTCAGTCCCCAGTAATAGAAACGCTGCAGGTCTTTGAGAAAATCCAGGTTGAGCGTAGAGGTGAAATCATTATTCGTCAATTGTTTGTCCTGGCGTCCGTATATCCATATGTTATTGCTGTTTAATTCGATCTTTTTCCGGGTAAGGCTCAGGGCAAGCGCATTGGTAAGCACTTGCGAGCGGGTATCATTGGTGTTGTTGAGGATGCCCGTTGCCCTGTATTTCAGGTAATATTGCGTTGTATCGCCAACCTGGGCAAATGCGTTATGGAGAACGCCTGTCGATAAAAATAAAAAAAACAAATACTTCATTACTGCGCTGATCTTGTTTGATGAGAAGCGCTAAAGTTAGGAAGTAGCGACTCATTTTGAATTTTTACCCGCGGCCGCATAAGGCGTTAAGACTGAAACTGAGTCGTTGCCATTAAGGAATACCCGCGGCAGGGCTGTATAAAATGGTTATCTTACCTGCGCATTTTAGCGTATTAGGAATTTATAAATCATACCATCGATGTCTAAGCTCAACCGAAGAAAATTTTTAAAACTTTCCGCCGGGGCCGGCATGGCTTCGGCCGTGTTGCCCGCTTTAATTCAAAAAGCGCTGGCGGTGGAAGCCTATAATGCCACGCGATCTATAAAGGATGTGCAGCATATCGTGATCCTGATGCAGGAGAACCGCTCCTTCGATCATTATTTTGGAACGATGAAGGGCGTAAGAGGCTTTGGCGACCGGTTCCCGATCCCGCTGGAAAGCGGTCAGAGAGTTTTTTACCAGTCGGATGGCAAGAAGATCGTTCCTCCTTATCGCGCGCATAAGAAGAAATCAAACGCAGCATTTGTCAAAGGCACCCCTCACGGTTTTGATGATATGCAAGGCGCATGGAACCAGGGAAAATACGGATTCTGGCCCCTGTTCAAAACGCCTTATTCGATGGCTTACTATACCCGCGAAGAGATCCCGTTTCAGTATGCGCTGGCTGAATCTTTTACCATTAGCGATGCATACCATTGCTCTGCCGCAACATGCACCGACCCTAACCGGGTCATGTTGTGGTCGGGCTCTAATTTCGATCCCGAAAAAAGGGCTGCCGGTATTAATTGCACCGACCTGGATTCGGAACCCATGAACCATCGGTGCAGGGTAAGGGGCAAGATGCCAGATCCCGGTTATAGCTATTATGGCAACTCGTTGAAATGGGATACCATACCGGATGTGTTGGAGAAGGCGGGGATCAGCTGGCGGATCTACCAGGATCCGAACAACAACTGGGAGGGGTTGATGCACGGGGGACTGGCCTTTGAAAGTTTCCGGACCGCTAAACCTGGTTCTCCTCTCTATGAGAACGGC
>JAEUVR010000459.1 GCA_016786785.1 Chitinophagaceae bacterium
ATTTACCATTCAGTCCATGGCCGATGGGATCTACACCAAACTGATCTCCTCGGCAGTGGGGTTGATCATAGGCCTTCTGGCTTATATCGCCTGGAGTTACCTGAACACCCAGATCGATAAAACAGCAAATAGAATGGAAGCTTCGGGCGCCGAATTCGTGGACATATTACAGGAGCCTACCAGGTAGTATTAAGAAAGCGCGGGATGGTTGCGCAGAGGCAGTAAGTAAAAGGCAAGCGCTCATCCTGATAACCAATATTTGGTTCCGGCCAGCGTAATGCTTTATTAAATTGAAAAAAACATTATGAACATTAGAAAGAAAAACGGACCAACCGCAGAAGTGATCACAGGCCCGCTGAATGATATCCTGTTCATTCTGCTGATGTTCTTTCTTATTGCCGCCACGCTGGCAAATCCTAACGTGATCAAGCTCTCCAATCCTAAAGCGAAAGGCGACACCAAAACCAAACAAAACGTGGTGGTGAACATCGACATCAATAAACATTATATCATTAATGGCAAAACCGTTCAGCAGGAAGAGCTCCGGGCATATCTTCAACCCTTTGTCGCCAGGGATTCCGCCAATGCTACCATTGCGATCAATGCGGATAAACAGGTGCCGGTAGATGAAGTGGTCGCCGTAATGCGGATAGCGCGTGAACTGGGCGCACGCACTGTCTTGATGGTCGATAAATCGGCTCCCTGATCAATGCGCCCGCATCGACCGCCGTATTTATGAAAATACCGCCTTAATCATCCTCTCTTTTCCCTGCATGTCTTTTTGTATCGCCGCCGTAAATCCTTTATCGGTAAAAACCTTGGCCGTTTCCCGCGCAAGCAGCTCATGGGCTTCTACAAAAACAGCTCCTCCCGGTAATAATTTCTTAGCGGCAAATCCTGCGATATGTTTATAAAATAATAAGGGATCCTCATCGGGTACAAATAAGGCGGTATGGGGTTCGTAGCCGGTTACATTCTGATGCATGGACTGCTTTTCGGAAAGCGGTATATAAGGCGGATTGCTTGCCAGTATGTTTATTTCCGGGAGCCGCTCCCAGGCGCCCGGATCAGTGAAATCAAGATGAAGAAAGGAGATATTCGTCGCATGCCGGGACGCATTCTTTTTGGCTACGGCCAGCGCCGCTTCGCTGATGTCGCAGGCGTAAACTTCCGCATCGGGCAGCTTTTTTTTTAAGGCGACGGCAATGCATCCGCTACCTGTTCCGATGTCCAGTAAACGGAGCCGCTCCTGGCGGTTGTTGGGACGCTCCTTGCAGTAGTTGATCATCATTTCCGCAAGTTCTTCCGTCTCGGGCCTGGGAATAAGTACGCGCTCATCCACAAAGAATTTCATCCCATAAAACCAGGCTTCCTGCAAAACATACTGTACGGGTTTGCAGGTCTTCAATGCTTCAGCATAGTCTTCCAGGCGTTTCAACTGATCGTCCGGCGCCGGATCAGACTTGCGGATCACGCGATCCGCCTTTTGCATGCCTGTTACGTTCTCCATCACCCAATCGGCAATATTAGCTGCTTCCCGCTGCTCATATATGCCGGATAAGGCAGACAACAATTGCTGGTTGGCTTCGTGAAGGGTCATGATGGCAAACTTAATTGATTTTCGTTTCATACTTTTGACGATCAATGGATCCGTTCTTTTGACTATTCATGAAACATACATGCGCCGTTGTCTTGAACTGGCTGCCCTGGGCGCCGGGCGGGTATCCCCTAATCCCATGGTAGGAGCGGTATTGACGCATGAAAACCGGATCATCGGAGAGGGCTACCACCAGGCATACGGCGAGGGGCATGCCGAAGTGAACTGCCTGAACAGCGTGCCGGAAGAATGGCGGCCGCTCATCAGCGAATCCACCCTATATGTTTCTCTTGAACCCTGCGCGCATCACGGCAAGACCCCTCCCTGCGCCGACCTGATCATCAAAAATAAAATACCTAAGGTATATATTGGCTGCCTCGACCCCTTTGCTGAAGTGGACGGAAAAGGTATGCGCAAATTGTTGGCTGCCGGAGTGGAAGCGGTATCGGGCGTATTGGAAAAAGAATGCGCTTTTTTGAACCGGCGTTTTTTTACTTTTCATAAACAGAAACGGCCTTATGTATTGCTGAAATGGGCGGAAACCGGCGACAGGAAGATTGCCGGCCCCGATTATTCCCGGCTGTACATCAGCGATCCGTTAACAAACCGGAAAAGCCATAAGTGGAGAAGCGAAGAAGCGGCTTTGCTGGTAGGAACGCATACGGCGATCTATGACAATCCTTCCCTGACCAATCGTTTGTGGAACGGGCCCGGTCCGGTACGCGCCGCCCTGGATATGGAGTTGCGCATCCCTGGTTCACACAGGCTGCTCGACGGGCAGGCGAAAACAATTATTTTTAATGCGCACAGGCAGGAAGAGCAGGGCAATCTTATGTACTGGCGGCTGGATAAAAATGAGGACCTGATCAGTCAATTGTTGTCTGCGCTATATACCTTAAAAATGACCAGCGTGATGATAGAAGGAGGAAGGGCTTTATTGCAAAGTTTTATCGACGCGGGCCTATGGGATGAAGCCAGAACGATTACCAATGAAAGTATGACTGCAGGAGCGGGAATAGCTTCGCCTTCGCTCAGCAATGAAAAATGGGTAAGGACAGAGCGCTCGGGCGCGGATACGATCCGTTATTACTTTAATGAGACGATCCGGGATCTATGATTAAATAACGCCGGGTAAGAAATTCATAAATCATACCATCGATGTCTAAGCTCAACCGAAGAAAATTTTTAAAACTTTCCGCCGGCGCCGGCATGGCCTCGACCGTGTTACCCGCTTTAATTCAAAAAGCGCTGGCGGTGGAAGCCTATAATGCCACGCGATCTATAAAGGATGTGCAGCATATCGTGATCCTGATGCAGGAGAACCGCTCCTTCGATCATTATTTTGGAACGATGAAGGGCGTAAGGGGCTTTGGCGACCGGTTCCCGATCCCGCTGGAAAGCGGCCAGAGAGTTTTTTACCAGTCGGATGGCAAGAAGATCGTTCCTCCTTACCGGGCGCGTAGGAATACTTCAAACGCAGCATTTGTCAAAGGCACCCCTCATGGTTTTGCTGATATGCAGGCTGCATGGAACCAGGGAAAATACGGATTCTGGCCCCTGTTCAAAACGCCTTATTCGATGGCTTACTATACCCGCGAAGAGATCCCGTTTCAGTATGCGCTGGCTGAATCTTTTACCATTAGCGATGCATACCATTGCTCTGTGGCGACAGGCACCGATCCTAACCGGATCGTATTTTGGTCGGGCTCTAATTTCGATCCCGAAAAAAGGGCTGCCGGTATTAATTGCACCGACCAGGATTCGGAACCTTTGAACCGTCGGTGCAGGGTAAGCGGTAAGATGCCCAAGCCTGGTTATACCTATCTCGGCAATGCATTCAAATGGGATACCCTGCCGGATGTGTTGGAGAAGGCGGGGATCAGCTGGCGGATCTACCAGGATCCGAACAACAACTGGGAGGGGTTGATGCACGGGGGACTGGCCTTTGAAAGTTTCCGGACCGCTAAACCTGGTTCTCCTCTCTATGAGAACGGC